>JABCNW020000154.1 GCA_013333945.2 Propionibacterium sp.
CGGGCGCCGCTCCATATCTGTCCCATCCCCTCTGGAACATTTCTGGACGGCTCTGGGACGCCGAGGAACACAACCCCGATCCGATGACCCCGTCAACCCCTCCCCCACCTCCGTGCTGTTGGGCTGGCGCGGAGAGGAGGAAGTCTGGATCACTCTGGAGGAGAGTCGTTGCCTCTGGCTCTCCGGTCCCCACCCAGAGGTCCTGGGCATGACCGCCAGCACCTGGACAAGTCTGCTGTGTGCGCAGTGGTCGTCCGAGGTCGATGTGGTTGCAGCCAACCCCCGGGAAGCCTGGGCCAAAGCCATCGACGACCCCCGCCTCGTGGTCATGCCATCCACCGACGACGCCCTGACACACCTGGAACAGCTCTGCGCTGGTCGCCGCGTGGCGCTCGGATCGGCTTCACTCACGGCAGTGCGTTCGGATCCGGACCGGACCACCGGATTCGCCCCCACGGTATTCATCCTCTGCGATCCACTGACCCACCAGCAGGTTCTCCGCGTCGCCCGGTCTCTCGAGCTCGGCCAGGTCGGGGTCAGCGTGATGGCCCCAACTCGGCAACGCCCCTCCGCTCCAGGAAACCACCTGGAATTGCAGGATGCGCGGACCGCGAGGCTGGACTCCGGAGAGGAGTTCGAGCCCCAGCTCATCCCGGGACCTGCCCGTCACGCGTTGGTCGAGTTGTTCGCATCCTCGATCGCACCGGAATCGGAGCCTGCCCCCTGGTGGTGCGATGACCCTCTTCCCCCCAAAGACCCCCCGCTGCCCGGCAGCGGCCCCGTCAAGGAACCACCCATGGCCGCCGAACCTCACTCCCCGACGCTGCTTCTCCTGGGGGAGGTGGACTTGGTGGCCTGCGACGGCTCGCGACCGGCCCGGGCCGCCGGACGCTGCCTCGAATGCTGCGCCTGGCTGCTGTCCAATCCGGGAGCAACCCCCACCCAGATGCGGGAATCGCTGATGGTCGCCGAGAGCACCAGGCGCTCGAACATGTCCAGGCTGCGTGGCTGGTTGGGAAAGGGACCGGAGGGAGAGCACCTGCCCGATGCCTATTCCGGACGCATCCGGCTCGCCGCCTCCGTTTCGAGTGACTGGGAGAGATTCCAGTCACTGCTCGCGGGCGGGGTCAATCGGGCCGGCGAAACATCACTGGCCGAGGCACTCGCACTGGTCCGAGGAACACCACTAGGAAGTTTCGAATTCCAGTGGAGCTGGGCAGAACAACTGCGCAGCGACATGGTGAACATGATCATTGACGCCGCGGCGGTGCTGGCGGATCGTTGCACGGCCCGCGGGGAACATGCACTGGCCGACTGGGCCATCTCCCAAGGAATCCGCGCCGCAGGGGACGTGGAGCCCTTGGTCGTACGGCGGATTCGCTCGCTCGCCCAGCGCGGCGACCGGACCGGAGTGGACCAGCAGGTGCTGCAGCTCACACGTGAGGCGCGCGCCTCAGGACGAGACCTCGGGCCAGAATCGGTACGCATGATCCAAGAGGCCCTCCACACCTGCCGCCGAGGAACCCACCGCGAACGATCCAACGCCGGGTAACCGCCCCCGAACAGGGTCAGATGAGCGCTCCGAGCAGATGAGGCAGGATAGCCAGCGAAGCGGCGATCACCACCAGCACGGTGTCCTCGCGAGTCCATGCGGCCTCCCCCAACCAGGTTCTGGGGCCCGGGGCGGAGTAACCGCGCGAGTCCATGGCGATCGTCAGCCGCCCAGCTTGCCTGACTGAAGCCACCAGCAACGCAAGACACAGCGCCCCCCACTCACGCGCCTTGCTGAGCGGGGAACGACCCGAACCGACGCCACGGACCCGTCGTGCCCGCGAGATCTCCTGCCACAGTTCAGCGAATCCATCGAGCCAGCGGAGGGCCGCGATCACCGCCAAGACAAGACGCGACGGCAAGCGCAACCGACCCCCGAGATGGTCCCCAAGAGCGGTGGGTTCCAGGAAAGAAGCCGCCACCACACCGGGCAGCACAATGAATGCCACCCGCAGGGCAGCCACGAGCGCGGGTTCGATGGCACGGGGGTCGGAGAGCAGCCAATTGGACCATGCGATGGACGCGATAGCGATACCGGGGGCCGCCAGCCGTCCGAGCGGGAACCGGAACCGCAACAGCACCATTCCCACCACGACCAGGACCGTCACCCCAATCGTCAGCGGCAGCAGATCCCCTGCGATGACACCAGATACGGTGAAGAAAACCGCCCCGAGCAGCAGGGAGAGCGGCCCACTCCTTCCCAGCAACCCCCTGGCTCCTGCCCCTTCCTTCGCGGTCGGAGAGCGCTCCTCCTCAGCCGCGGGCGGCGAGGGCAGGCCAATCCGCCGGTCGGCCAGGCGCGTCAAAGCGGCATCGTGGGTAGCAACTAACACCCCGATTCCGGCATCCCGGGCCGAGAGCAGGACACCCGCCACAGCAGCCCAGGTCACCCGGTCCAACCCCACGGTGGGTTCGTCCGCCAGGAGGACACCGGGTATGTGGAGCACTGAGGAGACAACGGCCAGGCGTCGCTGTTCACCGCCCGACAGGCTCAACGGATGACGATCCTCCATGTCGCCGAGTCCCACCGCCGCCAGGAGCCGCCGGGCCCGGACCTCCACATCCTCCCGGTCACCTCCCAACACCAGGGCGGTGGCAGTCAGGGAGGACAATACGGTGTTCCCCACAACCAGGCCCTCCGCGAACTGCGGAACCCAGCCTGCTCTCGCCGCGAGCTGCCGTGAGGTGAGGCGTGCTGGATCATCACCACCGACCCTCACCTCTCCTGATGTCACGGGTAGCGTTCCCAGGAGAGCGGCCAGCAGGGTGGACTTACCCGCTCCGCTGTCGCCGTTGAGGGCCACCAGTTCTCCTTGCCGCAGCTCCACGTCGACGTCACACAGCACCCGCCGCGGCTTTGCTTCCCGGGTGCTCTTCAGGGTGAGCGGTGGCCTCCGGTCAACCGTGATTCCCCGGGCCTGGGCCATGACATCCCCCAGGTCCCGGGACGCGTTTCTTTCGAGGTCGACAGCGATGGGTTCCGGGTCGGGTGCCCCCGGAATCCAGTGCCCCAGCTCGAGGAGGCGGGCACCCATGGTCTCCACAACCTCCTCGAAGGGACCATCTGCGAGAACACGTCCTGCATCGATCACCACCAGCCGCTCCACGATCCCGTTCCACCCAGCGATGTCGTGATCAGCGACTACCAGGGTGGCACCGGTGCTGACGACCACGTCGTTCACTGCATCCCGCAGCCGAGCGGCCGAGGGAGCATCGAGCATCACCCCCGGCTCATCAAGGAGAAACACGTCGGGTTTCATGGCCAGCGCTCCCGCCAGCGCCAGCCGCTGGGCCTGCCCACCCGACAACGCCGCCGTCGGATGTCCGGGAAGGAAGGGAAAATCGACCAGTTCCAACGCCTCGGCGATCCGGTCGTGAATCTCCGTGACCGGCAGGCCGAGGTTCTCCGGCCCGAAGGCGACGTCACGCTCCACCGTCTCGGCGACGATCGAGTCGAAAGGTTGTTGACCGGTGAGGACGACATCACCGCGACCCGCGACCGCAGGAAGACCCCCAACCGTCACCTCACCCGAAAGCTGCCCCGGGGTGTGATCCTCCAGCACTCCTGCGAAGGCCCGCAGCAGGCGGGATTTACCCGCCCCACTGACCCCAGCCAACAGGACTCTCTGCCCCGCCCCGATCTCGATATTCACGTCATCCAGGAGCGGATGATCTGTTCCCAGGGGCTGCCAGGTGAGCGCGACCGCCCGCAATGTCCCCCGTTCAGCCACGTCGGATCAGGTGCTCCCGACCTGCGGGGAAGGCATTCAACGCCCCAGTCGCGGCCATCGCCCTGACCAGGCCCCAACCTCCGAGACCAGAGATCGCACTGCAGGAAATGACTGCACAGCCGAGGGCCACCAGCTTCATGCTGACGGTGTACTCACCCTGGTAGACCCACCATTCCCAGCAACACAATTCGAGGATGGCGGAGAGCACACCTGCCAGCACCGCCACCCCGAGACGGAATCCCCTCCACAGAAAAACCGCGAGGATGATCTCGACCCCGAGCGCCTGCAAAGCGCCCGAGATCATCACGTTCAGCCCCCACTGATTTCCCAGCAGCGCCTCGACAGTGGCGGCCACGATCTCGCAGAGCAGGGCAGCCCCGGGACGGCGCACCACGAACCCACCCACAACCGCGGGCAACACCCACACTCCGAGAGTCAGACTCGCCAGGGGCGGGAAGGCGGTGTTGAGCAGCGCCGACACCGCGGGGTAGAGCAGCAGATCCCACCCCCAGAAGGCGACGCCCAGCGCGACGCCGAGAATGGCGGTGGTCACAAGATCCACGGAACGCCACGCGACGGGTCCCCCCACCGCGAGCTGTGTCCTCGGGATCGTTGTGCTGGTGGTTGCAGTCATGTCAACTCCCATGGTTCGCCGGATGTCCCGGTTTCCTCAGGGAGGTCGCGGCGAGCACACCCGTCGCGACCAGAGATTCCCGACTCCCTACGCCGGTGCTAACCGGTTCAGGTTCGAGGGTCTGCGGTTACCCGCACTCTCAGCGCAGCTGCGCTCCCTTGTCGTATCGAAACGAACTCTAGTTGCTGCGCTTCACCAACGCATCTCGACCACGCCCTCCCGATTGGACGGAACCTCCTATTACGATGGCCCGGTGACGAGAAGGCTGATGACCTGGATGCTGCTGCTGGCGGCCATCGCCGTCGGCATTGTCGCCACCCCTTCTCGGGCTAACGAGCCCGTCGAGGTGAGCATCGAATCCCTCACCCCCCAAATGTTGGATCGCCCGCAACCAGACCAGCTCATCACCATCACCGGGACGGTGCGCAACACCACTGATCAGGTCGTCGAAAATGCCAGCGTTCACTTCTGGCACTCGACCAAGCCGATCACGGAACACGCCGAGCTCGAACAAGTTCTCACCCCCGGCGCGACGCAACCCCAAGGGAGCCGGGTCACGAATTCCAAGGAAAACTACCAGGATCTCGGCGAACTGTCCCCGGGGGCCTCCGTGAAGTTCACGGTGAGCGCGACCACGAAGGAGCTGGCCCTGTCCTCGAAGACGGATGCCGCCTACCTGTTCGGGGCACTGGTCCGCTCCAACTCGTCCACTCAGGGCCCCATGAACGTGGGACGTGGCAGGGCGTTCGCCGTCGCCACAAAGAAGCCTTTGCAGGTCTCGACCATCGTGAAACTCACCGCCCGCCCCACCCTGCTCGACAACACCGATTTCCAAGACAACTCCCTCGAATCCCGGCTCGTGGGAGAACTGTCCAAGCTGTTGGAGGCGGCTGAAAAACCCGAAACCTACACACTGCTGGACCCTTCCCTGCTCGTCGAGGCCCAGGTATTGGCCGGGGAACACACCGTCGCCGGCCAGGCCGCTGCGCCGAGCGAGACCGCCAGCAATTTCGTAAGCCGCATCAAGAGTTTGATCAGTACAGGTCGAGTGATGCGGCTGCCATTCGGAAACCCCAACCTAGCGCGTCTGCACGCCGCCGGAGACCTGTCCGGTTTCGAGGCCGCCCTGGGATGGTCCGAGACCGCTTTACAGGCATCGGGGCTTGAACAGACCATCAGCAATGCACCCCTCGTCGCGGACCTAAATGAGAATGATTCCCAGGACCTGGCGTTGACGCTGGCCCTCCATGGCTTCCAGAAAGTTTTCGGAAACAACTTCATACCCAGCGGCGAGATAAGCACCACGAACCACGACCTCAAGGCTCACGCCCTACGCATCTCCCCCATGGACCTGCCTGGAATAAGTCCTGGAAACACCTTCACGGGCGCACAGATCTCAGGACGTCGCTTGGCCGAGGGACTGCTGGGAGGAAACCCGACGATCCACATGATCCGAGAGGCCAAGGACATCACTCGTGCAGAGCTCCTGGCAGGCTCCGAAACCCCCGCCCCTCTCCCTGAACCCAGCGGCCAGGCCCGCTACGAGGTACCAAAGGAGCAGACCACATCGTGGCCCAAGCTGCGTTCCCAGGTGCAAGGCATCTTTGACTCCACCCAACTCCTGGAAGAGTTGACAGGAACCGACCGCGCGGCCCTGAACGCAACCATCGCTGCGCGGGCCTTCAACAGCGCTTTCCAATCCGAGCAGGAGGCGATGGATTTCGTCAGCGCAACCCCGAGCGAGAAACTGGCCCCGTCCGCTATCCGATTGAGCGCCGCCAGCCAGTTCGTGATGGGATCCGAGACCAACAACTTCCCTGTCACGATCAGCAATCCGCTCCCCATCACAGTGAAAGTGCGAGTGCAGTTCGTCAGCGACTCTCCCAACCGGATCCGGGTCGCCCCCTCCGACCTGGTGACCCTCGGACCTGGCGAGCACCGAACGGTGAGCATCTCCCCGTCCACCACGTCCAACGGTGTAGTGACGGTGCGGGCCCAACTCACGACGGAGCAGGGAACGGCATTCGGTTCGGTGGTGCCGGTGGAGATCACGGCCACCGGCCTTGGGCGAGTCGGCTGGATCATCATCGTCATCTCGGGTGCAGTAGTGGGCGGGGGCACATTCCTGCGTATCAGGGCGGTGCAGAGGGAACGAGCCAGGGAGAGTCGTGAGCAGTAGTGCCAGTAGCGGTGTGAGCAACACCCGCAAATTGCTTTCCGCGAGCGCCCTGATGGCGGCTGGGACGCTCGTTTCCCGGGGTCTCGGGATCCTGAGGACGATGCTGGTGGCCTTCATCCTCGGCAACGGCACCCGACAGGCCGACATCCTGTCGTTGGCGAGCACGATCTCCAACGGCATGTACATCCTGTTCGTGGGTGGCGCGGTCAACACGGTTCTGGTACCGCAGATCGTGCGCGCCATCCGTCATGACGAGGACGGCGGCGAAGCGTTCACGAACCGGATCATGACCGCTTTCATGTTGGCCATCAGCGTGGTGACAGTGGTCCTGACCCTCCTGGCCCCCCTGATCACGTTCCTCTACTCGTCGGATGCCTACCGCACCCCGGACCTCGAGTCCCAGTACGCCTCGATGGTGGCGCTGACCTACTGCCCCCTGCCTCAGATCTTCTTCTACGGCGCCTACACGATGCTGGGGCAAATCCTCAATGCGCGCGACCAGTTCGGTCCCATGATGTGGGCGCCGATCGCCAACAACGTCATCTCGATCCTCGTGCTGGGTTTCTACCTGATGATCTGGGGCGCCGGAGGGGACCATTCGGGTGCGTTCACCACGGAGCAGATACTGTTGCTGGGCATCGGCTCCACGCTGGGGATCGCAGCCCAGGCCCTCGTGCTGATCCCGTTCGTGAAAAAAGTCGGCTTCCGGTTCAGGCCACGTTTCGACCTCCGGGGAGCAGGGCTGGGCAAGACCTTCCAACTGGCCAAGTGGACCTTGGGTTTCGTGCTCATCAACCAGGCCGTGCTGATGTTGGTCAACCGTCTGGCCACCTCGGCGACGGCCGCCGGATCCGGTGGAGGCTCCAACGTCTACGGAAACGCCAGCCTGATCTGGATGATGCCGCATTCCCTGATCACGGTCTCCTTGGCAACCGCAATGTTGCCCAACGCATCCCGGCTGGCCGCCGAGGGGGACCTCGAGGGCGTCGCGGCCGAGGCTCGCAAAACAATGCGACTGTCGCTGGTGGCCCTGGTGCCCGCCTCGATGGTTTTCCTGGCGCTCTCCGACCCCATGGCCACCCTGCTGTTCTGCCATGGCCAAGGCAGCCGCGACGCCAACCTGATCGCCTGGGCTCTTGGGGCCTTCGCCCTGGGCACGGTGCCGTTCACCGTGCAGTTCATCTGCCTTCGCACCTTCTACGCTCTGGAGGACACCCGCACCCCGTTCCGGCTTCAGCTCGTAATAGGAGGAGTGAACGCAGTAGGCGCCCTGCTGCTGGTCCATCTGATCAACGATCCCTCGTGGACAGCAGCAGCACTCGCAGGATCCTATTCGTTGGCCTACCTGGTGGGGGTCCAGCTCAGCTGGCGTCAACTCAAACGGAAGATACCCCACCTGAACGGTCGGGATCTCATGATGCACGTCGCCCGCTTGGGTATCGGCGCGGGCAGCGGCGCCCTGGTGGCGTGGTTCCTGTCCAACCTGATCCTGGATGCACTTCCCGGCGGAATTCTTGG
Organism: Propionibacterium sp.; assembly: GCA_013333945.2. GTDB lineage: Bacteria > Actinomycetota > Actinomycetes > Propionibacteriales > Propionibacteriaceae > Arachnia. The sequence goes on from JABCNW020000154.1 coordinate 8,114, forward strand.
CCCCCTGCTGGCGCTGTGTCTGGGACGCGGCATCATCGGGGCTGGTTTCCTGGTAGTGGGTAAGGCGCTGAAAGTCCGGGAGCTCGCGAGCCTCGGCGACATGATCCGTTCCCGGCTCGGACGGGGCACACCCTCCGCTCCCACCGAGGACGAGAAACCACAGAAGGAACCGTCCCTGCCACACATCCCCACCATTGGTGCGGAACCCGACACCGCGGCCGCTCTGGTCGATGACCTCATGCCGACAGGCCTACACACGATCATCGCCGACGGTACTTTCAACGGCTGGAACGCGGCACGCATACCGGAGGAGTCCATGGCTGCAGCTCTCGAACTACCAAGCCTGGTGGGCAAACTCATCCCGGATCCTACAGACGTCGATCCGGATTCCACCGATGACCTCTTGGCCACCCGGATCACCCCCGCCGTGCAGAACACCCCGACTCCCGAACCCTCGGTCTCACCGGTCGAGACAAGCATGCAGGCGCAGATCATCGGCCCGGACGAGCCCTCCATGTTCGAGGGAGTCGACGAAATCACCTCGGGCCAGCGCTTGATGAGCACCGGCGACCTGCTCTCCACACGATTCCGCATCGAGGAACTCATCACGGTACGGGACGGCATTGAAACGTGGCGCTCCCACGACCTGGTGCTTTCCCGCGATGTCATGGCACACATCATCCCGGAGGGCAGTCCTCACACCACCAACCTGCTGCAGGCGGCCCGCAAGGGAGCGATCGCCACCGATTCCCGTTTCCTGCGGGTGCTGGATGCCGTCAGCCTTGACAACGATCCACGCGAGATCGGCGGCTACATTGTCTGTGAGTATGCGCATGGCAGTTCACTTGCCAACCTGCTGAAACACGGCCCACTCAGCACGCTGGAAGCAGCCTGGGTCGTCCGGGAACTGGCGGATGCCCTCACCTCGTTGCACGGACAAGGACTGTTTCACGAGCAGCTGACCCCCAACAACATCGTGATCACGACCCTCGGCGCCGTGAAGCTGGCCGGTTTCGGGGTCGAGGCCGGGTTCCATCCGAACGCATCCGTGAAGTGGAGTGATCGCGAGGCGGCCGATGTGCGAGGGCTCGCCAGTCTGCTGTACGCGATGCTGGTGCTGCACTGGCCGGGTGGGGACATGTTGGGTCTTCCCGCTGCCCCGCTCGTCGACGGCGAAATCGCCTTGATGAGTTCCGTGACCCCCGGTATCTCTCCCGCCTTGGATCGCATCTGTGCAGCAGCCCTGGCGGGACAGGAGTTGGCACCGGATCAGCGGATCACAACGGCCTCCCAATTGGCCTCGGAACTCGCCGCGGTGCTGGGAACAGCAGATGCCTCCCCGGACCTGGAAGCCCGGGTCAGGCAGCCGCAGAACCCCATCCCGACCCACCTGCGACCCACCTCACTGGACTCGATGCCGGCACCCGTGGTTCCCGACTCCACCGCGACGCAGGTGCAGCCGGCAGTGGCCCGGCAATCCCGCCAACGGGTGGTGGAGACCAGTGCAGTGGAGGAGGTGAAATCCGCCAAGCCCACCTACGAGTGCAGGCCCCTGTTGTGGGTGGTGTTGGTGGCAGCGATCGCCACCCTCGTGATCTCCTTGATCGTGGTCGCGATCAACAGTATCGGCAGGCCCGAGGCTCCCGGGTCCAGCTCCCCCACACCCACAACCAGCGAGTCACAGGAGGCACCGGCCACCGGCACCGTCATCCCCGTGGTTGCTGTCACCGACTTCGATCCCCGGGCCGACAACGGCAGCGGCGATGAACACCCAGATCAGGTGAACAACGCAATCGACGGCGACCCCAGCACGGGCTGGTCCACCATGCAGTACCGGGACAACCCCAAGTTGGGCGGGGAGAAACCGGGTGTCGGGCTGGTCCTCGATCTCGGAAAGCCAGTCAAACTAGGAGAGGTTGAGGTGACCTTTGCCGCGGCCGGCGGAACCGTCGAGCTGCGGGTCCCGGAGAAGGAGGCCACAGACAAGGCCCCCATGGATCGCCAGGCCCAGTGGAGGACTGTGTCCACCGCCGAGGACACCTCGGAGCAAGCCGTCCTCACACCCACTGAAGAGGTCACCAGCCGCTATGTGCTGATTTACCTCACCAAACTGCCGGAAGTCTCGTCGGGACGTTACGTGGGGACCGTGAACGAGATCGTCGTCAAACAGAGGTGAGGGACGTCGTGGGCGCGGTCCCGCCCGGTCCGCTACGGTTTCTCCATGACCGACGGTGACCTGGAGATCCATGTGCTGGCCGACTCGACCGGTGAGACAGCTGTGCGGTTGGCCCGAGCAGCCCGCGCCCAGTTCCCGGATGCACACTTCGAGATCATCAGGCACCCCCGGCTGGGAAAACTGGACGCCATGATGAAGGCCTTGGGCACCTTGAAGGAACGGGCAGGACGCCCGATGGCCGTGTTCTTCACGTTGGTGAACGCCGAGATGCGGAGCCTGGTGATCAACGCCTGTGAAGATCTCGCGATCCCCTACACCGACCTGATGGGAGATGCCCTGGTCGCTCTGGAGCGGATCTCCGGTCACACTGCCGACGAGGTTCCCATGCGCCCCGTGGGTGTGGAGGCCGACTACTTCGTGCGGATCGCAGCGATGGAGTTCGCGATCCGCAACGACGACGGAGCCATACCGGCTGCGCTCCGGGAATGCGACATCTGCCTGATCGGGGCCTCACGTTCCGGCAAGACCCCGCTGTCGATCTACTTGGGATATCTGGGTTACAAGACGGTCAACATTCCTCTGATTCCCGGTATCCGACCGCCCGAAGAGCTTTTCGGTATCGACCGCTGGCGCATCGTCGGATTGACGATAGACGCCGAACGCCTGCTGCAGATCAGGTCGCGCCGTGTGCAGGGGCTGGGGGGGTTCGGCACCCACGACGGCTACGCAGACCTGGGGCAGATCCTCAATGAACTGGACGAGGTAAGCGCCATTCAGCGACGGCTGGGCGCGCCCATCGTCGACACCACTGGCCTCGCCCTGGAAGAGGCCGCGGCACGGATCATCGACATCGTCGACGAACGCGCCCGGAGGGCGGACTCCCATCTCCGCCAGCCTGCAGGACAGTTGCGCATCGCCCCCTGACCGCTTCGCAACCACCGCCCTTCCTGGCAGGCCTTCGGACGGGTCCGGAGCGGCTGCGGGATGGCTCGGTCACATGCCCTCGTGGGCGTAGCTGCGAGGATCGTTGATGGGCTCGATGTGCCCGGTGACGTTCATCCGCGGAAACTCGGCGACGATCTCATCGGAGAGGTCCTCCAGGAAATCGTGACCCTGTTTGACACTCCAGTCATCCGGGACAAGCAGGTGGAAATCCATGAACTGCCGGGCCCCGGAGACCCGGGTGCGCATCTGGTGGAAGGCGATCCCGGCATCGGCCCTACGGGTGAGTATCATGCGCAGCCGGTCGTTGTCCCGCTCCGGAAGGGACGCATCCATCAGTCCCTCGGTCGATTCTTTCACCAAACCGTAGCCGGTAAACAGGATGTTGATTCCCACCGCGATGGCAATCACCGGATCGAGCCAGCCCCACCCGCTCACCCACACCAGTACGATCCCCACCAACACTCCGACCGAGGTCCACACGTCGGTCATCAGGTGCTTACCGTCAGCTGTGAGTGTGATGGAGTGGTGGCGTTTCCCGGCCCTGAGCAGCACGAGTGCCACGGCTCCGTTGAGTACGGAAGCAATCACGGAGATCATCAATCCGATCCCCAGCGATTCGATGGGCTGGGGGAAGACAAGCCGCTGGAGCGCGAAAACGACGATGGAGATCGCGGCAACGAAGATCATTACACCTTCCACAGCCGCCGAGAAGTATTCGGCCTTCGTATGGCCGAAGTTGTGATTCGCATCTGCGGGCCTCGCAGCCACCTTCAGCACGATCAACGCCACAGCGGCGGCGACGAGATTCACCAGGGACTCGGCTGCATCGGCCAACAAACCGACGGAACCGGTGACCAGCCAAGCACCCGCTTTCAGCAGGATGGTGGCGAAGGCCGTGGCCACAGCCAACCAGCCGTAGCGACTCAGGTCCAGGGGCTCGGAGGATCGTTGAGGGTGTGGCGACACACTCTCATGCTCGGTGTCTGACGAGACGGAATCAACCCCTGGAAGGCTCGACTTCCCTATGTCGTACCCACCAGGGGCGGATGGGGTTCGATCCAGGTGCGGGCGCCATCGGTGACCCATCGGGTGGCATGCCCGAGGTGTTCAGCCGGCAAATATCCGGCCCTCAGGTCCGCAACCGACACCGGCGACGCCCCGGTCAGGTCCGCGACCTCCGGAATCAGGGCGGTGATCACGGCTGCCAACGGCATGGCCAAGCTCTTCCGGTTAGCCACCAGCGTTGCCAGCACCTCATCATCCATCCCTCGGGTCACCACCCCGAGCGGTTGGTACAAGGCGATGGGGATCATCAACTCCCGCACGCTCACCCCGGTGCCCTCGATGACGAGCACGTGCGCGTCCTCAAGGTCGACGCGACCGTTCACGTCGGCGAACCCCGGGTCAGCGAGTCCGATCTCCAGCCGTTCCCCTTTCGGCTCCTTCCTGAGGAGCGACCGTTTGACGCCCGGAGCGGGTAGATCGTCGATCTCCGACTGGGTCAGGTACCCGGGAACCCCCTCAGCTGTGTCCCGCACAGGCTTCCCTTCCACCTGACGTCGCCGCCGCACATCCAGGTAGACGGCCAGAATCAGCAACGGCAGTCCAATGGCTAACACCCACAACAACCCGCCCAGTTCGCCCATGTCCCCAAGACTGCCATGAGGACCGGGCAGAGGCAGTGTGGCTAGACTATGTCCGCCCCTATAGCTCAGTTGGCAGAGCAGTGGACTTTTAATCCATGGGTCGCGGGTTCGATCCCCGCTGGGGGCACGAGGAAACCAGACAGGGCAACGCCGGCCCCGCCCCTACAGTTCCGATGTTCTCCGCTTTGCACAGGCCGTCACGCTCGGCGTCGCACCCCGACGATTCAGCGCGATGATGTCCCCGGGATCGGCTCGAATCTCCTGGTACGCAGCCTGAGGACACTGAACCCCCATGCCGCCAGGGAGCACAGCACCATGGTGACGGCGAAATGCCCGAGCCCGTCGGACAGGCTGTTGGCGATGGGGGCGTCGAGGGCGTAACCGGTCAACTCGCGGGTAGACCACAAAGGCATGAAACCGGCGTAGGAGCTGTCGGGGTCGACGAGCAGCTGAACGGCCATCAGGGCCAACAACGCAAGGGCTCCCTCGAGTTCCCTGACGATCACCAGGCTCACCACCGCACCCAACGGCGCCCCGATGAGCACGGTCACGACCAGCAGCAGCAACACCGACCACGCCCGAGGTAGGTCATCCAGGGTGAGGGCGACGACCCCAAAGTAGATCACGGCCAGGCCCAGCCCGACGGTGAGCACGGCCGCAAGCCGTCCGGCGAAGAGGGACGAGGGCGAGGCACCCGCCACCACCAGTCGCCTATCCAGGTCGCGCGCAGCAATGAAGGCGAACAGCGACAGGGTCGCCACGGCCCAGCCGATCCCGACCGACAAGAAACGGATCGCCTGCCAGTGCACATCGATGCGCACCAGGTAGAAGGCCAGCGGGAGCAGCAGGATGAACACCAGGGCAGTGATGCGCCGACTCATTTCCTGCAGACTGGTGATGAGCACGGCCCGGATCATCACACGTCCTCCCCCGGGTGAAGCTCGATGACATGGTCGATGTCATCGAGGTCGTGCAGCATGTGCGTGATCATGAGGATCCCAGCCCCGCGGTCGCGCCAGCGCAGCAGTTGGCTGCGGAAGATCAGGTAGGAGTCCTCGTCGAATCCCTGGTAGGGCTCATCGAGCAGGATGAGATCGGGGCCATCCAGCTCGGCCAGCACCACGTTAAGTTTCTGCCGAGTGCCACCCGACAGGCGCGAGGCCACGATGTCGCGACGCGGTCGCCAGCTGAGCAGGGACGCGAGCCTGCGTCCCGTCCCCTGGGCTTTCCGCACCCACATGCGGGTGGCGGCCCCGAAGAGACGGAAGTGTTCGTCCGGGGTCAACAGCGGAGCAATCCCGCCTAGTTGCGGGGCGTAACCGATGCGCGGGACCCGCTGGACCACACCTGACGAAGGACGGATCAGGCCGGCGCAGATCCCGAGCAGCGTGGACTTCCCGGAGCCGTTCGCACCCACCACGGCGGCAATCTCGCCGGCCCGCAGCTCCAGATCGATGTCGCGGAAAATCTCGTGTCTCCCATAACTCATCGAAACGGATTGCAACCGCAGCACGACCTCTCCCCCGCCACGGCTCGCGCCGAGCGCCCCGGTCTCGGCCACGTGAAGGGTCCTGACCAGGGTAGATGCGTAGGCGACAGCCGGCCCGTACAGTTCCTGCGGATCGCGGCTCGCATCCCGGGCCTCCTCCGCCGCGTCGCGCGCCAGCCCGTCCGCCTCAGCGCGACCCAGACCGGCCTCGACGAGCTGTCCGATCAGCGTCCGTTCCCATTCCCCGGTCATCGATTCGACTCCTCACTGCCGGCATCCGCCGTCGCCCCGGAGACGACCCGTTCGACGGCGTCGCGGAAACTCCGCCATTCACCCCGGCGCCGCGCCGCCTCCTCCGCCCCGAGGGGCGTCAGCTCGTAGTACTTGCGCACTGGGCCCAGCGTGCTCGGCACCCGGCTCACCTGAACGAATCCCTGTTTCTCCAAACGCAGCAGGGCCGGATAGAGCGTCCCACCGGGAATCTCCCCGAATCCCGCCTCAGCCAGCCCCGCAGCCAACCCGCGCCCATATTCGCGCCCCCTGGCGAGGATGCCGAGCAGACAGAGGTCGAGGAAACCGTGGATCCACTGCTGTCGGAAGCCATCGAACATGGTTGTCAGCCTAACTAGCTACTGGTAGGAAGTCAATCTAACTACCGGGTTCTGCACCTCATTCCTCACACACCGGGGCGAACTGATCCAGCCAGTTCAGCACCGTCCGCACAGCGAGGCCCAGGTTCCCGAGCTGGCAGTGATTGCTGGCGGATTCAGCCGGAGTGAAGATTCGGGCACTCAGGGAGCGCACCCCGGTGAGGGTGGCGATCTGATCGTGAAGGTGTTCGATCGGGACATAATGATCGGTGGTTCCGGCCATGAGCAGCACGTCCTGGATCAGGCGATGGCTGTAGCGGGCGGTCTGGAATCGGAGAGTGGCGCGAATAAAGTCGAAAGGATCTTCCGCCCCCATGACCAGCATCCCCTGCTGGATCCCCCAGGCAACCAACGGATCCCTCGCGGCAATCCTGTTCATCACTGAGTTGACGGCTCGTCTGCCGACACCCAGCGGGACCATCCGCCGGAGCAGTTCCCGCACCGGAGCAGGCGCAATCCCGGCGAGGGAGCCAAAGAGGTCGGGCAGCACGTCACAACAGATGACCCGCGCGATCCTGGGCTCGAAGGCGGCGGCCCGCACCGCCAACCCGCCACCGAGAGAGAACCCGAGGACGGTCACGTCATCGAGCCCGAAGTGATCCAGGACAGCCGCTGTCGGACGTTCCCACTCGGGGATCATCGGAGCCCGACTGGTTTCCAGCACCTCCCCCTGTCCCGGTCCGTCAAAGGCGATGACCTCGAATCCCGCACCACACAGGACCAGCATCAGGCGGGTGAATTCTTCCAGGTAACCATCGAATCCATTCATCAGCACGACAGTTCCCCGACTCCTCCCCTCGGGGAGGAACCGGAGGGCCGGAATGTCGATGCCGCCGAACGGAATCACGTGCCGGACCTCCGGGCCAATGCCGTACCAGGCATTGGAGAGATCGCGGAACCGCTTCCACCAGGCATGCCGATGAGGGTCCGACGCGGGGGTCACGAACGCGGCACCCCGGTAGCACATGGCAGCTCGCAAGAGCTCCCCGTCCTCCTCCGCCCGCTCGGCCAGGGGAATGAGCCCGGCGACCAGAGACGTGAAATCACGAATGCCCGGCGCCGCTTTCCGGAGCTGGGTGAGCAGCACCGGGTCGCCGGAGAAGTGGTAGAGGCGGTTGAGCTGGAAATTGATGCTCGGCTCGGGGTGGATCTGCTCGAAGCCGAGCGGGAAGTCATTCACGGTCCAGGTGCGTTGCACGAGCCGCTCCCTCCTCAAACAAAAACGATTATTTTTATTTAAGGGTATGCGGGTGCACGTCGTGCCACAAACACGACCCCGATCGTGAGTCCTGTGACAAGGTGGAGACATGCCTCGTGTGACCCAGGCCTTCCGCGACCGGCAGCGAGCACGCATCTGCGTCGCAGCAGCCCGCTGCTTCGCCCGCATCGGTTTCCACGCCACATCGATGGATGACATCATCGGCGAGACCGGCATGTCCTCCGCGACGGTGTACCGTCACTTCCCCGGCGGCAAGCAGGAGATCATCCACGAGGTGCGCGCCCTGAGGATCGGGCGGCTGGTGGAACACCTTGACCGACTGACCGAGACCACGCCCATCCCGGGAGTGGCCGAAGCGTTCACCTCGGTCCTGGGAATCCTGCACGACAACAAGACCGGCACTGACTTCCACACCACCGCGAGGATCGCCGTGAACGCCTGGTCAGAGATGCCACGCGACCCCGAGTTCCGCGAAGAAATACGGAACCTCTACCTCACCATCAGGACCCACCTGCTGGCCCTGGCAACCCGCTGGTCACGGGAAGGAACCGTCAGCTGCCCCCCAGATGTAACCACAGAGATCTTCCTGCGCATGACGCTGGGATTGCTCGCGGAGGAGGCCATCTTCGGGAGCGTCGACACCTCGGGAGCCGGAGACAGGCTGCAGCACGTGCTGAAGCTGCTTCCTCCCGAGAACCCCATCCCACCGCGATGAAACGATCTCGTGCGACGTTATCGGCCAGATGCGCCTTGCATTGGGTCGACAAGGGCTGCCCAGAGGAGGACCGGTGGGCCCTCATCGACGCCGCTCTCAGTGCGCTGGGGGAGATCTCGGTGACCGAGCCGCGGTCCCGGTCCTAGTCCTCCAGCAGGTCGTGGACCACGACCGAGAACTCTCCCCTGCCGATCGCCTCCGTCAGCGCGTCAACCTCCGGGGTCAGGACCCGGTCCTCGCCCAGCGGCGTGATCCGCGCCCGGAGCTGCTCGTGAATACGCGCCGATCCCGTCCCCAGCGGCAGTCCCCGCATTCGTTCCTCCAGCAGGTGGATGCCCTGCCCACTGATGACGAACAGGACCGCCAGGAGCTGATCGAAACGACGGCTGTTGGCCCGCAGACCGTTGACTGCGGCCATCGCCATGGTGTGGAAGTCCTCCTGGCCGCCCTTGAGGGGGAAGGACAGGGCACCGACGGGGTTCGCGAGCAGCTGGATCTCGGGGATCAGGGCAGCTGCGCTGGTGTGCAGCAGGAGCATGCCGGAATTGATCCCGGGTTCTCCTCCGCTCAGTCCGGCGGGAAGTCCGTGGCTCCAGCCGTCGTGCAGCAGCCGGGCCGCCAGGTCCTTGGTGAGCACCGCCAGCCGCGCCAGGCAGCTGTTCACCGACTGCGCCGCGTGCCCCAGAATCGTCGCATCCCAGTTGCCACCGGAGAGGAACTCGTGGCTCTCGCCCGTGTAGTCCGGGATCAGCAGCGGGTTGCAGGTCGACGAGTTCGCCTCGCGGGTGACGTCCTCCCTGGCCCGTTCCAGTTCGCGCAGGATGATGCCGATCTGGTGCGGCACCGACCGGATCGAGGTTGAATCCTGGATGCGCGGGGCAGTCTCTCCCGCACGGCGCCGGCCCTCGTTCGTCGTCCACTGGCTGTCGCCGATGAGTCGCAGGATCAGGTCGTTGGCCTGCATCTCCCAGGGCATGTGACGTTCGGCGTGGATCCGCGGGTCAAAGGCGTTTCGTTCCACCCGCGCCGCCTCGCAGAACAACGCGAACGCACCCAGGAAGGTCTCGACCTGCCGGTAGACCTCCTCGACGGCCAACGCCAGGTGGGCCGTCAGCACCGCCGACCCCGAGATCAACGCGATCGCCTCCCCCGGGGCCAGCTGGAACTCGACGTCTCGTCCCATGGCCGCCCACGCCTGCGGCGCGCAGCGTTCCTCGCCGTCGTCGCCGCGCACCCTTCCCGCGACGTCCCCGGTCAGCGCCAGGCCGGCGGCCGCCATGGGTTGGAGGTCACCGGTACCCATCGAACCGGTTCCGGGTATCACCGGGATGAGCCCCAGGTTACGGCGTCGTTCATTCGCTCAACCAGTTCGGGACGGGCCCCGGATGTGCCCCTGGCGAGGCAGTTTGCACGGATGATCAGGGCCAGTCGCGACACTCGGCGCGGCAACGCCTCACCCAGGCCGGTGCTGTGCGAACGCAGCACGTTGACCTGAAACCGAAGTTGCTCCTCAGGTTCCAGCCGCCGGTCTTTGAACGGCCCGAGCGCCTGGTTCCAGCCGTAGGCCCTCATCCCGGGGTCCGATTCCAGGATCTCCAACCCCGCCGCCCGGGCGCGCCGCATATGGCCGCGGGAGACAGGGTCCAGCGCGACCTCCACGCGTTCGGCCTTCAGCGCCGCGGCCAGGTCACACCAGGTCAGGGAGGCGCCGTTGAGGGTCAGTCGGAGCAGTTCGTTCCCGGTCCGGAACCGTTCCTTGGATTTTTCACGCCTGTGCACGGATTCCGCCATCCGGGGTTTCCCGGCGTTCCGGAAGATATTTCAGAAACTCGATGCCCATGATCTCCTCGCACTCCCCAACGGCGACGCGGTCCACCGCCGACGATGACAGCGGCAGTTTCGTGGCGTCCACCTTCACCAGGACCACATCACGCCCCGCGGCGGCGTCCTTCACGGCCAGCGGCAATCCGTTGTCCTTCCGGAGGATGAAGATGGTGTCCGGGTAGGTGGCCACACGCCCGGAGGGGCCGTCGATGGCCATGTACTCATTGAGGTAAGGGACGGTGTGTTCGCCGATCCGGAAGGTGCCGTGATCCCAGCCTCCCCTGGTGACCAGGTCGACCTCGTGGGTGAGCGGTCCTTCGTCGACGATCTCGCCGCCAAGGAAATCCACCACCGTTCCGGTGACGCGTTTCCCAGCGCGGGATCTGCCCACCCCTGCCTCCTCCATGGCTCTGCCCAGGTCGAGGGCCAGGGAGATCACGCCCAGCGCGGCGTGTTCCTTCACCCAGCTCAGTTCAACGGGATTGCGGGCCGAGGCGATGAAACCTCCGGAGCGCACCGAGATGTCGCGCAGCACGTCGTCGCAGGTGTCGACGCGACCGATGTTGATGCTCAGGAGGTGCCCGTGGCGGGCCCGGTTGCCGCCCGAGACCACCTGGATGGTTTCGTATCCCTCTCGGGTGGTGAGCCCGAGAGACCCGAGTTTCCCGGTGGGGTGGGCACGCACATCGCCAGCCGCGTCCAGGACCTTCACGCCGAGCGCTGACGACTGGATCCAGCCGTTGAGGGTGGTGGAGTAGCCGTTCTGCCCGGTGATGACGGCGGCGATGGGGCGGGGGGACAGTTCGATCAGTTTCCGCAGCGCGTCGACGTAGTCGATGGGCCGGATCTCCCAGTCGGGGGCGGCCGGGGCGCCGATCGCGGTGACAGTGGCCACCCAGGAATCCTCCGGCAGCTCGTCGACACCGGCCAGCACGGGACGGTTGAGGGTGGTGGCCATCCGCCCCATCAGTTCGCCGTGGTCCTGCCAGCCCCCGCCTCCGCAGGCGAAGACACCCCCGCCGAGAACAGCCCAGCGGGCGTCGTCCATGGTCAGTTCACGCATGTGAGTTTTCCTTCCGGATCGGTCCGGGTCAGTTCCGGATCAGGGTGAGGGGTACGCCGTGCGCGCCGGGTTCGTGGGATCGTTGCACCGCGTCGAGGGCGTCCTCGTAGCCCGCGGTGGCGTGGCGGATGACCCCGAGTCCGGAGTCGAGGTCGAGGGCCTGGCGCAGCCTGGTGGCCGCAGCCCCGGTGCCGTCGGCGACGACGGTGACCCCTGCCGATTGCATCCACCCGGAGTAGCCGCCGCCCCCGGAGTGCACCGCCACCAGGTCGGCCCCGCCGCTGGCCAGCAGCATGGCGGCGAGGATGGGCCAGTCCGTCACACCGTCGGAGTCGTCGCGCATGCCCTCGGTGCCGATCCGGGGGTGGGTCATGCCGGCCGAGTCCAGGTGGTCGCGGCTGAAGGCGACCGGCGCGCTGATCCGTCCGTCGGCGACGGCCTCGTTGACGGCGAGAGCCAGGGCCGAGCGTTCCCCGTATCCGAGCCAGCAGGACCGTGCGGGCAGGCCCTGGGCGGGGATGTGGCGGCGCGCCAGGCCGATCCACCGGGCGATCTCGGAGCGTTCGGGGAACATCGTCGCAGCCAGGTCGTCGACCACCGCGAGGTCGTTGTCGTCGCCGGAGAGGATCATCCACCGGAAGGGACCGATGCCGCGGCTGAACAGCGGTCGCAGGTAGCCCTCCATGAAACCGGGGATCTCTGCGAAAACCTGCTGTTTCTCGGCCTCACTGAGGATGTGGGAGGCCTGCACCCTGAGATTGTTGCCGTTCTCAAACACCACCGATCCGCGCTGCTTCAGAGCGAGCATGGCCCGCACCTGGGTGGCCATGGAGACGCGGGCATCGCGTTCCACCCGTTCCGGGTCGGTTGCACGGGCCTCGGCCCACGACTCGAGGGTGTACCCGGAGGGCAGATAGCCGTAGCGGGCATCGTGGGCCGCGGTTTGGTCGGTCACGATGTCGGGACGTGCACCGCTGGCTGCCACGGCGGGGAACACGTCGGCGGCGTTGCCCAGCAGCCCGACGGCGACGGACTGTCGTTCGGCAGCCGCCGCGGAAATCGTCGCGAGGGCGTCGTCGAGGTCGTCGAGCACCAGGTCGATGCCGCCGGCGGCCTCAAGTTTCGCGAGTTTCGCGGGATCGGCCTCCACTACCAGGGTGGACAGCTCCAGCATCCGCGCCGAGATCGGCTGGGAGGACCCCATGCCGCCGAGCCCCGCGGTGAGAACCCAGCGGTGCGGGGCGCTAGGCTCCCGGAAGTGCTTTTCCAGGGCGGCGCGCAGCAGCTCGTAGGTGCCTCCCAGCACACCTTGCCGACCGATGTACTGCCAAGCCGCAGCCGTCAGCCCGCCCCAGATCGTCTTGTGTTCCGCCAGTCGGGAGTAGAACCTCTCCTCGGTGGCCCAGTTCCCCACGGTGTTGTTCACCGCCGAGACCACCATCGGGGCGGCGGCGTGGGTGTTCAGCACCGCCACGGGCCTTCCGGTCTGAAGCACTAGGGTCTGGTCCTCCTCGATGTGGTGCAGGGCATCGACGATCCGCTGGTAGGCGTCCCAGTCCTTGACGGCCTTCCCGATGGACGCGTAGACCACCAGCTCTTCGGGTCTCTCCCCCACCTCGA
>JABCNW020000155.1 GCA_013333945.2 Propionibacterium sp.
AGCTGGTTCCGCCGGCGGGGCTGGCGTAGCCGATGACGTCGACGGTGGCTGCCTTGACGGCGGTGTCGGCCAGGACGACACCGATGCCGGCGGGGGCGCCGACGGTGATGCCGAAGGCCTTGCCGATCGGGGCTCCGAACGCCTTGTTGAGGGCGTAGGAGGCGCGGGCGGTGTACTGGAACTCCAGGTGGCCCGCCTCGTTGCCGTAGACGTCACCGAAGGTGCGGTCCAGCTCCCCGAGAGACACCTCGACGGCGCGGCGGGCGTCGGAGACGTCCTCGGCGCCGAAGATGATCAACGAGCCGTGACCGGCGCCGCCCTTGGTGTCGCGGGGCAGCTCGATGGTCAGGATCTCGGAGTTGGTGGCCTTGACGGCCTCGTCGGCGGCGAAGATGTGCGGGCCGGCGCCGGTGCGGGCACCGAGGATCCCGATGGAGCGGAAGTCCTTTTCCAGTTTCATCATCGCGCGCAGCTTCGGGTCGACGTTGGCGATGACCATGCCGATGGTGTCACCCAGGACGTTGGTGCCGACGAATTCGGTCACGGCGGGCAGGGTTCCGGCTGCGGGCGTGGGAGCGGGGGCAGGTGTGGCGGAGGGCGCGGGGGCGTCGCCGCCCATCTTCTTGACCACTTCGGCCAAGACCTTGTTGATCAGTTCCTCAGACATTGCTCATTCTCCTACTTGGCCTGGGTGGGGAGGATCTTCTCGACGTCGTTGTGGGGACGCGGGATCACGTGCACGCTGATGAGTTCACCCACCCGTTCCGCCGCCGAGGCGCCCGCGTCGGTGGCGGCCTTGACCGCGCCGACGTCGCCGCGCACCAGCACGGTCACGAGGCCGGCACCGATCTTCTCGCTGCCCACGAGGGACACATTCGCGGACTTGACCATGGCGTCGGCGGCCTCAACCGCTCCGACATAGCCTTTCGTCTCGACCATTCCGAGCGCTTCCTGCATGCTGACTCCTTCGTCGTTAGTCCTAGCGGCAGGCCAATTGGGCCTGTCCCGACACCATAGAGCAGGTTCCGATACACAGTTTCTTCCGGTTGTTACACATTCTTGCTTCGAGAATGCGTGCAACGTTGAACCCGACCGGAAGTGCCCCTATCGTGAGGGCAACCCAGAGGAGCGATTGATGACCGAGCTGACCGACAAAACGCGCATCATCCAGGAGATCGTGCCTGGCAAGCAGGTCACGCTCGCCCATGTGATAGCCAATCCCGATCCGCACCTGTACCCGAAGATCGGTCTTCCCGCGGGAAGCAGCGGGGCCATCGGGGTGCTGACCATCACACCGGGTGAGGCCGCCGTGATCGCCGCCGACATCGCCACCAAGTCGGCGGGAGTCGAGTTGGCCTTCGTCGACCGCTTCTCCGGGTCGCTGCTCATCACCGGCCAGCTCGCCGACGTCGAGTCTGCCGTCACGGGGATCGTCACCACCCTCCAATCCATTCTCGGCTTCACCCCGGCGCCGTTGACGAGGACGTGACGTAGGGCATGAGGTCGATCCTGCTTGTCGGCAGCATTGGAGCCGGCAAGACGACATTCAGGCAGCGTCTCCAAGGGCTGCCCATCGAGTACGCCAAGACCCAGGCCATCGAGACCTTCGCCTCCGCCATCGACACCCCGGGCGAGTACCTGGAGGTGGGGCGCTACAAACACGCCCTGATGCCGGCCTCCTACGACGTGGACGTGGTGGTGCTGGTGCAGTCCGCCACCAGCGACGAAACCCGTTTCCCGCCGGGGTTCGCCACCACCTTCAACCGCGAGGTGCTGGGGGTCGTCACCCACGCCGGGGTGGCCACCGAGACCCAGGTTCACAACGCCGTCGACCATCTCACACGGGCCGGTGCCCACCAGATCGTGGCGGTCGACTCGATCACGGGCAAGGGATTCAAACGCGTGCAGGAGGTGCTGTGTCGGACTTCATCGTGAACCCCGTCGCGGGCAACGCGGCTGCCGCCCTCGATCTGCGCAATCTCATTGACGTCGAGGAGTTGCAGCGCATCCAGGACGATTTCGCCACCTCCACCGGGTTGGCGATGATCACCGTCGATTCCATGGGTCGTCCCGTCACGGAGGCGTCGCGATTCAGCACCCTGTGCCAGTACCTGCGTCGCGATCCCGCGATCCGCGCCAAGTGCTACAGCTGCGCCGCCCACGGCGGGCTGCAGAGCGCCATCGAGGGACGTCCGGTCGTGTACCGGTGCCATGCGGGCCTGGTGGATTTCTCCGTCTCGATCATGTGGGGTGCGCAGTATCTGGGCGCGGTGATGGCCGGGCAGGTGCTGCTCACCGAGGGGCAGCAGCAGCTCCAGCAGATCGTGGGCGCCTCGGAGGTGCTGGAACACTCGGAGACCGCGAAGCTGCTGGATCAGGTGGCCGTGGTCGACCTCGGCAAGCTGCAGGCCGCGGCCAACGAGGTCGTCGGCCTGGCGAACGCGAAACTCGGTTCCACTCTCGGCGAGGCGGATTTCGCGGTCGCGGGGACGGTGCTGGGCAGGCTCCGGCGGATTCCGGGTCCCAGCGACGACGCGGCACTCGCCCCGTTGCTGGCGGGCATCCGGAAACCCCTGCCGCTGATCCCCGTCGAGTCGGTGAAGCGACGGATCTCGCTGGAGGCCCCGGTGATGGCCCGCAACGTCGCGCAGGGCAACGCAGCAGCGAACTTGGAGCTGCTCGGCGACTACCTGGACCATCTGCTGCCGCGTTGGAGCCAGAAGGTGGATCCGAGGGAGCTGTCCGAATACGAGGACATGATGATCGGCATCGCCACGAGGGAGGCCGTGCAGTTCGGGCGCGACATCTCCCAGATCGTCACCCGCCACCGGGGACGCCGACGCGGCCCGATGAACCGCTACGAATGCCAGGTGTACTGCGAGAAACTGCTGATCCGCGTCCACGACCTCCTCGAGCCCGCGGCCCGGGGGGGGGAACGCAGCATCACGACGCTGCTGAACGAGATCGAGAAGAATCCTTCGTCGTTCCTGACGCTGCACAAGGCGGCTTCCTACCTGATGTGGTCGGAGTCGCATTTCGCGAGGAAATTCAAGGAACGTACCGGCTCCAGCTTCATCCACTACGTGACCGCCAAACGCCTGGAGCGCGCGAAGTTCGTGCTCATTCACACCGACAAACCGGTGCTCAGGATCGCCGCGGAGCTGGATTTCACGCCGCTGAACTACTTCTCGCGGCAGTTCAAGAAACACATCGGGATGACCCCGTCCGAGTACCGCAGGGAACATTCCGGGAGGGCGGCATGACCACGTCCCGCCCCTCGGTGCACCTTCTGCGCTGGATGATCCGCGCCGCCCGTGAGGCCGGCCCGGGGACCTCGGACGCGCCACTCGTGACGACGATGTCCCCGCGGGCAACCTGTCCCGCCGGTCAGGGAGGACCCTCGGGTATGCAGAAGAACAGGAGCAGGAGATGAGAGAGTTCCGGCTGGCCACCAGGGTGCGGCTGGGTGCGGCGGCGTTGGAGGCGCTCGACGAGTTTCGTGGCAGGCCCGTGTTCCTCGTGACCGACGACTTCCTGGCCACCACCGACGTGTACCGGAAGGTGGTCGACAGGCTCGGTGAGCAGGTGACGACCTTCACGGGTGTGAAACCGAACCCCACCACATCCGAGATCGGTGCCGGGGTGTCGGTGTACCTGCAGTCCAGGCCCGATGTGGTCGTCGCCTACGGCGGCGGGTCGGTGATGGATGCCACGAAGGTGATGCACAAGGCCGCCCTCGACGCCGGGTTTGGGGCGCCGGAGGGGATCGTCGCGATCCCCACCACCAGCGGGTCGGGCTCGGAGGTGACGTCGTTTGCCGTGGTCACCGACGAGCAGACGCACACGAAGGTCCCGATCGCCTCCAGCGAACTGGTTGCGGGGTTGGCCATCCTGGATCCGGAGGCTGTGGTCGGGGTGCCCGCGCACATCACCGCCGATTCCGGCATGGACGTGCTCACCCACGCCACGGAGGCGTACGTGGCGTTGGAGGCCTGCGACTTCTCCGACGCGCTGGCGGAGAAGGCCGTCGAGCTGGTGTTCGGGAACCTGGAGCGCTGCTACACCCACGGCGACGACCTGGAGGCACGTTCCCACATGCACAACGCGTCCTGCATGGCGGCGATGGCCTTCGACAACGTCGGCCTGGGTATCGTCCACTCGCTGGCGCACGCGCTGGGCGGCCACTATCCGATCGCGCACGGACGATTGAACGCGCTGCTGCTGCCGCACGTCATCGAATTCAACGCCGCCCGCAGCGACCGCGCCGCCGAACGCTACGCCCGCCTGGGCAGACTGCTGTACCCCTCGGCGAGGGGGCGGGCGGCGGTGACGTCGCTGGTCGGTGCGGTCGAACGGTTGAGGTCGAGGCTGGGCATCCCGTCGCGGCTGAGTGACCTGAAGGTCGCATCCGAGGTGCTGCGTCGCGACGAGGACGACCTGGTGGCCGCGGCCCTCGCCGACGGCTGCACCACGACCACCCCGGTGGCGCCCTCACCCGACGACCTGAAGGGCATCCTGCGCAGGATCGCGTGAGGGGTTGGGTCTTCACGTCGTGACGTAGGGGCGTGACAGCGTCTCCGGATCATGGCGGCGGCGCCGGGACTGCGGATCACCTGATGGCCAGCGATGCGACCTCATTACACTGGACCGACAGGCCGAGATGCTGACGGCTCACGAGCGCTGGGAGGTTCATGGTGACCGGTGTGGTTGCGGGACGTGTTCGGTTCCGGGACGTGAAGCCCTGCCATGCGCCGACGACTCTTGACGCCCTGCGCGGCCCCTATCACGGGTTGATCGACCTTCCGCACGGGGTTCGCTGGCAGGAGGATCGCGTGGGGATCGACGTGGATGATGCGGGGGGGCGGCGCATGGCCTACCAGGCGTTGCTCACCGAAGGGCGGGTGGCCGAACAGGAACGTCTGCTCAACCGGGATCGTCTCATCGAGCTGTGGCCCGTGATCAACCTGGACCAGAGGGTGCGGGACCTGTGGGAAACGCGTTTCCCCGAACTCCGGGTACGCACATGAGCCGGGATGCCTCCGAGCAGAGGAGGATCGTTGCCTGGCATGGGCGCGAGAACTGTGTACCCGACCGGTCGGCGATCCGATTCCTCCGTGCGGCCAGGACGCTGATTCCGACGGCATGCCGGATCCGCGGAGCTGACTGGCTTGTTGGGACGGCGTGGAGTGCGAGGGGCTTGGGTCGCATTTGCCCTGGAGTGGGCTCCAGTGTTTAGCGTGTGGGGTCATGCGAAGTGCACTGCTCGAAATCGACTGGCAGAACTGGATTCTCGCCCTTGCCCACGACCCGTGGTCGGCGCATCTGGGACGGGAGGTCCGGCGCTTGCTGGCTAACCTTGGTTGGCCGGTGATCAGCACCCGGTATTTGTCTCCGACCCCGGGGGACGACCGTGCCGATCCCGATCATCCGGACGCCGCTTTCGTGGACGGTTTCGAACCGCGCGGGCAGCCCGTCATCACCAAACACGACCGCGACATCTTCGACGTCGCACAAACCGACGAGACCCTGCGGGGCCTCGGGGTCGAGCACGTCGTGTTGACCGGTTTAGTGACCGGCCACGGCATCCGACTCGCTGCCTTGTCGGCCCTGGATCGTGGATATGCGGTGACCGTGGTGTCCAACGCCTGCGCCGACACCACAGCCGAGGCGCACCTCGCGGCCCTCGACGAGCTCCGCGACGCGGGTGTCGTCGTCCGCTCCGCGGATGACCTGGCTGTTTCGGCATGGCAGCAGGCGGGGAGCATTGCTGTCGGGATAGCCGAGGTGGCCGACATCACCGGCCTCAGCCGCGACACCCTTCGCTGGTATGAACGCGAGGGACTGATCCCGGTGATCGACCGGACCTCCAACGGCTACCGCCGCTACGACGGGCGGGCGATCCGGATGATTCAGATGCTGGTGAGGCTGCGACGTACCGGGATGCCGGTGGAGCAGATGCGCGAGTACATCACGCTGGTCGCCGAGGGGGAGTCGTCGCACCGGCGTCGCCTGGCTCTGCTCAGACGGCATCGCGATGCCGTCCAGCAGCAGCTGAATCAGCTTGCCGACGACCTCGGCGCCCTCGATCACAAGATCACCAACTATGAACGAGCACTGGGAGAATGACATGCACCAGGTACCCATCATTGATCTGGGCCACGGCCTGAACGTCAGCCGGATCGGTTTCGGCGGGATGGCGTTGAGCCACGTCTACGGGCAGACCGATCCCGCCGATGCCCTCGCGACCCTGCACGCCGCCGTCGACGCGGGGATCACGTTCCTCGACACAGCGGACGTCTACGGTGAGCCCCGGCCCGGCGCCCAGGGGCCGGCAGGTACGAACGAGGAGTTGTTCGCGCAGCTGCTGCGGGAGCGTCGGGGGGAGGTGCAGATCGCCACCAAGTTCGGCATCACCGGGCTCATCGGAGTCCCCGACGCTCCGGCGACGCGCGGTGACCGCGCCTACGTCCGGTCGGCCTGTGAGGCATCGCTGCGGAGATTGGGCGTCGAGACCATCGACCTGTACTACATGCACCGCCGCCAGCTCGACCTGCCGATCGAGGAGACGGTGGGGGCCATGGCCGATCTCGTGGCGGAGGGCAAGGTCCGTCACCTGGGGTTGTCCGAGGTGACCGCTGCTGAACTGCGGGCCGCCGCCACCGTCCATCCCATCACCGCGGTCCAGAGCGAATGGAGCCTGTGGTCGCGTGATGTCGAGGCCCAGGTGGTGCCCGCTGCCCGTGAGGTGGGGGCCGGGTTCGTGCCCTACAGCCCGCTGGGACGCGGGTTCCTCACCGGCGCGTTGACACCGGAACGGATCGCGGGATCGATGCTCAAATCGGAGGACCGGTTCGTCAGGAACTACGACGCCAACCAGCAACTGCTCCAGGTGATCCACGGGGTTGCCGATGAGCTGGACGCGACCCTGGCACAGGTCGCGCTGGCCTGGCTGCTGGACCGAACCGGGCGGCTCGGCCTGCCGGTGGTTCCCATCCCCGGTACCCGGTCGGCGGAGCGGGTCCGACAGAATGCGGCGGCGGCGCAGTTGCGGCTGACCGACGACCAGGTGGCGCGACTCGATGCCGTTGCCGATCTGGTGCAGGGGTCCCGGGCACTGTCCTTCAGCCCGCCGCAGTGGATCTCCAGCAGCCGCGAGTGATCCGTCGCATCCCAACCGGGGTGCCACGCCGGCCC
>JABCNW020000156.1 GCA_013333945.2 Propionibacterium sp.
CTGCCGGTCGCTGTGACAGCCGCCGGTGGGACGACCCACCCGGAAGAAGGAATGATGACGGCCACCGGCGCTGACGTGACCCGTGTCACGGAGGACTACCTCGCGCTGATCTGGAAGGCCTGCGAGTGGCCCGACGACGGGCGTCGCCCGAACACCACTGATCTGGCCGCCGCCCTCGGCGTTACCCCCTCCACGGTCTCGGCCAGCCTGAAGCGCCTGGCCAGGGAGGGAATGATCAAGTACCGCCCCTACGGCAACATCGAGCTGACCGAGGAGGGGGAACGGATCGGGCGTGCGGTGGTGCGGCGTCACCGCATCATCGAGACCTATCTGGTCACGTCGCTGGGCATGCCATGGGACCAGGTCCACGATGAGGCGGACCGACTCGAACACGCCGCCTCCGAAGCGCTGGTCGACCGGATGGACGAGATCCTCGGGCACCCGGCTGCGGACCCGCACGGCGACCCCATCCCGAGAGACGGAGAAGAAAAGCAGCGAGGGGTGGTGCTGCTAGCACATGTGGCGGCGGGCGTCGAGGTGCGGGTGGTGCGGGTCTCCGATTCCAACCCGGACATCCTCCGGTTTCTCACGGATCGTGGTGTGGCCATCGGGACGCGGTTGAAGGTGCTTTCTGGGCTGTCCGGGATGGGTCTGATGACCGTCGAGAGGATGGAAACCGAGATCGAACTCAGTGTCCCGATAGCCGAGGCGGTCCACGTCGCGCCCGCGACCTGAGGCAGCTCTATCGCAGTAGATCGTCGTGGTGGCCGACGTGAACCAGTTCGATGGTGCCGTCCGGGTACTGCCACCAGGACAGTCGCGCCGCGCCGGGGGCTCCGCGTTTCACGTATGTCCGCCACGGAACGGCGCCCTCAGGAATGGTTTTCTGGATCACCGACTTGCCCGGGATGATGAATTGGTGCGTTTTTCTTCGATCCCAGGCGTGACCAGAGAGAACGTCGACGATGACCTGAATGATCTTTGCCCTGCCGCGCAACAGCTCCGCTTCCATGGAATCGAGGAATCCCTCGCCGATTGTGTAAGGGGTCAGTGATTCCCCGCGTTCTTCCTCCGGATTTCCGGTCAACCACTCGTATTCCACTTCCCAGCGGAATTGTTTTTCCGGGTCACTGTAGACCCGGGGATATCCGCGACTTTCCTCTTGATCAGTCATTCGGCGACGCAGATGATCCAGCTCCTCCTCCGCCGCGTCGGCGCGGGAACGTTCTCTTGCCAAAGATTCGTGATCGCTGTCGAGAAGCAGCATGAGGTCGTCGATTATGGAGCTGCGAAGTTTGTTGGCAATCCGTTCCGTTTGGGTGTCCAACAGGTTTTTCAGCTCAGTTGCGCTGAGCCCCGTGACGGCTGGTGTAGGGGGCGTGTGGGCGGTCGAGCTGGAGGAGGTGCTGGCCGGGCGGTGGGGTCCGGGTTTGGGGACCATCGATCCCGGTTTCGGGTTCGGCGTGTGGCCTGGACCGGGCCGTGGGACCCTCTTGGCGGGTGCGAGTGCGGACGACGTGACGTCGAGGGAGGCCCTGAAGCGGTCGAGGGCGGCCATCTGGTCGTCCGACAGGGCTTTCTGGGGGGTGCTTCCGGATCCGCTCTGGCGTGGCCTACCGATTCCCTGGTGGGAGGCCACGTGTTCCGCTATGTCGAGGCAGGCGCTGTCGGCGTCGTCGCCCGGGTAGACCCGGAACAGCCGATGGCGCCGCCAGTGGTCTGTTCTGGCTGCCCCTGCGAGGATGACACGAATACCGCCGCCATACACCTGGAATTGTGGATCTACTGTGTCTGACAGGCGCTCCGAGGCCGTCATGGAATCGAGGACGGCTAATTCGGTTCCGGGGGGTAGACGTTGGGCCAGCACTTTCGTGTCGATGCGAGGTCGATTTGTGTCGCTGGCGGGAGATACCACGACCAAGGCGCCGTCGCGCGATGAATCGAAAATTCTGCTCACCAGAATTCCCACATCGCTGACTCCGACCCGCCACTCGGAAACCACAATCCCTCTTTCTTGACACACCCGTGTCGGTCGACAAGCAATCGCTGTCGGCACTCCGGAGGCGAAGTAGTTGCCAGCGATCCGGCTGCCGTCCATTGTTGCAGAAGCTCCAACAGGACCAAATGCGACGGGCCGATGGCATGTTCACAATCCGATAATTTTCACAGGAAAAATCAGAGGGTTTGGCCAAGGGGGAACCGGAACTGGTCGGTTTCGTTCCACTGAGCGGGATGCTCTCCAGGTATCGCTCAGTTATTGTGCTCAGATTGGGGAGCGTGCAGAATACGACGATGTGTGACACTCTGTGAGGATGCCGCGCTGTCGCGGTCAGCACGGTGGAAGACCATGCGATCCGGCTGCAGGAATCCGGGGAGGTGTAGCGTGGGGTTGGTTCGATGCCGGAGGGAGACCACGATGTCAGACGCCAGCGATCCCGAGTCGTCGGTGCCCGGAGTCGGCTCCGCATCTGGTGTTGGGCAGAAGGGATCGGGACGGCTGGTGAGTCGTGACGTCAAGGGCTCCCACAGGGCGATCGTGGGGATCATCCAATTTAGTTTCGGACTCCTGGTGGCAGTGTTCAGCCTGGACGTCGCGAAAGCCGCGTGGGGTTTGCTCAGCAGCGGGGGTGACTTCCCGCCGCTTGACGGTCTTCTGGGATTTCTGCTCGTGGTCGTTGGTTTCGCGAGCATGGTGATGGGGATTACCCGGGTGTTCCGCTCATGACCGAAGCCGAACGAGACGTTCCGGATCCTGAATTGTGTCGGGGTGACAGGATTTGAACCTGCGGCCTCGTCGTCCCGAACGACGCGCGCTACCAAGCTGCGCCACACCCCGGCGGCTCATCGGAGCCAGCGGAAAGACTATACCAGCGCACGCGCGCGGGTGAAATCGTCACCCGGACCACGACTTTCTCAGGTGGTGGCGTCGATCCTTCCCAGGATCACCGGGTCGGGAGCGACCGGGCTTCCGGAGTAGGCGACGGCGCCGTCGAGGGCTTCCAGGGCGCGGTCGAAGCGCTCCGGTGTGGCGGTGTGAAGGGTGAACAGCGGGGCTCCCTGGACGATGTGGTCGCCGGGTTTGGCGTGCATCTCGACGCCCGCGACCGCCTGCACGTCGTCCTCCTTGCGGGCCCGGCCCGCCCCCAGCCGCCAGGCCGCCACCCCGACAGCCATCGCGTCCAGGCGTGCGACGTACCCGTCGCTTTCCGCGCCAACCACGTGGGTGTGCTTCGCCACGGGTAGCGGTGCATCGGGGTCGCCGCCCTGCGCCGCGACCATGCGTCGCCACACATCCATCGCGCGACCGTCCTGCAGCGCCGGGGCCGGGTCGACGTCGGGTTTACCGGCGGCGGCCAGCATCTCGCGGGCGAGTCGCACGGTCAGCTCCACCACGTCGCGCGGGCCGCCGCCCGCCAGCACCTCCAGCGACTCGCGGACCTCGAGTGCGTTCCCGGCGGTCCGCCCGAGGGGGGTGTCCATGCTCGTCAGCAGCGCGACGGTGGTGACGCCCGCGTCCGTCCCCAGCGCCACCATGGTGCGGGCCAGCTCCTCCGCGCGATCGCGGGTCTTCATGAACGCGCCCGAACCGACCTTCACATCCAGCACCAGCGCCCCCGTGCCCTCCGCGATCTTCTTGCTCATGATCGACGAGGCGATCAGTGGGATGGCCTCGACGGTGCCGGTGGCGTCGCGCAGGGCGTAGAGCTTCTTGTCAGCCGGGGCCAGGCCGGAACCGGCGGCGCAGACCACCGCCCCGACATCGGTCAGCTGCGCCAGCAACTCCTCGTTGCCCAGGGAGGCACGCCAGCCCGGGATGGATTCCATCTTGTCGAGGGTGCCACCCGTGTGTCCGAGACCGCGTCCCGACAGCTGCGGCACCGCCACGTCGAAGGTCGCCACCAGGGGTGCCAGGGGCAGGGTGATCTTGTCGCCGACGCCGCCCGTGGAGTGCTTGTCGGCGGTGGGCTTGCCCAGCGACGAGAAGTCCATGCGCTGGCCGGAGGCGATCATCGCGGCGGTCCAGCGAGCGATCTCGTCGCGGTCCATGCCGTTGAGCAGGATCGCCATCGCCAGCGCCGACATCTGCTCGTCGGCCACTACCCCGTCGGTGTAGGCCCGGATCACCCAGTCGATCTGGTCGTCGCTGAGCCTGCCACCGTCGCGTTTGGTGGAGATGACCTCTATGGCGTCCATGTCGACGAGTCTAGGACCCGTTCGGTGAAAGGTTTCGTCGTGGGTGTGGAGGAATTTGTACCGTGTACGCCACACAATCTTTCACAATGACATAATCCCGGAGATGAGTGCTGACGCTCGGCGGGCCCGGTGGGGTGTCGTCATGCTGTTCTGGTTGAACGGGGTGGCGTGGTCGTCGATCCTGCCCAGATATCCCGAGATCAAGGAGTCCCTGAGGCTCGACGACCAGTGGTGGGGCAGCGCGGTGGCGATCGGCCCGGTCGGCGGCCTGGTTGCGGGCCTGGTGACGGCCGCGCTGATCCGGCGATACTCGTCGGCGTGGGTGTCGGTGGTCTCGCAGGTGGTGGGGATCGCCATACTGAACCTCATCGGCAACGCCCCGGCGGCCTGGGTGTTCGCGGTGGGGGTGTTCCTGAAGGCGAGCCTCGACACGCTGACCGACATCTCGATGAACGCCCACGGACTGCGCGTCCAGGAACTCTACGGTCGCCCAATCCTCAACAGTTTCCACGGTTGGTGGTCGATCGGCGCGGTGTGTGGGGGTTTCATCGGTTCCGCCGCCCGGCAGGTGGGGATTCCCGTCTGGGCGCAGTGCGTTGCGGCGACGGTGGTCTTCGGCGGGATGTTGTTGGGCGCGAAGACCTTGCTGCTCCCCGGCCTGGACCACGACCCGCAGGCTGAGAGGAGCCGGCAAGAGCGACGACGGGGTCTGCCTGCCGGTGTTATCACGCGACTCGCGGCGTTCGGGCTGCTCGGCGCCTCGGCTGGGTTGATGGAGGACACCGGCTCCACCTGGGGTGCGATCTACCTGGACCGGCAGTTTGAGGTCATTCCGTTCGTGGCGGGCATGGCCTTCGTCGGGTTGCAGGGGGCGCAGCTGATCGGCCGGTTCACCGGTGACGCCCTGGTGTCGCGGATCGGCCCGCGACCTGCCGTCGTGCAGGGCGGCATCATCGCCTTTCTCGGCATGGGATTGTCGCTGATCTGGCCGTCACCGACCACCGCGATCCTGGGTTTCGCCTGTGTCGGCTGGGGTGTCGCGACGGCGATCCCGTCGGCCATGCACGCCGCCGACGAGCTACCCGACATGAACCACGGCGACGGGCTGATGATCGTCACCTGGATGATGCGGATCGGATTCTTCGCAGGTCCCCCGCTGATCGGTGCCCTGTCGGAGGCCGCCGACCTGCGTCTGGCGCTGTGGGTGGTCCCGGCCTTCGCGGTCGTGATCCTGGTGCTGAGTCCGTCGCTGGGTCGGAGCGTCGGTGGAAGGAGATGAGACCCTCTCGGTTTCCGGTCGGAGGTGTGAAGCATGAGGAGGGGGAGATTTCGCCCATTCACGGGAGACACGGCGTCACGTGTGAACCTGGAGAAGAATGCGCTGGCCTTGGTGCTGTGCCAGGTGCGATCCGGCTATGTGCCCCCCTCGAACAGATGGTCGACCCGATGATCCCCCGATGACAGGAGACAGTTGGGTCCTTTGACCTGGATTCCTTCAAACAGAAGGAAACCGTCGTCGATCCCGGGACGGTTGTGGCAGTGGTTCAGAAACTTGCGGACATCAGCTACGACTATTTCAAGCATGCGGTCACCGACGCATTCCTCGAGCTGCACGGTGGAGGAGGATCATGACGGCGTTTTGGGACCTTCGGGGGTGGTGGCGCGACCTCGGGCAGCAGCGGGAAACCCATGGTCGACGAACATGCGGCCCGGCTCGGCAGGCTTGAAACCGCTGTCGCTCAGCTCCCCGCAGGGACTGGCATCGAACGTCGCCGAGCATTGTTGGCGGGTGATGGGAGGCCGAGCCTTTATCAGAAGCTCTGTGCCGAGGTACGTCCGGAGCCCCTCCAGGGTATTGGCCTGACCGTGGAGGAGCAGGTGCGGTGACATCCGTGGTTGGGTCGGATTCTGAGGGGCAGGAGATGATGCAGGGGGACTGGGTGCGGTTGGCCGCTCCCTCTTCTCGCACTGCTCGGGACTTTGCCCGGAGGGTTGGTGCTGCTTATTCACGGTTCCCCATGCCTGACGAAGCAATTCCTGCTCTCAGTAAGTTCACGGACCGGATCCGCAAGGAGGCCCCGAAGGACAGGATCCGCTGGGGATAAGGTTTCCAGGGCCGAGGCGTGGCATCAAGTCGCGTAGCGTGAGGTGGTCCCCTCGACCACCGAGGGTCGAGGGGACCATTTTTCATCCGTCAATGCAGGATGTGTGCTTGTCGTCGTGCAGGGAGGAAGGTGATGTCGACGACGTCACACCATCACCGTGCAGGTGTTCCGTGGTGTCGTTCCAACGGATTTTCGTCAGCCTTTGCAGAAGTTGCGTGAGACGAACCTGCAGAGCATGTCCTGGATGAAGCTGTACTCGCTCGAGGACCAGCCGCCAAGGTCGAGGCCCGTTTTCTGGGACTGGGCGGGCAGGGTCTCCGTGGCCTGTGCGACCGTGGGGGTTCCTACCACCAGGGTGCTGAGGGCCAGGGTGGCTCCGATGGCAGCGGCGATCTTGCGTTTGAGCATGTCTTTCTCCTTGGATTTGTTCGTTGTTCGAGGATGGCTTTCATCCCTGTCGGGTGCACGAACGGGTCGCGCGGGATTCACTTACTTGCGGCAGAAGATTCCCAGGTACTTGCAGAGGTAGAAGGAGACCCCGCGGAACTCTTCTCCCGTCGAGGTGTGGTTGAGTCTCGGGTCCGGGTTCGGGTCTCCGCCGTCATTCGCGTGTGCGACTGACGGGGTTCCGAGCAGGGCAGCCAGAGTCAGGGTGGCTCCAGCGATGGCCGCGAGTTTGCGTTTGAGCATTTTTCTCCTTGGAGTTGAGTGGTGGAAAGAATTTGATTCCGGGTAGTCTCTGAGGTCAAATTCTTTTTCCTTGCCGCTATTCAGTTTTTGGCTCTGTTATCTCGGGGTGTTATGGACGAAGGCCGCTCTCCGAAATGAATCGACCTCATTGTGAATGAAATAGGGAGGAGGGTCATTCAGCTTTACGGAGGTGGGCGACGCCCCCGTCGACGTCTTGCTGCAGGCGTTCGGGGCGGACGAGGTGGCCACCCGATTCCTCAAAGCGTTCGTACGTGATTCCTGCCGAGTCGAGTTTTTCTGCGAACTCGCGCTGGGTGTTGAGAACGGCGTCCTCGTTCAAGACGTTGAGGAGACTTTTTTCAGCCAGCTTGGTGATATCTTCCCACAAAGGCTTGAGTCGATCGGTTCCGGCGACGAGGAAAATGCGTTTGTCGCGGTAGCTCTCGATGTTCTCGATGGGGTTGTCCGCGGTGATGAGATCCTGACGCCAAGGGATTCCGTAGACGGTACCACCGAGAAGCTCGAAGGCGGCCGAGGTGAAATTCGCCCAGCGGACGATCACGTCGCTGATTGGTATGCCGTTGAGTATGTCCTTGCTCGTGGTACGCAGGTTTGCTGGTCCGGAGTGGGCGCTGACGGAGGCGAATTTGTCGCTGTACTTGGCGATGTACTTGAGGGCTCCGAAGCCTCCCATGGAGAATCCGGAGACGGCGCGTCCGGCCTGTTCGGGGAAGGTGCGGAAGGTGGCGTCCACCCAGGGAATGAGTTCCTCGATGTGGAAGGTCTCCCAGTTGCGTGGCCCCACGTTGGATCGTGCCGGGTTGCAGTGCCAGCCGAGCCCGGCATCGGGCATGACGACGATGAGATCACGTCCGGAGGTCATCTCCCGAATGTTGTACCCGTCGAATTCGGTGTATTGACCACCGCCGCCGTGGAACAAGTACAGCACGGGATAGCGCTTGCCGCTGTCGTAGCCATCGGGAAGCAGAACGTTGGCCCGGGGGTTCCGTAGGAGGCCGGGATTGAGAGCTTTCGACGTGAACGAGATCGTTCTTTTCCTGATTGATGGGGTCGTGAACTCGTAGGTGTGCATTCGGCCATCGGATTGGTGGTTTACGACTTCCAAACCGGCAGCATGGGCGGGCGATGCGGCGCCCAGTGCAGCCCCCGCCCCGAGGACGGAGGCCGCTGCGACCGCCCCGCTCCCCTTGAAGACTGCGCGACGACTGATTGTGTGGTTCAAGGACATGGTTTCCCTTGTGGTTGAATTCCATCACGATAGGCGATTCCAACGTGGTTGAGGTCCACGTGAAATCGATTCGAGAACGGCGTTTGACATCGCGATGGACGTGATCAGTTTTCCATCGTGAATGCTCTGTCTAGTTTCCGCTCCTGAGGGGTTCCCTCATGCTCAAGCTGAATGAAAGCTTAGTCGGATACAGAACTGTATGCAACCCTTTGGCGGCGTGAAATATTGATTATTATTTCAAGGAATTTTGTTGGCTGGAAAAGCTACGGGGATCCTCGAGCCCGGAGGGCTCGTGGATCCCCGTAGCTCTGGTGGGATCTCGTGTGGCAGGAGCGTATCAGCCGGCCTTGCGGAGGTGTGCGATGACGCCGTCGATGTCCTGTTGCAGGCGTTCCCGGCGGACAAAGTGGCCGCCCGGCTCCTCGTGGCGTTCGTACTGGATTCCTGCGCGGTCCAGCGCGGCGGCAAACTCTCGTTGGGTGGGCAGTACGAATCCTTCGTTCACGTCGAAGGCCTCGGTGCCGGAGACGAGGAAGATACGTTTGCCGCGGTAGCTTTCAATGCGCTCCACAGGGTTGTCGGCGCTCACCCGGGCCTCGTCCCAGGGGGTTCCGTAGACGGTGCCGCCGCCTAGGTCAATGGTTGAGCTGGCATTCGCCCAGTGGGCGACCGCGCCGTTGATGCTCCGCAGGCTGGCAGGTCCTGAGTGGCTGCTGACGGAGGCGAAGTGGCCGTAGTACTTGGCGGTGTACTTGAGGGCTCCGAAGCCTCCCATGGAGAATCCGGAGACGGCGCGTCCGGCCTGTTCGGGGAAGGTGCGGAAGGTGGCGTCTACCCAGGGAATGAGTTCCTCGATGTGGAAGGTCTCCCAGTTGCGTGGCCCCAGGTTCGCGGTCACCGGGTTGCAGTACCACCCCGCTATTCCGCCATCGGGCATGACAACGATGAGATCGCGTCCGGCTGTCAGTCCGCGGATATCGTCTTCCTTGTCGAACTTCATGAAATTCTGCGCCCCGCCGTGGAGCAGGTACAGCACCGGATAGCGGCGACCGCTGTCGTAGCCGTCGGGCAGGAGTACGTTGACCCGGGGTTTCCATGCGATCGATGGAGTGGAGACCTTGTAGTACTCCATCCGACCGTAGGTTTGGTGTTCGACGACGTCTAAGCCTGCCGCGTGTGCGGGGGTGGTGGCCCCCAGAGCGGCTCCGGCCCCCAGGGCGGAGGCGACGGCGAGCCCGCCGGCCCCCTTGAAGACGTTGCGGCGACTGATGCTGTGATCAAAAGACACGATGCTCCCTAATTGATTGAAGTTTCATCATGATGTGGGGCGCGCGATGGCTGCTGCCGATTCGTGCGAGTTCGGAATGAGTACCGGAGTGTTTTCCCGATGGCCTTTCGGGAATCCGGCTCAACGAGGCCTCCCCCGAACCCTAACCGGATACAAGTTTGTATGCAACCCCTTGTGAGAATGCTTTCCGCGTCTTCGATGGCGTGGCGGCGTGTGGGGCTCGAGGCGATTGCCGTCAGGACAGCCAGGCTGCCAGGGTCACCAGCAACGTCAGCGGTACCGTCGCCAGGGCCAGGCCCAGCACGTAGGCCTTGGGGGATCTCTGCACCACCGCAACGAACTCGCGCAACATGGCACTCGGCCAGTAATACCACGCAGTACGCGCCCCCAACACCTGGATGCCCGTACCCAAGTCGCGGGCCAACAACGCGGCACGCATCGCATGATAATTGCTGGTGACAGCGATTCCCGTGGCCTCTGGGCCCAGCCGCGGCTCGGCTCGAACCAGATCCGTCGACATCTGGAAATTCTCCCGGGTCGTCGTGGAGCGATCCTCCAACACCAAGGCCGCTTCCGGAACACCCTGCTCCAACGCATACTCCGCCATCGCCCTAGCCTCACTGACAGGTTCATCAGGACCCTGCCCACCACTCATCACCAACAACGGACGCCGCCCAGCACCCACCTCACCCCGCCACACCCCAAGGGCCCGGTCAATACGCCCGGCCAGCAGCGGAGTGACCTTCCCAGAAGGAACCCCAGCACCCAGCACCATGATGAAATCCGGGTGAACTCTGCGAACAATACGCTGGTAGAACCAGGAGTACCCGACGAAACAAAAGAACATCAACGCCACCCAACCGGTGGTGAGCATGATGAACGCTGGGACGGGATAGGCTCGCCGCTCCCCGACGATGATGATGGCGATACAAATGACCATTGCTGCGACCAGCCCAACACCAGCGAGCAGGGACAACGAGTGGGCCAGGGAGAAACGTTCCCTGCGGAGCATGACTACACCATTGAGGATGAGGAAACCTGCCAAACCGACGGCCATCAAGGGTGACAGCACCACCAGAGCGGCCAAGCCCATCAGTGGGGCCGCGAAGCCGAGGAACGTCAGCGTCTGGATGCCGAGCAGCACGGTGACGGCGATCCACCCGGCGTTGGCCAGTCGCCGTGGTTCCTGGCGGATACGTCGCCATGCCACCCATCCCGTGATGAGTAAGGCTGCCAGCAGTATCAGTCCAGTCAGAGTTGTTGAGCCCACAGTGGCACGATAGCTGCACTGCTGGGCGAATACTCTGCTGTAGCTCATGATTCCGGGGACGCTCGGGGTGCCCTCAGGGGTGACGGGATCCGGCCAGCCCGTGATCGCAAGACCTTCTCCGGTATGACGGGGCGGAGCATGCGTCCACCTCGTCGTCCTGTCGGAGGGTGCGAGTCACCGACTGGGATTGCTGAAGGCCTCCGCGATGAAGGGGTGGACCAGTCCGTGGTAGGTCTTCGGGGCGTCCCGCCGTACGCAGTGGCCGACACCGTCGATCAAGACCAGGCGCACGAGCGGGTTGGTCACCTCGGAGGGGTCCGGGGCCATGTCACCGTCGCGGGGTGCAAGGTACAGCGCTGGTATTGCCAGCTGGTTGACTGCGCTGACGAGATCGGCTTCGCCGAGATAGGTGCCCTCACGGATGAAACGGCGGTCGACCTGCTCCTTGCACCGGGCCCACTCTTCGATCTCGGCATCACTCCATGAGGTCTCGTGCCGCATACGCTTCCGTTCGGCCAGGCCGCCGTCGGCGACGAACGCGTCCAGGAACTGCTCCTGGTGCTCCACGAACCAAGGAGCCGGACCCCAGTGCCCGGTGGGACGCGCGACGTCCTCCAGGACCAGCGCCCGAACCAGATCGGGCCGGGCCACGCTCACTCGCAGCGACATGAGTCCTCCCAGGCTGTGTGCCACGACGACCGGTGGTTCTGGAAGCGAGAAGAGAACTCGCTCGAGGTCTTCCTGAATGGTCTGTGGCGCCCGGGCCAGAGAGTTGTCGTCCCACCGCGGGGACACTCCGTGCCCTCGTAGGTCCACTGCGAGAACGTGGTACCGGGAGGACCAGTTAGCCACCTCGTCGGGCCAGGTGGAAGCCGATTCCGTCAGGCCGTGGACTAGAAGCAGGGTTGGAGCTGCGGGATTCCCCCACTCGTGCAGCGCAAGCGTCGTCACCTCAGCGACTGTAGTACCAGGGGCGTCGAAATCGTGGTGCTGATACACATCTGCGCATCTTTGCTTCCACAGCGGCTTCCTGCTGGTTCCCTCGAGGGCGAACTCCCTATGCTGAACACCATGTTGATCCTTTGCGCTGCTCTGCTGCGTCTGCGCAGCCGCTGACCGCGGGAGCATCCCGTCGCTGCTCCCGCCCTGGCCTCCATGCCGGGCGGTGCCCTTTCGCGTGCCCGGTTCCACGATCATCACGGAGCAAGCAGTGCCTACTTTTCATCACGGTCGTCATGAATACGGCCAGAATTTCCTCACCGACCCAGCTGTCCTCACCGCCTTTGTCGAACTCGTTGCAGCGACCCGCGGTCCCATCATCGAGATCGGACCAGGCGACGGCGCACTCACCGTGCCGTTGGTGCGCCTCGGTCGTCCTGTGACGGTCATCGAGATCGACGCCCGCCTGGAGCAGCGGCTGCGTTGTCATCTTCCTCCGCACGTGAAGGTGGTGACGGGTGATTTCCTCACCTATCGGTTGCCGAGCCATCCCCACGTGGTGGTGGGGAATCTGCCCTTCCACCAGACCACTGCGATGTTGAGACACCTCCTGCACTCCTTTGCCTGGAGGGATGCGGTTCTGCTGACTCAATGGGAGGTTGCTCGTCGCAGGGCCGGTGTGGGCGGGGCTACCATGATGACCGCGCAATGGGCGCCGTGGTTCACGTTCACTCTGCATGGTCGCGTCCCAGCGCGGGCTTTCACGCCACGCCCGGGTGTGGATGGTGGGATTCTCGCCATCCACCGTCGCGAGCACCCACTGCTACCAGTGACTGAGCGACGTCGATTCCACGCCTTGGTCCATCGCATCTATACCGGCCCGGGAAACGGCCTGGCCCAGATCCTTGCTCGCGTCACCTCCCTTTCTTCACCGCAGGTAGCCCGGACTTGGCTCGGAAGACATGGCATTGATGCTTCAGCCCTGCCTCGAATGATGCATCCGGAGGCCTGGGTGGACCTGTTCAAGACGACGGGATCGTCACCACCTACCCCTTCGCCACGAGGAAACCGCAGGAGGCGACGATGAGCCTCTCCGCTGCTCAGCAGGCCGCACGTCTGTTGGCTGAGCGACCTGAACACGACTGGCAACTTGACGAACTTGCTGCGCTGGTGCATCTCTCGGTGTCGCAGCTCGGGCGAGTGTTTACCCGCAGGTTCGGCCGCACCCCGATGCGTTTCCTGATGTACCTTCGCGCACATTTGTTGGCCACGCTGTTGCGGGAGACCGACCTGCCCATAGCAGAGGCGATGAGCACAGTGGGGTGGCGTAGTCGTGGACATGCGGCCCGCCATTTCAAGGAAGTGTTCGGAGTGTCACCGTCGGGCTACCGGAAGATCGGACAGGAACGGATACGTCACAAATGATTCGGTACCTGGTGAATGACAGGCATGCACTGAGCATTCTCTGTCACCACGTCCACCGTGTGGCCGCTCGGGAGCAGGGATGAGTCCCTGAACCTTGAGTGGGCTCAGGTTTGTGTGAAACTCCTTGGAGAGATGGGGTCTGCAGTTCGTCTCCCGTGTGATGCTTTAGGTTAGGGCGCGACTCGGGCCCCTCGACCATGAGAAGATCGAAGGGCCCGGAGCCGTTTGTTTGGTTCGTTCGTGGAGTTCCTATTCGGCCTTGTGGAGGTGGGCGACGACTCCGTCGATGTCCTGTTGCAGGCGTTCGGGGCGGATGATGTGGCCGCCTGGTTCCTCGAAGCGTTCGTACTTGATTCCGGCGGAGTCGAGCGCAGCCGCGAACTCGCGCTGGGTGTTGAGAACCGTGTCTTCAGTCAGGGTATTGATGATGGTTCCGACCTGCGGAATGTCGCTGACACGACTTGTTCCGGCGACGAGGAAGATGCGCTTGTTGCGGTAGCTCTCGATGTTCTCGATGGGATTGTCCGCGGTGATGAGGTCCTGGTGCCACCGGGGCCACCGGCCATAGACGGGTTGACCGAACTCCGCATGGGAGGTCAGGTTCGCCCAGGCAATGATCAGGTTGGGGACTATGCCCTCCACCGCTTTCGAGCGGAGGTTTGCTGGTCCGGAGTGGGCGCTGACGGAGGCGAATTTATCGCTGTATTTGGCGATGTATTTGAGGGCTCCGAAGCCTCCCATGGAGAATCCGGAGACGGCGCGTCCGGCCTGTTCAGGGAAGGTGCGGAAGGTGGCGTCCACCCAGGGGATGAGCTCCTCGATCTGGAAGGTCTCCTAGTCGCGTTTCCTGTTTCGGGCGGACACAGGGTTGCAGTGCCAGCTGACGCCCGCGTCGGGCATGACCACGATGAGATCACGTCCCTCGGTCATCGCCCGGATGTTGAGTTCCCGGTCGTATTGGGTGTAATTTCCCCCGCCTCCGTGGAACAGGTAGAGCACGGGGTACCGTTTTCCGCTGCTGGCGTAATCGGCGGGAAGCAGGACGTTGGCGTGGGGATTGCTGCCTGCTGGGGACAGCGGAGGTGTGACGCCCGAGAACGATGGGCTGGAGAAGGTGTAGGTTTCCATGCGACCGTCGGTTGCGTGGTCGGTGACCTCGAGGCCTGCTGCGTGGGCGGGTGTGACGCCACTCCACGCGGCTCCGGCGCCGATGATGGAAGCCGCGGCGAGCCCTCCGGCTCCCTTGAAGACAGTGCGACGGCTGATGGTGCGATCCAGGGACATGATGCTTCCTATTTGATTGAAATTTCACCGCAATACATGGGTGTTGTGCGGCAGAAAATGCCGGGGTGGATCGGTAATGGCGTGATCGTTCTGATCAGGTGATCGTCGCCGTTCCCGGTGGCCTTTCCGGGAATTTTCGATCCTGGTGAAGCTTCCCTAGAAAACCTTAACTGGATGCAATCCTGTATGCAACCCTGTTGTGGCGGGTTTTACGCACTTCTTTGGGACCGTGGTGAGCGGGCGCGACCCGATCCCACGGCCACCGCGGTGGCCGAGGGATCGGGTCTAGTTCAAGGTGTGCTGATGATCAGCAGGGACGCCACAGGTGCCCGACGATTCCGTCGAGGTCCTGCCTCAGGCGTTCCTTACGGATGTGGTGACCGCCGGAGTCCTCGCAGTGCTCGTGTTTGATTGCGTGCTTGTGCAGGGTCTCCCTGAATTCCCGGTGAGTGTGAACGATGCAGCTTTCGTGTGAATTCTTGGAGTCGGTTCCGCTGAAGAGGAAGATCCTCTTGTTCTTGTACTTCTCGACGCAGTCGACCGGGTTGTCGGCCTTGATCCGCGTCTCGTCGGAGCCGTAGACGCAACCGCCTGCGAGATCCGCCGAGGAGGAGGAGTTGGCCCACTGGACAACGGCCTGCCCGTAGTTTCCTCGCAGGTTGGCCGGGCCCGAGTGGCAGCTGACGGATGCGAAGTGGCTGCTGTACTTGGCGGTGTACTTGAGGGCTCCGAAGCCTCCCATGGAGAACCCGGAGACGGCGCGTCCTTCGCACTGCGCGATGGTGCGGAAGTTCGCGTCCACCCACGGGATGAGCTGCTCGATGTGGAAGGTTTCCCACTTCTGCGGTCCGGCGTTTGATTTCACCGGGTCGCAGTACCAGCCCGCGGCGCCACCATCGGGCATGACGATGATGAGGTCATCTGAGCCGGCCAGATTGCGGATGTCGTCATCCCTGTCGAACTTCGAGAAGTTCTCTGAAGGGCCGTGGAGCAGGTAGAGCACCGGGAAACGGCAGCCGTTGTTGTAGTTCTTGGGGAGGAGGATGTTGACCCGGGGGGTCCAGCTGATGCAGGAGGTGGAGAACCTGTAGTACTCCATTCGCCCTGTGGTCTGGTGCGCGATGACCTTTAGGCCTGAGGCGTGTGCGGGGCTGGCGGCGCCGCCCAAGACGGCACCGGCGCCGAGGAAGGAGGCCGCGGCTATCCCGCCTGCTCCTTTGAACATGCTACGACGAGTGATTGAATGATTGAGAGACATCAAAGCTCCTACTTGGTTTTTGCGTCCCTGCAGGTATGGTGGGGGTGTAATTTTTTGAAAATTGTTGTTTTGATGCTGAGCGCTCAATCGGGTGCGTAGCGGGTTCAGCGCTGCGCGCCCGGTTGGTGCGGCCAGTCATCCCCCAGCTGGTTTGTACGGGGAGACTGGACCTTTGAAGCTTCAGGAGCACCCTAACTTCGCTCCATGGCCCGCCGCATGAGACACGCAGAAATACATAACTTTCGGCTAACAACTATGGCCATTAGTTAGAATTTTGGAGGTGGGATCGGAGTTTTGGTCACGCCCCGGATCCGCCGCTTTGGGAGAGTTTGGCCTTGTCAGCTTGGTTTTCCTGATGTTCGGGCTAATTTTCTCGGCGACGAACGTAATGTTGAAACTGTAAGTAGTGAAGCTGGTGACGTTCTGGATGTGATTCCGTCCTTCGTTGCCTCCGTTGAGGTGTGTGGTGTGCACGACACCGTCGATGAGGAGGATCCTCCTCAGGCATCATCGAGAACCTCGCTCGGCACGCTGTCGCTCACTCCGTTTGGGTGAGGACCGAGGCGATCCTTGCCGCAGGACGGCGTCTCCATCATGTGAGCGATCCGGTGCTCACGGACGACGACCTCTACGACGAGACGGGCTCAGGGATTAATCCGGGCCCGGAGCTCCTTGAAGTTACGGTGGGCCAGCTCGTCCAGGAATGCCGCCCCGTTCTCGACGCTGCCGACGTAGTGACCGAACAGTTCCATGTTGATGCAGCCAAACAGTTCGGTCCAGCCCCGCAGGACGATGATGATCAGCTCGTCGGGGACATCGCTGGGCATTCCCTGTTCACCGATCCAGCGACGCACCCTGGCGAGGTCCTCCCGCAGTGCCGGTGCCGTTTCCGGTGAGTCTGGCGTCGTCGTTCCCGCCTGCGCCCTCATGTCCGAGGCGACCCTGGCCAGCAGGATCGAGATCCGGGATGCGGCTGGGATGGTTTCCGGCGGTGCCTGGTAGCCGGGTACCGGGGTGCCGTAGATGAGGCCGTACTCGTTGCGGTGTTCCAGCGCCCAGGCGCGGGTGGCGCGCCATAGCGCCACCCAGCGACCTTCGAGGTCTCCGCGTGGGATTCTGCCCTCGGCCTCCTCGACGGCTTTTCCCAGCGACTCGTAGGCGTCGACGATCAATAAAGTCAGGAGGTCGTCGCGGCTCTTCACATAGCGGTACAGGGCGCCGGGGGTGACCTCGAGGTCGCGCGCCAGGGCCCGCATGCCCAGCCCGACCGCTCCCCTCTCGACGAGGTGTCGGTGCGCGACCTCGAGCAGTCGCCGCGTGAAGGCGTCGCGGGCCTGGCGGCGTGGGGTGGGGGTCATGGTCCCAGTCTCGCACGACACGAAGAACAAAACCGTGAACGCTGTTTACAAAATTGCGTGAACGATGTTTACTGTTCTTGGGGGAGGGAACGGAGGAGACATGGAACACATCACCGTCATCGGAGCAGGACCGCTGGGCAGGGCCGCGACACGCTCACTCGTGGAGGCCGGGCACCAGGTCACGGTCGCCACCCGCGGCGGCACACAGCTGCCCGGGGCGCAGGCCGTCAGGGCCGACATCGTCACGGGCGACGGCTTGGAGACGCTCGCGCCCGGAGCTGCGATCGTCGCCTGCTGCGGTATCACCTACACGATTGCTGGGTGGCGCCGTGATTGGCCCCTCGCCATCGACAACCTCATCAAGACGGCGGAGCGGCACGATGCGACCCTCGTGGTCACAGGGAATTACTACTCCTATGCGCGCGGTCGGATGCCGATGCGCGCCACCGATCCCCTCGACCACCCGCCGTCGGCTCTAGGCGAGGTCCGGGCCGAGGTGTCCCGCAGGCTGTTCGCCGCCCACGAACAGGGGCGCATCCGCGCGGTCGAGGTGCGGGGGTCGTCCTATCTCGGGGCCGACGCGGGTCCGGGTGCCTATCTCGGGCCGCGGTTCGTGGATCCGCTGCTGGTCACGGGGGCGACGAGCGTCCTCGGCGATCCCGACCTGCCCTACACCATGACCGCCATCCCCGACTTCGGGCGTCTGCTGGCCCGCGCCGCCACCGATCCGGAGATGCTGGGCCGAGCCTGGCACGTTCCCAGCGCCCCGGCGGTCAGCGTCCGCGACCTGGCCCGGATGGTGCTGCGTGCCGCCGGTCGCGAGGACGAACCGAGGTTGCGCACCATGCCGGCGTCGTTGCTGCGTGTGCTGGGATGGTTCTCCCCGACGCTGAGGGCGGTGAGGGAGACCCTCTACCAGAACACCGACCCCTTCATTGCCGACGACACGGACACCCGTGAACTGCTCGACGAGACCCACACGCCGCTGGAGGAAACGGCGGCGGACATCGTCGCAGCCCGGCTCAATCGGCTGTGAGGCTGGGGCGTCTACTGTGGGGGCATGACCGCACACGCCGTCACCCGTCATGAAATTTTCCAGACCAGCCTCATCTCCGCCCTCGTCCAGGGCGTCTACGAGGACGAGATGACCCTGGCTGAGCTTCTCGGTCACGGTTCCTTTGGCATCGGCACCTTCAACGGGCTCGACGGCGAGATGATCATCTTGGGCGGTGTCTGTTACCGACTGCGTGGCGATGGATCCGTGACCGTGCCCGAGCTGACGGAACGCACCCCCTACGCTGTCGTGACCAATTTCGTGCCGAGCCTGAGCCGTTCCGTGGCGGGACCGATGACCCGGGAGGAATTCTCCCGGGCCGTCGATGCCTTCGTCCCGAGTTCGAACTACATGTATGCGTTGCGGGTGACCGGTCGATTCGCATGGGCGAGCGCACGCACGGTGACGAAACAGGACCGTCCCTACCGGCCCATGATCGAGGCCACCGACGGCGAAGAGATCGCCCGTCACGAGGACTTCAGCGGCACGATCGCCGGGTGTCGCACGCCCCTGTACGAGTCGGGAATCTCAGTGGCAGGCTGTCACGCGCACATCATCGACGATGACCGCATGTGGGGTGGACATCTGGTGGATTTCGTCCTAGAAGAGGGTGAAGCCGAACTGTGCCTGGGCACCGACTTCCGCATGCGTCTGCCGTTGACCGAGGAGTTTCGCACCGCCGACCTGTCGGAGGACAAGACCGAGGACATCCGCCGGGTCGAACACCACTGAACCGTGGGCATGGTCAGTTCCCCGTCTTCGGGAGTCCCGGTTTCACGGCCGGCCTGGACGAAGGAGGCGGGGCCGGCACCTGAGTGGGTGCTCCGGTTGGCGTCGCACTGGTGGGGACTGGAACACTTGGCGGCAGTTGGGACGGATCACCAGTCGGCGCGGGTGGGCCCGACGGCGTGAGGGACGGAATTGGCACCGTGCTGGGGTCAGGGCTGATGCTTGGATCGATGCTGGGCGGCTCTGTGGGAGTCGCACTCGCACTCACGCTGGGACTCGGCGTCGATGTGGGAGCTGTCGTCGGCGTGGGGGTCGGCGACGGGCTCCGGGTTGGGGTGGGAATGGGTGTTGGGGTTGCGGAAGGCGTAGGACTTGGAGATGGCGACGGGCTGGGATCGCTGGGGGCCGGTCCTTCGCCGACTCCGGGCCGGTCCTTCGCCGCCTCCGGGCTGGTCCTCCTGCGGATATCCGGGGGTCGCGTCGCACTCGTCACCGATGCCGTCGCCGTCGTGGTCGGTCTGGCCGTGATTGTTGACCTCCGGGCAGTTGTCTTGGTCGTAGGGGGTCGAGTCGCCGTCGTTGGTGATCATCACGTCGGTGGAAGCGACATCGGTGAAACCTTCCGGACCGGTGACGCGGAGATGGATGTCGCCGACGTA
>JABCNW020000157.1 GCA_013333945.2 Propionibacterium sp.
CACCGCCGTCTCGCAGGACCGTCACACCGGCTCCACCGCGTGGGACGGCTACGCAGCTGCCTGTGTCTGCGACGCCGGTGTCAAGGCTCTTGAGGCCGATGGCGAGGTGGCGGTCGAGATGATGCCCAAACCCGCGTTCTACGCCTGAGGAGGAACCCCCATGGTGAAAATCCTGCTGGACCCGTCGATGTACCACCCTCACCTCAGCGTCGCTGAGGAGTGCTTCAAGGCCGCCGATCTCGGCTACGAGTACATCGAGCTGTCGCCGCGTGCCGACTTCCACGAGTGGCACCACTATCCCAAGGTCGATGACGCGGAGGTCGCGAAGGTCAAGAAGGCCATGGCCGCCTCCGGCGTGAAGATCTGGACCTTCAACCCGGTGTTCAACTGGTCGTCGCCCGACGAGCAGGAACGCCAGGCTCAGGTGCGCAACTTCCGTCGTCTCCTGGAGATCGCGGAGGAGTTGGAGGTGCCGCTGATCGCCACCGAATTCTCGGGCGACCCGAACGAGCCCCTGAAGTCCGAGCACCAGTTCTACACGTCCATCGAGGAGTTGATCCCGGACTTCGAGAAACGCGGCATCGAGTGCACCATCGAGGCCCACCCCTACGACTTCGTCGAGACCAACGAGCGTGCCGTGCAGATCGTGCGCGGGGTGAACAAGCCGTGGCTGAACTACGAGTTCTGCCTGCCGCACATGTTCCATCTGTCCGAGGGTCGGGGGGATCCGCGGGCGATGATGGAATACGCCGGCCCGAGGCTGCGACACGTGCACATCGCGGACGTGTGGAACCATCTCGCCAACGTGGGGAACCGTTACATCATCAACCCTCCCGGGGTGGATGCCCGCATCCACCAGCACAACGAGATCGGCAACGGCGAGGTGCCGTGGGACGAGGTCTTCGGGTATCTCCGGGAGATCAACTACGACGGCCCGCTGTCGGTGTGCGTCTTCGGGTGGGAGGAGGACGCCGACGCCATCCACGTGCGGATGCGTGAACGCCTGGAGAAGGAGTTCGCGAAATAGTCGCCTGATTCCCCTGACGCTGGTTGAGCCGGAGCACGAGCGCCCTCCCTGACGCTGGCTGCCCCGGAACGCGAGGAACGAGCGCCCGAGTCGAAACCGTCCGGGCCGCTCACCTCGGTTCCGGCGCACCCCACCCACTGACACACATGAAACCCGACCCAACCAGCTTTCCGGTTTGGCGGCATGGGGGATAATTCAACCGGCCCGGTTTCAATCGCTGGGCGGGTTCATCGAGGGATTCCAGGGAAAGGTGGCGCATGGAGGGTCTCATCATCGTGGTCGGAGTCGGGATTGCGGTGGTGGCGGGCAATGCCCTGGCCCCCAAGTTGCGTCTTCCGGTGCCGCTGACGCTGGTCTTCCTCGGGTTCGCGCTGGCCTTCGTTCCCAGTCTGGAAAATCTTCACATGCCCTCCGAGGTGGTGCTGCTGCTGTTCCTCCCGGGCCTGCTGTTCTGGGAGAGTCTCACCACCTCCAGGAACGCCATCCGACGCGACCTGCGCGGCATCCTGATCACCTCGACGGTGTTCGTGGTGGCCACCGCCTTCGCTGTGGCGTGGATCGCGTCGTCGCTGGGGATCCCGTGGGAGGCGGCCCTGATCCTGGGTGCCGCCGTCGCCCCGCCCGACGCCACCGCCGCGGCCGCCCTGGCCAAGGGCCTGCCCCGCCGCCAGTTCATGCTGTTGAAGGCCGAGAGCCTCACCAACGACGGCACCGCCCTGGTGGTCTACACCATCGCCGTCGGCCTGGCGCTCGGCGGGCAGTACACCCCCTGGGACATCACGCGCATGGCCGTGGTCTCGTTCTTCGGCGGGATCCTCATCGGGATCGCCGTCGCCGCGGTCGCCTACCCGGCTTTTCGTCGCCTCCACGAACCCATCACCATCAACATGGCCCTCCTGGTCACCCCGTACGCCGCCTACCTGGCCGCGGAGCTGGTGCACGCCTCTGGTGTGCTGGCGGCGGTGGTGGCGGGCCTGATCATCTCGAC
This sequence comes from Propionibacterium sp., assembly GCA_013333945.2. Taxonomy (GTDB): domain Bacteria; phylum Actinomycetota; class Actinomycetes; order Propionibacteriales; family Propionibacteriaceae; genus Arachnia. Next base: position 2,016 of record JABCNW020000157.1, read on the forward strand.
GCTGTCGAACCGGGTCAGCACCCCCGAGTCGCGCACCCAGGCGGAACATTTCTGGCCATTGGCCACCAGCCTGCTCAACGGCGCCCTGTTCCTGCTGATCGGTATCGAGACACGCCTGCTGATCGTCAACTTCAGTTTCTCTGAGTTCCTGACGCTGGCGGGCATCGCGATCGGTGTAGCCGTGACCCTGGTGGTCTCCCGTTTCGTGTTCCTGCAGATCACGGCGATGATCATCCGCGCCCTCGACCGCCGGCCCGAGCAACGACAGCGTCGCCTGAGCTACCGGGCCCGGGGCGTCAGCGCGGTCTCGGCCTTTCGCGGCGGGGTTTCCCTGGCGATCGCGCTGTCGATTCCCCTGGTCATGAACGACGGGTCGCCATTTCCCTACCGCGACGACGTGGTTCTCGTCGCCGCCCTCGCGATCGTGATCGGCATGGCGGTGCAGGGTCCGCTGCTGCCCAAGGTGATCGCGTGGGCCGCCAAGGGCGGTCACACCGGCGATGACGAGGAGGCCGAGCTGACCGAGGAACAGCTCGCCACCGAGGGGCGGCTGGCAATCCTGGAGGCCGTTCGCCCCGAACTGCCCGCTCTCGCCGAACAGGCGGGGGTTCCCCCGCGCATCGCCGAGGCCATGGAGGAACGCCTCGACGACATCGCAGCCCACATCGGAGCTGACGACGAGGAGGATGACGTGGCGGAGATCGTCGCCCTCGAACGCCTCCACGGTGCCGTGCTCAAGCGGAAACGGGAGCTACTGGACCAATTCGTCCGGGAACACAGGATCAGCGACGGAACCGCCCGGATTCTGCGGGCCAGCATGGACCTGGAGGAGATCCACCGCAACGGCTATCTGCCCTACGAGTGACCCCTGAATTGGTTGAATCGTCTCACACTTCGGCACCCTGTCATTTGTATTGACATTCCATGCCCTTTGCGACAGGATCAACTCGTCGCAGGGAGGCGACTTCCAGGTCCTGTTCGGGACACCGACACGAGGAAGTGAGAAGTGATGAAGCGAGTACCGAAATTCGCCGTTCTCACGCTCAGCGCGATGCTTGCGCTGAGTGGGTGCGGCATGACCAGCGACCCGTTGCCGGGCACCATTGGTGAGGACGGCCAGCCGGCGGCCGTCTCCACGCAGGACTACGCCCCCGCCGAGGTCGTCAAGCCAAAAGACGGCAAGAAGGTGAAGATCGGCGCTTCCTTCCCACTGCTGGACCAGTTCCTCCAGAATGTGGCCAACTCCATCAAAGAGCGGGCTGAGGCTGCCGGCGCCGAGGTGAGCATCACCTCCGCCGAGGAGAAGATCGAGATCCAGCTCAACCAGATCGAAAACTTCATCGCTTCCGGCGTCGACGCCCTCATTGTCCTGCCACAGGACACCGCCCCCACCGCCCAGATCACCCAGAAGGCGAAAGCGGCGAACATCCCGCTGGTTTACGTGAACCGCCGTCCCTCCGAACTGCCCAAGGGCGTGCCCTACGTCGGCTCCGACTCCCTGGTAGCGGGTCAGCTCGAGATGGAACAGCTGGCCAAGCTGTCGCACCATCAGGGCAACGTCGCCATCCTGCAGGGCGACCCCACCCAGGAGGCCGCCCAGCAGCGCACCCAGGGCTGCAAGGAAGTCGCCGCGAAGTACAACATGAACGTCGTGTTCGACCAGACCGGTCTCTGGATGCGCGACAAAGGGCTCGCGCTGGCCGAGAACCTGATCCAGTCCGGACAGCAGGTCGACGTCATCTGCGCCAACAACGATGAGATGGCCCTCGGCGCCATCAACGCCTTCGAGAACGCCGGCATGCTCGACAAGGTGGTCGTGGGTGGCGTGGATGCCACCGGCGATGCGCTGAACGCCATGGCCGCGAGCAAGCTGGAGGTCACCGTCTTCCAGGACGCCAAGGGCCAGGGACAGGCGGGAGTCGACACCGCAATCAAGATGGTCAACGGCGACGAGGTACCGGACATCATCAACGTCCCCTACCAGCTGGTCACGCCCGAGAACATGAGTCAGTTCCAGCAGTGACGACGCAGGGGTCGGGAATTCCCGTCCCCTTGAGCAGGGAGAACCAATGCAAGAGGTAATTCTGCGGATGCAGGGCATCCGCAAGACCTTCCCGGGCGTCGTGGCGTTGGACAACGTCAACCTTGACGTCCGCAGCGGCACCGTGCACTCGCTGATGGGCGAGAACGGGGCCGGTAAATCCACCCTCATGAAGTGCCTGATCGGCATGTACACCCCCGATGAGGGAACCGTCGAGCTGGCGGGCGACATCGTGAGGTTCAAGGACACCAAGGACGGCCTGGAGCACGGCATCTCGATGATCCACCAGGAGCTGTCCCCCGTACCCGAGATGATGGTGGCGGAGAACATCTGGCTGGGTCGCGAGCCGCGTGGCCGGCTGGGGCTGCTCAGTCCCGCCGCCATGTTCCGCAAGACCCGCGAACTCTTCGACGAATGGAAGATCAACATCGACCCGAAGGCCCGGATGAAGGACCTGACGGTGTCGAAGCAGCAGATGGTCGAGATCGCCAAGGCCATCAGCTATGACGCGAAGATCATCATCATGGACGAACCCACCTCGGCCATTCCGGAACGCGAGGTGGCACACCTGCACGGGATGATCAAACGCCTCACCGATTTCGGCGTCGCCATCATCTACATCACCCACAAGATGGACGAGGTCTTTCGGATCTCCGACGACATCACCGTCTTCCGCGATGGCAAGCACGTGGGCTCCTACCCGGCGAAGGAACTCGACCGCGACAAGCTCATCAAGCTGATGGTGGGCCGCGAGCTAACGGACCTGTTCCCGAAGGAGGAGGCCGAGATCGGCGATGTGGTGCTCTCGGTGCAGGGCCTCAACCGGGGCTCTGTGGTCAAGGACGTCAGTTTCGAACTGCACCGGGGCGAGATCCTCGGGCTCGCGGGGCTGATGGGCGCGGGCCGCACCGAGGTGCTGGA
>JABCNW020000158.1 GCA_013333945.2 Propionibacterium sp.
CCGGTCCGGGGTCTTCGATGCGTTGATGGATGTGGTCTGCCGGTTGAGCGCCACCTCCTGGGTGAGTTTGTTGATCAGCGACAGCAGCGCGTAGACAGCCGACTGCCCCAGCGAGATCCCCAGCACCACTAGCATCTCGACGCACAGCCGCCGCCGCACATCCGGCCCCGGATTCATCACCGGATCAGTCTAAAGGTGCACCTGGCAGGCTGGGTCGCGGCGACGAAGCGGATCGAATAACACGGGGTCATCCGGCGACCGGCGGGATGGGTCGGAACCGCGCTATCAGGGCCGGTACCCCACCAGCGAGGAGCCCCCGATGGCGACGATGAGGTCTTCTCGCACGATCGGCGTGACAGGACGTCGCTCCCCCACATAGTTGATGAGCGGGATCTCCTTTCCGCTCGGAATATCGACGAGGTCCACCGTCCCCGAAATGCCTGACCCACCGAATCGCATGAACAGAGTCCGGCCACCGGAACTCACCGACCACATATGTTGGAGCCTCGCCGTATCCCAGACATTCCCGCCCACCCTGTGCGTGAAGTCCAGCGGAGATGGATTGCCGTTGAAAAAGCACTGTCGCGTACTCGGACAGTCGATCACGACCCGCGCCCAGCTGACGTCACCGGTCTCGTAGGCCGCCCGGAACTGCTCAATGGTCGGTTTTCCCGTCTCAGCCACCAACAACGCGGCGTTGGAGCCGGTCAGCGGGAAGGAGGTCCGTTCACCGGTCAGAGAAACGGCGGAGGCCTCGGCGCCCTCCCGCGCGACATGAATCCACCCGTCGGCCGCCTCGATGTACCGGCCCTTCTGGTTGGATGCCACCGCAGGCCATTCCGCCAACAGCGACCCATCCTCCAGGGACACGGCCACGATCAGCACTTCAGTGGCGCCAAAATCGGTTTTCCGTTCCGCCAGCACCGCTCCCTTGTCCGTGGTTCCCGCAAGCCCCTGGTAGATCGGCGCTGAGAGCTCACCGTCGTACTCCTGCGTCCAGCGTTGTGCGGGTGCGCCACCATTCCAGTCCCAGTACGAGCAGGTGAAGCGCGGTGGGGTGAACGAACTCCTCGTGCAGGTCAGCGCGAAATCATCAGAGAGGACACGAGGAGACACCCAAGAACCCCAAGGACCGTCGCCCAATGCGCCGGTCGCGGGATCGAGGAGCTGACTCCCCAGCACCAGCTTCCCGCCCCACCACGGATTGTCAATAGGGCCGGGGCTGTGAATATGGACCAGAGGCGCTGGGGCCCGTCCTCGGCGATCCGGTAGCCGGTCAGGTGCGTCTTCACTCCCTTCTTCCACCCAGAGATCACGACCAAACAGTCACCATGTGCATAGGCGCCCCAGAGATTGGGCTTGATCCGGTCCGGTTCACCTCCCCATTTTCCTTCACCCGCCTCGAAGCTCCACGCCTGCTGCCACTGGGTCGAGCCGGTCGAGGGGGTCACGACGTCGGGGGTGGCGGAGCAACCGCTGCCAGCTTCCTCACCCGTTCCCGGCGGTTGGGATAGCGCCAGCACCATTCCGACGAGGACGGCCCCAACCCCGAGTGCCGCGAAGAAAAGAAGAAAAACGGTCAGGAGAATCGGGGCTGGCCACCGCCACTACCTCCAGCGTTTCCAGAACCTATACGCGCTGGCGGCTCCGGGCTGCGGCATGACGCCGATGTCTGTGACGGCGCCTCGAATTCCGGCGTGTCTCGAGGGGCGGGGGAAGAGGTCACCGAACCAGTATCCCTTGGCCGGGGATCAGCGTTTGTCGAGAAGGGCGCGGGCGTAGCTGAACAGGATGCGCGGACGGGCGGCCATGCGGGTGGCGAGATATCCGTACCAGCCGGGACCGAATGGAATGTAGGTGCGGCACCGCAAACCGAGGTCCGCGAGACGCCGTTGTTCCAGGGGACGCACGCCATGGAACATCTGGTACTCAAAGCTTCCGGGTTCGCGTCCGTTGCGTCTGGCCAGCTCCTGGGCCAACTCGATGATGCGTGGATCATGGGTGGCGAGCATCGGATAGGCCCGGGACTCCATGAGGATCCGCAGGCAACGCACCAAGGCCAGCGCCTTGTCCTGCTCGGTGCTGTGAGCGAGCGCGTGCCCCACCGGGTAGGAACCGACACACAACCGCACCCTGGCTCCCTCTGCCCCGAGCCTTCTGCACTCCGTCTCCACCCGCAGGAGGTTCGCGGGGAGGGTGATACCAAGCATCGGGGGGTTCTCACGGACCGTCCGGTACAGATCCATCACATCGTCGTAGTCGGCGGGCCACTGCATCTCCAATGTCACGTGCGCGCCGTGCCCCTCGGCCATCACACACAGCTCCGCCAAGGCCTTCCTGGCCTGCATGAGTGATCTCTTCATCCCCAGGGCCGAGGGTTTCACCGCCACCTCGGAGCCACTCGAGATGCCCTGCAGTTGTTCCAGGAGCTCGTCAATCACCGCATGGGTGTCTTCCCCGGGGTCATGGCCCGACAAATAGGAAAACCCCAGCCGCAGGCCCTGCCTGCACAGTTTCGACCCGACTTTCATGGCATCGCGGACCTCTCGTCCCGCCACATAATTGCTGGCCAATTCCCAGACCCCAGGGTCCCGGGCCGCGCGACGCGCCACCCATGATCCGAGGACGAGCCACCGGATCCAATCTCCCGAACGTCGCATCTCAGCCCCTCCTCGCCGCTTCCCCCACCCCAGCCTTCAGGTTCGCCCGGGTGGTTTCCAGCATCGACCTCAGCATGTCAGCCCGTTCTCCTCCCGTCCTGGCCCGCCGAGTGGAGACCTCCAGCACGATGTGCCCCTCGAAACCACGACGCCCCAGCTCACGCACCACCGCCCAGGCTTCCTGGTCTCCCTCTCCGGGGAGCAGGTGGTCGTCCTTGAACGATCCCCTCCCGTCGGTCAGGTGCACATGGGCCAGCCGATCACCCCACTGCTCCACCAGGTCGAGGGACCGCAACTGAGCGGTCGAAGCATGGCTGAGGTCGAGGGTGAGGTGGTCGTAGTCGAGGTTCGTCGGGTCCCAGTCGGGCAGATAAGCGGTAAACGAGCCTGCTGGGGTGCGCCACGGATACATGTTTTCCACCGCAAAGGTCACTCCCGAGGTGCGGTTCAGCTCCCGGATGCCCTGAACGAATCCCTCGCCGTAGCCACGCTGCCAACGGAAAGGAGGATGCACCACGACGATGTCGGCGCCGATACGTTTGGCCGCCTCGGCGGAGCGCCTCAGCTTTTCCCACGGATCGCTGCTCCAGGCCCGCTGAGTGATCAATAGGGTCGGCGCATGCAGGGACCTTACCGGCATCTTGTAACGATCACTGATTTCCGCGATGGCCTCTATGTCCAAACTGATCTGGTCCACCCCGACCATCAACTCCACCCCATCGAATCCCGCCTCAGCCGCAAAATCAAAAGCACTGGACGTGGAATCGGGATAGACCGATGTGGTTGAAAGCAATATCAATGGGTCGGGCACGGCCCCAACCCTAGCGCCGTCCACCGACCACACGGTACGCACGGAACAAAGCTCGGACATCTCCCCCGCGCTTTCGTCCGTGACGTCACGTCCTTCGAACTCCTGTCGGGGCGTGAGACCGTCACAACATCCTGCACCGCCCGATTGGGACATGCCACATTGCAAAAGGCAGAATGAGAGCATGCGCATCGATCACATCATCTTTGCCAGCGGACCACAGGGCATCAAAGCTGATGTCGCATGCTTGGCCGAACAGCTGGGTGCTGATTTCAAAGAAGGTGGTTTCCATCCCCGGTTCGGAACCCGGAATTGCATCATTCCCCTCGCGAATTCCCGCTATCTGGAGGTTGTGGAGGTCCTCGATCATCCCGCGGCCGAGAAGGCACCGTTTGGGCAGGCGGTGCGGGCCCGTTCCGAGATGGGCGGCGGCTGGCTAGGATGGGCCGTGAGTGTTGACGACATCGCACCCTTTGAGGAACGCCTGGAACGCGCCGCAGCGCTCGGCGCCCGCCAGTTCCCTGACGGTCGTATTCTCGAGTGGCGCCAGCTCGGGATCAGGGGGTTGATGGCCGATCCTCAGCTTCCGTTCTTCCTGCAATGGATTTCGAATGCGCAATTGCGCCCGACCGCGCTGGGTTCCACGTTGCGCCTGACCGAGATCCAAATCTCCGGTTCCGCGGACCGTCTGTCCGAGTGGCTCGGGGTCCCCGTGAATGACTCGCTCGACGGGGTTCACCTGGATCTGATCGCCCCCAACGGGCATCCGGGAATCACCCAGGTGACCTTCGAATCACCGTTGAGGGGCACCGTGGTCATCTGACCGCAACTGGGGGACGGCATCGACGGCACCACCGCAGCAATCCACGGAAGCGGTCGCACCGGCGAGACAGTGAGCGACTTCCTCGGTCTCGCGGGACGGCTCGGCTGCTCCGGAATCTCCGATCCGGTTGTGTCGGTGGCCCTCCGTAGACTCCCCGGCATGGCGAAACAGGACTCCTTCCAGTGCTCAGAGTGCGGCTGGACCACGGCCCGCTGGGTGGGACGTTGCGGCGAGTGCCAAGCGTGGGGCAGCGTCGCAGAGCGGGGTACCCCAAAGTTGACGAAGGTCACCGCGGCGGCCCCGTCGCGCTCGGCGCAGCGCATCTCACAGGTCCCCACCGACGATGCCCGCCGTAAACGCACCGGCATCGAGGAACTGGACCGCGTGCTGGGCGACGGCCTGGTGCCGGGTGCGGTCGTGCTGCTGGCGGGCGAACCGGGGGTGGGTAAATCCACCCTTCTGATCGACGTGGCCGCCAAATGGGCGGGCACAGGGGAAACCACTCTCTACATCTCCGGCGAGGAATCGGCCTCACAGGTGAAGCTGCGCGCCTCCCGCACCGGGGCCGTCCACGACGATCTCTTCCTGGCCAGCGAGAACGACCTAGCCACCGTGCTGGGGCACGTCGAAGAGGTCTCGCCGTCGCTGCTGATCGTGGACTCGGTGCAAACCATCTCCGCCACCGGGGCTGACGGCACCCCGGGTGGGCCCGCGCAGGTGCGGGAGGTGACGGCCGCCTTGGCACGGGTGGCGAAGAACCGCAACATGGCTGTACTGATCGTCGGCCATGTCACCAAGGACGGTTCCATCGCCGGGCCACGCACCATGGAACACCTCGTGGATGTGGTGCTCAGCTTCGAGGGAGACCGCCACTCAGGGTTCCGCATGGTGCGGGCCACCAAGAACCGGTTCGGCCCCGCAGACGAGGTGGGGTGTTTCGAGATGAGCGAAACCGGCATCGTCGAGGTGCCGGATCCCTCGGGCCTGTTCACCACCGTCCGCTCCACCCCCGTGCCGGGCACCTGTGTGACGGTGACCCTCCAGGGGCGCCGACCGCTGCTAGCGGAGGTGCAGGCGCTGGTGGCCCCCACCCCGGGGAACTCCCCGAAACGCGCCACCCACGGCCTCGACTCATCCCGCATCGCCATGGTCCTGGCCGTGCTGGAACGCAAGGCCCGGTTGCCACTCAGCCAGTCGGACGTCTACACCTCCACCGTGGGCGGAGCCAAGGTGACGGATCCGTCGGTGGACCTGGCAGTGGCGGTAGCGGTGGCCTCCGCCGCGTTGGACCGGCAGCACCCGCAACGTCTCCTAGCGCTCGGGGAAGTGGGTCTGGCTGGCGACCTGCGTCGCGTCCCCGGCACCGAACGCCGCCTGGCGGAGGCCGCCCGGCTCGGTTTCGAACTGGCACTGGTACCCCGTGGGTCGCGAGACGTCACCGTGAAGGTGCCCCGTCTGGCGGGTTTGAAGGTGGTGGAGGTGGACACCCTTGCCGACGCTCTGGGCATCCTGGCCCTGCGCCGCCCCGCCAGCACTCCCCCTCACACCGACGAAACAACCTGATCCGAAGCCCCGTGACACTGCTTGAGTCAGCGTATGGGCGAAGCGAATGGTCGAGTCGAAACCATCTGGCGACCGAAAAGCAGGCCCGGCTACAAAACCCCGGACACAGTCGCCATGGTGTCGACACGACCCGCTGGCTGGTACTCACAGGCCGACCCAGCCGGCTTTGACGTCAGTTCTCCTCGATGATTTTTCGCAGGGCCGCGACGTGATTTCGGTATGCCCTGCGACCTGCGGAGGTCAGCCCCACCCAGGTGCGAGGCCGACCAAAGGGCTGGGGCTTGCGTTCCACCGCAACGTAACCGGCGTCGATCAGCACCTTGAGCTGTTTGCTCATCAGCGATTTCGACACCCCGAGCCCCCGCTCCAAGGTGGCGAACTCCACCTGCCGGGCCGCCGAGAGGGCCGCACAGATCCGCAGCCGGTTCGGGGAGTGAATGGTCTCGTCGAAGCCGGTCACCAGATGTCATACTCCTCGAACCGCCCCTCGGCGAGACGTCGGTTGCGCCAACGCTCGTCGAGCAGAAGAGCGACGAAATACACCACAGAAGCGATCATGCCGTAGCCGATCGCGACCCAGAACCAGTCAACCGATACATCGTCCAGCAGGGCACGCAGCAGGAAGGGGAAAGGTCCCGCCAGCGGGAGCGGGATGGCATGGATCCACGGTGATACGAGATGTTGACCGCGCGAGGTCCCCCATCGGTGGAGCAGCACGGCCACGATTGTCATCATCGCGATCCCGATGATGACAACCACCCAGGCATTGACGATGATTCCACCACAGACGACCCCGGCGCATGCACCCTCCAGCGCGAACGGCCACCACGGCAGGGCAGCGGCATGTACGGTCGCCGCACGGGCCTCGTCGGCGAGCTCGAGGAGATGAGCCGCCGACTCGCGATCCGGCGAGTTGGTTTCCATGTGTTCAACCATACCGGACCGGGAACGACAGCGAAGGAGCGGGTTTCGCGCGGTTTGTACACTTGCTCCGGTATCGACGGTTCGGGAGGGACATGAAGCGGGATCGGCTACGCCAGTACCAGCGGCGCCTCGCGCCCGGCACCCCGTTGCGCGCCGGGTTGGACCGCATCCTGCATGGCCGCACGGGCGCGCTGGTCGTGCTGGGGAACAACCCGAAGGTGCAGCAGGTTTCCACCGGTGGTTTCCAGCTCAATGTCGAGTTCACCCCCCAGGCCCTGCGGGAGTTGGCGAAACTCGACGGAGCCATCGTCTTGTCCAACGATCTCACCCGCATCATCGCAGCGGGCGTTCACCTCGTCCCTGCCGGCGATCTGCCGACCGCCGAGACCGGCACCCGGCACCGTTCTGCTGACCGCACCGCGCAGGCCTCCGGGGTTCCCGTGGTCACGGTGTCGGCGTCGATGTCCACGATCTCGCTGTTCATGGACGGAGACCGGCACGTGGTGGAGACCTCCGGGCAGATGATCAGCCGCGCCAATCAGACCTTGGCGACCCTCGCCCGTTTCGTCGACCGCTTGGGTGACGTCCTCCACCAGTTCAACGCTCTCGAGGTCGGTGAGCAGGTCACCATTCGTGACCTGGTGCTCGTCGCCCAGCGTTTTGAGATGACCAGGCGCCTGTCCGCTGAGACCCAGTTCCACATCGACACCCTCGGGGTCGAGGGCCGTCTCATCGCCCTGCAGCACGCAGAACTGGTGGGCGAATTCACCGGTCTCGACGAGCAGTTGAGAACCGACTACGCCCACAACCTCCCCGACCCGTCCCAGTTCACATTGGAACTGCTGCACAACTTCTCCGCGGACGAGCTGCTGAGTTCCCAGCTGGTCGCGGAGCGCATCGGCTTTGGCGAGTCTCCCTACCTGGAGACCCCGATCCATACCCGTGGCGCGCGTCTGCTGATCTCTGTGGGTCGCTTGTCGGAGGGCATGACGACGAAGCTCATCGATCGTTTCTCGCTGCAGGAGCTGTTCAGTGTCTCCGTCTCGGAACTCCAGCAGCTCGAGGGGATCGGGGCGGCACGGGCCCGTCTGATCCGCGACGCCCTGCTGCGCATCACCGAGGCCGCCTACGCTCGCCCCCAGACCCCCGTCTGAGAGATTCTGCCGGACACCCGCAGGATAGGGCCGCTCCTGTCGCCACCCTGCTCAACCCGGCTTCGGGACGGAGTGGTTTCACCACAACCGGCTCCATCAGTCTGGCGCGACACACGGGCCCCGACCGTGTGGTCGGGGCCCGTGTGTCACTCAGACACTCACTCGAGGGACCGGTCTCCGCGGGGAGAACCGGCGGGGTCTTGGAGATTCCCGTGAACTTGAACGGCAGCTCCGCTCCCTCCTCGGCGACGTCCACCTGGACGATCTGCCCGGCGGCCAGCTCCCCGAACAGAATCTTCTCGGCGAGCACGTCCTCGATGTCGCGCTGCAGGGCGCGACGTAGGGGACGGGCCCCGAGCACCGGGTCGAAACCGCGTTTGGCGACGAGGGTCTTTGCAGCTGGGGTCAGCTCGATTCCCATGTCCCGGTCCGCCAGACGGGACTCGATCTGTGCCACCATCAGGTCCACGATCCGTTCGATGTCGGACTGCGTGAGCTGGTGGAACACGACGATCTCATCAACGCGGTTCAGGAACTCGGGGCGGAAGTGCTGCTTCAGCTCGTCGGAAACCTTCGCCTTCATCTTTTCGTAGCTGGAGGCCTCGTCCCCGGCCCGAGAGAAGCCGAGGTTGACGCCCTTGCTGATGTCGCGGGAACCGAGGTTGGTGGTCATCACGATGACGGTGTTCTTGAAGTCCACCACGCGGCCCTGTGCGTCCGTGAGGCGACCCTCATCGAGGATCTGCAGCAGCGAGTTGAAGATGTCGGGGTGGGCCTTCTCGATTTCGTCGAACAGCACCACCGAGAACGGCTTGCGACGTACCTTCTCGGTGAGCTGGCCGCCCTCCTCGTAGCCGACGTAGCCGGGCGGGGACCCGAACATCCTGGACGCGGTGTGCTTCTCGGAGTATTCGCTCATGTCGAGGGTGATAAGCGCATCCTCGTCGCCGAACAAGAACTCTGTGAGTGCCTTGGTGAGCTCGGTCTTCCCAACACCTGAGGGGCCGGCGAAGATGAAGGAGCCCGAGGGTCGTTTCGGGTCCTTCAGGCCGGCACGGGTGCGACGGATCGAGCGGGCGAGAGCCTTGACGGCGTCCTCCTGCCCGATGTAGCGCTTCCCGAGTTCCTGCTCCATGCGCAGCAAGCGCGCCGACTCTTCCTCCGTCAGCTTGAACACCGGGATACCGGTGCTGCTGGACAGCACAACCGCGATCTCCTCTTCGCCCACCACGGCGGGGATATCGGAATCGCCCTGTTTCCAGGCCTCCTCCTTCTCCGCACGCTGCGCCTGGATGCGGGTGACGTCGTCACGCAGCCGGGCCGCGGTCTCGAAGTCCTGCGCATCGATGGCCGCGTCCTTCTCCATCTTCAGCTTCGCGATCTGCTCGTCGAACTCGCGCAGATCCGGAGGCGCAGTCATTCGCTGGATGCGCAGTCGCGCGCCAGCCTCGTCGATCAGGTCGATGGCTTTGTCGGGCAGGAACCGGTCCTGGATGTAGCGATCCGCCATCGTCGCTGCGGCTGCGAGGGCTTCGTCGGTGATGGTGATGCGGTGGTGGGCCTCATAGCGGTCACGCAGGCCCTTCAGGATGTCGATGGTCAGCGCGACGGATGGTTCGGCCACCTGGATCGGCTGGAACCGGCGCTCCAGGGCGGCGTCCTTCTCGATGTGCTTGCGGTATTCATCGAGGGTGGTGGCGCCGATGGTCTGGAGCTCGCCGCGAGCCAGCATGGGTTTGAGGATGCTGGCGGCGTCGATGGCCCCCTCAGCGGCGCCGGCACCGACGAGGGTGTGGATCTCGTCAATGAACAGCATGATGTCGCCCCGGGTCTTGATCTCCTTGAGCACCTTCTTCAGGCGTTCCTCAAAGTCACCGCGGTACCGAGAGCCGGCCACCAGCGCGCCCAGATCGAGCGTGTAGATCTGCTTGTCGCGCAGGGTCTCGGGGACATCACCGCGAACGATGGCCTGACTGAGACCCTCGACGACAGCGGTCTTGCCGACACCCGGTTCGCCGATCAGCACCGGGTTGTTCTTGGTGCGGCGGCTGAGCACGGTCATGACGCGCTCGATCTCACTGACACGACCGATCACCGGGTCGAGCCGGTTCTCGCGTGCCGCTTGGGTGAGGTTGCGACCGAACTGGTCGAGCACCTGCGAACTGGACTTCTCCGGCCCGGCCTCGGGGGCGCCCGCCATAGACGCCTCCTTGCCCTGATAACCGGCCAGCAGCTGGATGACGGTGGAACGCACCCGCCCGAGGTCGGCCCCGAGCTTCAGGAGCACCTGGGCGGCCACCCCCTCGCCTTCCCGCACCAGTCCGAGCAGGATGTGCTCGGTGCCGATGTAGTTGTGGTTCATCTGCAGGGCCTCGCGCAGCGAGAGTTCCAGCACGCGCTTGGCACGAGGCGAGAAGGGGATGTGCCCGGACGGCACCTGCTGCCCCTGGCCCATGATCTCAACCACCTGCTCGCGTGCGGCCTGTAGGGAGATTCCCATTTGTTCCAGCGCCTTGGCGGCCACGCCCTCGCCCTCGTGAATCAGGCCGAGAAGCAGGTGCTCTGTGCCGATGTAGTTGTGGTTTAACAGCTTGGCCTCATCCTGCGCCAGCACGATGACACGACGGGCGCGATCAGTGAAGCGTTCGAACATTCTCTATCTCCTCCTGCGGCGTACGACGACGTTGCGTCGACTCCGCTCATACCAGCTTAGAGGCTTACACAAGCATCGTGCTGGATCCTGCCGTACAGAGCTTAGAAACGCCTGCTACAGGGCATATGACCAAGGTGGCCGTGTCGGAAGCACTAGAGCGGATATGGCGTGATGACGCGGTCTCATCGGGTTTCGTTCAGTCTGTTCACACCGTTGCGATGGCTCAGCGCCGCGAGACATGCGCACAGACGCAAGACTCTGACCGGATTCTCGTCTGCAGGGCCCTCACCCGGTGAGGGAATGACTCGACGCGGTAAGCCTCACCATGGTCACTTGCACAAGGAGGTGCACTCTTCCATCTCTCCGAGGGGATCAATTCCTCTGATCAGATCACGAGAGCCACCGAGAGAGGCAGTGTGTTTCCTCCGCTTGCGAGAGAAACACGCAATCCGCTCATACACCAGCTCGTTGGAAACTCCAAATATTTCCCATCGACCGCTGCACGTTCCAATAATTCCGTTCCCTCAAAGGCAATCGCGTGAACATGTCCCCGTTCCTCGCACTGGAGCACAAGGAAGAGTCTCAACAACACCCAAGGGGGCGGGAGCACGTGCACCCGCCCCCTTACAGGGTTCGCTTCAGCTGAAGTGACAGATGTCTTCTCGGCCCAAATCCCCCAAGCAGAGTCGACTGTTCAGATTTCAGTGGGCGGCTTCATAGGCCGCCATGATGGCAGTAGGAATGCGACCGCGATCGCTGACCTCATGGCCCTGAGCGCGCGCCCAGTTGCGAACATCGTTGGTGGAAGGCCCGTCATTGGAACGACGCTGGCTGTTGCGCTTGGAACTCTTGCGAACACGGCGGGCGGAAGTGGTCCAGGGCTCGAGGGCCTGAACCAGCTTCGTGATGTTGGCCTCGCTCAGATCGATTTCGTACTCGACACCATCGAGAGCGAAAGTCACATTGCGGTCCGCGACAGAACCGTCGATATCATCCTTGAGGAAGATCTGGACCTCACGAGCCATGGGAACTCCTGTTCATCTAAAACTTGTACAAGCTCTTTGCTTGCTTGGGACGTCAGTAACAATACATCACTTTCACAAGATTTGAACCTGAATATGAACCGTGATCAATGCGAGGACTCGTCAGGGAATACCACTTACCATGTCTGAGACCTTGGCGATTAGGGCCTGATCGCCCTTCGAAGAGTGCCTTGCTGACCTATCGGATGACAAGAAATATTGACCGTTTGGACGACAAGGCCAATCATGCCGGCGAGCTTCTCTGCGGTACACGCTGTTTCTTGATGGGCAGTGCAAGGCATGTCTTTGAGGCCTTCAGAAGGAGGATCTAAGACGATCCGCGCATACCGGTCCTGAAGGCCCACTCCCGGGGTTTTGCGTGGTCCATCCACCCCCAGGACACGAGAAAATCCCCGTTCGGCTGACCCTTGCGGGCCACGCGAACGGGGATCTGGTGAGGTTGCTCTTCCGTCTCGGCAGGAGGCTGCTCAGGCCTCTTTACGAATGGGCAGCGACTCGTCGTAATGCGCCATGTTGAGCTTGGCGAGGTCCACCATGGTGGGGTGC
Source organism: Propionibacterium sp. (assembly GCA_013333945.2). Lineage (GTDB taxonomy): Bacteria > Actinomycetota > Actinomycetes > Propionibacteriales > Propionibacteriaceae > Arachnia. The sequence continues at coordinate 12,175 of JABCNW020000158.1, forward strand.
TCGTCGTCGCTGATCCACAGCTCGATAGCCTTCTCGCCCTTTGCGTAGCGGGGCAGCTCCACGATGTTGCTGGATTCTTCGATCTCCTGACGGGCTTCTTCTTCCGCGGCGAGGCGCTCCTCCAGCTCTGCGATCTTGGCCTCGAGTGCATCAATGCGAGACTGCCGCTCAGCGACCTCACCGCGCAGCCATGCGGAGTTGCCGCGCATGGTGCTGAGCTCGGAGTTGGCGGCGCCCAGCTGGCGGCGCAGCTTGGCGATCATCGACTCGAGGTTCTGCGCGCGCTCGTTGAAACGGTCGATCATCGCGACGGATTCAGCATGGTGACGCTCGGCCTGCTCAACGCGAATTGCCACTTGACGCTTGATTTCCTCGCGATGCTCTGTTCGTTCGCGCTTCAACTCCATCCAGGCCACGGAGACGGCGGCCACCGCCATCACCAGGGCCACGACGGCACCGGCGCGAACAACCCAGATGCCGCCCAGAAGCGATCCGAGAACCACCAGTGATCCCACGGAGAGGATGCCAATGGCGATGGAACGCTCGGAGGAGGACTTCGCAACGTGACGACCTGACATGTCGACAGATTAAACCAGCCCGGTGGGCCTTTCGGCAGCGAAACGCCGAAAATCGAAGTTCTGGACATTCGACATACCCGAAATTTCTCAGGCAGGCTCCGAGATCTCCTGATCCTCTCCG
>JABCNW020000159.1 GCA_013333945.2 Propionibacterium sp.
AGGACTATATTTCGATGCTGGCATGACACAGACTTCTTCCTCACATGTTCGAATAAACTCGGGTTTTTCACCACTGTCCACGAAACACCGGGCACTCCAGTTGGCATCACAGGGCCTCCTCGGGCATTTCGGACACGACAAAGCGTCCCTGGCCTCAGCCTTGCCTGCTTCCTTGAAAGCCGAATGAACGGCACAAACCAGCAGGTCGGGCAGGTGTTCATGAGCGACTTCTCAGTGAAGGTCCACGAGTGCTCGTGCGTCGAAGTCATGGATCTCATGGGATCGATTGGCGATGGTCTTGGCCGCCCACTCCGGGTCTCCCAGAAGCGGGCGTCCAACGGCGACCAGATCGAACTCTCCTTGCGCGATTTTGGCAGCGGCGATCTCAGGCGATGCCGCCTTTGCGCCTTCGCCGTCGAAGATGGAATGGAACCAGGCGCCTGTGGTACCCACTGACCCCACGGCGATCGTCGGTTTCCTGGTGACTTCCCGTGTCCAGCCCGCTGCGGTGAGGGGCGAGTCCTTGAAGAGCGGTTTCCACCAGCGGCGAGTTGATGCATGGAACAGGTCGACGCCTGCGTTGGAGATTGGGCCCAGGAGGCTCATGAGGTCTGCGGGATTCTCAGCGATACGGGCTGCGTAGTCATGCATCTTCCATTGAGACCAACGGAAGCCGATGATGAAGTCGGGTCCGGTTGACGCGCGGATGGCGCTCACGACGTCCGCGGCGAACTTACTTGGGTTGCCGTATTCATCGTTGCGGGCGTTGGTTCTGTTCCAAAGAAACTGGTCGATAAGGAAACCGTGCGCCCCATGTACTTCAACACCGTCGAAGCCCAGCTGCTCGGAAATCCGGGCGGACTCAGCAAAGGCGCTGATGATTTCTCTAATGTCGTCTGCACTCATCGTTTCCCCGTAGGGCCGTCCATGATGGTCTAGGCCGCTTGGTCCGAGTATCCGTGCTGTCGGTTCAAGAGACATATCGGGGTTGCGGTCGGTTCCGGCGTGCTCGATCTGGAGAAGGATCGGGGCACCGGCTGCATGCACATCGTCTACGATACGCCTCCAGGAGGCCTGTGTCTCGGCACCGGAAACGCTGGGAAGTAGAACGTGGTTCGACGCAGTCGGGTGATCGATGAAGGTGGCGCTCGTGATTATGAGGCCTACGCCGTTTTCCGCGCGTCTGCGATAGAAGGCTCGAAGGTCATCGTCGGGCACGCCGTTGTGGCAGTGACCGACACCCATTGGGGCCATGACCACTCGGTTTGCGAGGTCTGTGTTCCGGATCCTGAGGGGAGTGCTGAGGCTGTCGCTCATGGTTTGGGGCTCCTGTCAGTCGGGTGAAGGAAGAGACCTGCGATGGCCGCGATCGCGTATCCAACGACGGTGAGGCCGAACATGAACGGTGCGACGGCCTCCGGGGTTGCCATCGTGGTGAGCAAACCAGCTGCAATGGCGACGCCGATCAGCGAGCCGAGTTGGCGGTTGACGTTCATTACGGCGCCGGCGAGGCCGGTGTCTCTCGGCTCAATGCTGTTCATCATCGCCGCGGTCATCGCTGGCGAGGCGATGCCCAGGCCGAGGTGCGCAACGGCGAGGCAGGTCGCCAGCCAGGGGTAGGTAACGTTGCTTGTGGAGGCGATAGCGAGAATGGCGACGGTGATCGTCGCGGCGGTCATGCCGAGGATGATTGCCCGTTTTGGGCCGAGACGCTCGCTGAACCGCGAGAAGGCGAGGTTTCCGATGACGAAGACGACCATCATCGGAAGGAGTTGGAGGCCAGCTGTGAGCGGGTCCGATCCCATACCCCGTTGGAGGAGGATGGAGACGAGGAACACTCCTCCGAACAGGCCGACGTTCATGAATACGCCGACGACGTTGCTCAGGGAGAAATCACGGTTCCTCATTACTCGGCCGGGGTAGACCTCTCCCGTGCTGCGGCTCTGCCACCAGATGAAGCACATGAGTCCGAGCGCTGCTGCGGCAAGACCCGCGATGGCCACCGGGGCGCCCCATCCAGCCTCTGGGCCCTGCATGAGTGCCACTGCGAAGCCAGTGACCGCAACGGCGAACAGCAGGTGGCCGAGCACCGGAACCCGACGGCCTTGGGCGGGAATGTTAGGCAGGATCGACAGGGACATCCAAATTGCGATGATCCCGATTGGCAGGTTGACCCAGAAGATCCATCGCCACCTGAGCCCGGCGACGATGAAGCCGCCGATCATTGGCCCAAGCGCCGCGGCCGCAGCGCCCATCGCTGCCCAGAGCCCGATCATGCGCTGCGCACTGCCGTATCTGGATAGGCGGCCCCTAGGAGCACGAGTCCAGCGGGCTGGAATAGCGCCGCCCCAATGCCTTGGAGCACGCGAGCAGCGATGAGCACGGGTGCTGCTGGAGCTGCACCTGCAATGATGCTCGCCACGGTAAAGAGCGCTAGACCCCACACATAGAGACGGCGGGCCCCGAAGCGACCGGCGAGGTCACCAGCGAACAGCAGAAGCCCTGCCACTGCGAGAACGAAGCCGTTGACGGTCCATGCTAACTCGGTTGTTGAGGCGTTGAGATCCGAGCCGATCTGTGTTGTGGCGACGTTCACGACGGTCGCATCAAGGTTCCCGACGAAGAAACTCAGACCGATCGCGACGACCGGCGCGAGACGGATAGCTGTCTGTGTTGAGGTCTGGGTGTCACTCACTGGGGATTCCTGCTTCCGCGAGCCAACTCGCCGTTTGTGTCTAGCGTCGAGAGATCAGCCTTGGTCTGTTCGAGGACCTCATCTACGCCCGTGACTTGCGGGAACTCAAACTGCTCACACGGTGCGACATCCGGCAGGAGTCCTCGCATTGTCTTTGCGTGTGTTCTCGAAATGTACGTGAGGGGCGCCGAACCGTAAGGCGTAGTGGCCTTGTCGGTGGAATAGGTGCCGGTTGTTGCGATCTTCATTCGTCTTGAGAACCTTTCGGTGTGGGAAGAGCGTGGGCAAGGTTGTGGCGGGCTGCGATGTGCGCGAAGCGCCCAACGAAGTCGGTCACTCGCCATGTGTGGCCGTTCATGGGCAGTAGCTGCGTGCGGGAGGTTCGCGCCTCGGCATCGAAGTCGGTCTCGTGGTGGAGTTGGGGGCCGTGGGTAATCAACTCGACATGGCGCATCCAAAGGTTGCCTGAGAACGACCGATCTATATGGTCGAGGGAGTGCAGCATCAGCTGGCTAACCTGCGTCTGGCCAAGGATGCAGTTCACGAAGGTCGGGCTCAGTGCGTGCGAGGCGCCGATGTCTCGGTAGCCATCGTCAGAGCCACGCTCAAGCTTGACCTGAGTCAAGCTCTGCTGCGCCGCCCTGAACCCCTCACCGAAGTACCTCTGCTCAGCGTCGCCCAGAAGCTCCGACACTGACACTCGTCGCGCACAGGCCACGGTCTCAACCTCCTTGGTTTTGCAAGCTATTCCAATAGTTGGAAGATAGCACACATCCCAATCATGCGAACAGGGTGAGCGTTGGAATGATCAGAACCTCACGACACCACCGCTGTGCTTCAGGGACGGCTCTTCGCCGTCAGCGCCTGAGGTCGGTGTCGAAGTCACGACTGTCCGTCCAGCAGCCGTCGCTCGCGGCACCGCATGCCAGCGCTCTGGCTACTCCGGGCGAGCTGATGTCAATGCGGACTCTCTCCGTATGAGCCTGCTGCGACCCAAGGCAGCACCGCCTCGTGCTGCTCGTATACGGATTCGAGCTGTAGTGCGGCCGATGTTCTGCGGGAGAAGTGAACCCCGCGATGCCGATGGTGCACGCTAGCCACGCCTCATGGCGGCGATCACCGCGAGCGACGATCAGTGATCTGGATCGTCGGGATGGTGCTCGTCGTATTCTTTGCGGGCCTGGGCAATGTCCTCACGATGCGCGAGGGACCAGTTGGCGAGGTCCCGAACAAGATGAGTCAGGCTCGCTCCGACCGCTGTGAGCCGGTAGTCGACATGCGCGGGCACTGTGGGATAGACGGTTCGGGTCACGAGGCTGTCACGCTCCAACCGCCGCACCGTGACAGTCAGCATGCGTTGGGAGATGCCCTCAATGGCTCGTTGCAGTTCCCGGAACCGACACGGACCGTTGGACAGTTCGACGATGACGAGCACGGACCACTTGTCACCGAGCCGGTCAAGAATGTCGCGGATGCCGCAGTCCTGGTGATCAGATCGCCCGCATGGCTCCAGCTTCTCGGGCTGCGCGGTTACCGTAGTGTGCGTGGCTGACACGAGAGTGCCTCCTTGTCAGGCGTTTCGTCCTGGTGTGACGATTGAATCGTAGTTCCTAAAGATAACCACCCAGGAGGATGAATCAGATGATCATGGTGACAGGCGCACGGGGACAGCTTGCCTCGTTGACCCTTGACGAGTTGGCGCGATCCGGGGTGGAGACGGTTGCCGGTACTCGTCATCCGTCCAAGGGGGAACGCCTAGTCGACTTCGATGATCCTGCCACTCTCGACTTCTCCGGTATCTCGACCTTGGTTCTGGTTTCAGCGGGATATGCCGAGGATGACATCGTCGTGGCGCGGCACCGTGCCGCGATTGAGGCCGCAGAACGAGACGGCGTGAAGCACGTCATCTACACGAGCCTCACGGGGGCTGGTGATCACCTGGCCTTCGCGTTGGCCCATCGGGCAACGGAGAAGATCTTGCAGGCCAGCGCGCTGGAGTGGACCATCCTGCGCAACGGACTGTACGCGGAGCTCTTCGGCAGTCTGCTCACCTGGACACCGGCGGGACTGGTGTCTCCCTTCGCGAACGGGGCCATCGCCGTCGCCGCCAGGCCCGACCTCGCGATCGCGGCGGCCCGTGTTGCAGCCAGCCCGAAGAGCCATGTCGGCCGGGTCTATGAGCTCG
>JABCNW020000160.1 GCA_013333945.2 Propionibacterium sp.
CCAGAACCGGCCCATCACGCCTTCTGGCCGTGGTCGAGGGCCACTCGAAGCAGGCGATCGATGTCCTGGCTCGAAGCCCAGACCAAGGCGTTCCGGGACCGGGTCGAGATCGTCGCGATGGACGGGTTCGCCGGCTACAAGACCGCCGCGGTCGAAACGATCGACACCGTCACCACCGTGATGGATCCCTATCCATGTGGTGGCCCTGGTAGGGGACAAGCTCGACCGCTGCCGTCCAGCGCGTCCAGCAGGAGACGCTGGGGCATCGGGGGCGTTCCGGTGACCCGCTCTACGGCATCCGACGCGTCGCCCGGACCCGGGCCGGGCTGCTGACCGCCAAGCAGCAGCACCGGCTCGCGAAGGTGTTCGCCGACCAGCGGCATGTCGCGTTCGAGGTCACCTGGAGCCTCTACCAGAGCGTGATCGAGGCCTACCAAGCCGACCAGCCAACCGAAGGGAAGAAGATCATGACCCGGCTTATCACCAGCATCCACAGCGGCGTCCCGGCTGGCCTCGAGGAGTTGCGGTCGCTGGGGCAGACGATGAAGCAACGCCGTGACGACATCCTGGCGTTCTTCGACCATCCAGGCACGTCGAACGGCCCCACCGAGGCCGTGAATGGGTTGCTCGAACACCTCCGCGGCACAGCCAGAGGCTTCCGCAGCATCATCAACTACATCGCCCGGTGCCTCCTCGACACGGGCGGGTTCAAACCCCTGACCCACTCACTTCTGTGAAGAGCCATGAATGGTAAAAGGAGGATGGGATGAAAGCGAAGCCGGGACCGGAACCCCGGAGGTCGTCTGGTGACTCTCTCTGCGACATCCTCGAAGACTCCGAGCGTTTCATGAAGAAACGGATGAGACGCAAATTTCCCCTAGTCGTCGTGTGCGTTGCGTGCATGGTGCTTCTCGTGTCAGCCATCTTGGTGAGTATCGGATGGACGACGATCCCTCGGGCTGTGATCATGGCTCTGATGCTCTTCATCAGCCTGGTCGGTTTCATTGCGTACAAAACATATGTGTCACAAAACAGTGAACACACCGTGGGGTTCAGGATCGCCTACTCGTTGACCCTGATGGCGGGATTCCTTGTTCCACAGTGGGGGACGGATAAATTTGCCAATCTGCTGGTCGGAGCTCTTGCGGCTACTGTTGGTGTGGAGATGTCACAGAAAGCCGCCCGCGCCCTGAAGAAAGACCGACGATCGCGGAATGAGCGGTAGCGCTGGTGAATCCGCGGCGGTGAGAATTCCTGTCCTTCCCGCCCGACAAGCGCGCTCCTGTCCGTGGCCTGTGTCGGAATCCGCATCACCGGTCGCATATCGGGCATCACTCCATGAACCGGTTGGATGCGCGCTGGAAGGGAAACATGCCGGTCGAATGCTAGCGTTCGCGTCGTGAATCCGAACCCAGAGCCGGATGAACCGACCACATCCCCTCCGCTGATCCATGTGCGCGACCTGAGGAAAGTCTTCCAGCGCCCCGAAGAACCTGAGGGGCGGTTCAAGGCGGTGCGTCGGCTCTTCATCCGTAGGAAGGTGGAGAAAGTCGCCGTCCACGACGTGTCCTTCGACATCGCGGCGGGGGAACTCGTCGGTTACCTGGGAGCGAACGGGGCGGGGAAATCCACCACCATCAAGATGCTCACCGGGATCCTCGTACCCACCTCGGGCGTGGTCGAGGTGGTGGGTCGAGTGCCGTGGCAGGACCGTCGCGCCAACGCCGCCCACATCGGAGCGGTCTTCGGACAGCGAAGTCAGCTGTGGTACGACCTGCCGTTGCGCGCCTCGTTCGAACTGATCCGCGACCTCTACGGCATCGCCGACGCGGACTACCGGCAGCGCCTCGGAATGTTCACCGAGCTGCTGGACATGGCCGATTTCCTCGACTCCCCGGTGCGATTCCTGTCCCTGGGGCAGCGGATGCGCGGAGACCTGGTGGCTGCGCTGCTGCATTCACCCGAGGTCGTCTTCCTCGACGAACCCACTGTCGGCCTCGATGTCGTTGCGAAACGCCGCATCCGCGAGTTCGTCGCGGGCATCAACGAACAACTGGGCACCGCGGTGATCCTCACCACCCACGACATGGACGACGTGGAGGCGCTGTGTCGGCGCATCATCATGATCGACCGGGGAACGGTGCTGTTCGACGGCTCCCTTGAGGACCTGAAGCACCGCTACGTGCGGGAACGCACCCTGACCGTCACCCCGGCTGCCGATGTCGACCCGGCGCTGATCCGGGTGGACGGCGCCACCGCTACGGTGATGGACGGCAAGGCCGTGCTCACTCACGATCCGGAACGGGTCGGCACCCCTGACCTGATAGCCGCCGTCACCGCACGCTGGCGGATCGCCGACCTGGCAGTGGCCGAGGCGAGCCTGGACGACGTGGTCGCCCGAATCTACGACGAGGCCGCGTCCCGGTGAACGCGTGGGTGGCTGTGCGGGCAACTGTCCGCAACTCGGTGAAAACCTCGTGGACCTATCGCCTCGACATGGTGATGGCGATCGCCGGGCTGTGGATCCAGGTCTGGTTGCTCGGCGTGGTGTGGAGGACCGTCTACGGCGAGTCGGCGTCGGTCAACGGCATCGACCCCAGACAGGCCGTCAGCTACGCGGTGCTGGCCGCCTGCCTGCAGGTCGCGTTGCTGCCCTGGCATTTCTCCGGTCTGGAAATGCGGGTACGCAAAGGACAGGTGGGGGTGGACATGACGCGCCCCCTCGGACTGGTCCCGCAGGTGCTGGCGCAGAATGTCGGCACCTTCCTGGCGCAACTGCCGATCGCGGTCGCAGGCCTGGCCTGGGCGGTGCTGACCGGGACGCTGAGCCTGCCACCGTCCATCCCCACGGTGCCCCAATGGCTGCTGGCGACGCTGCTGGGGGAGGTCATCGTGCTGCTGATGAACCTGCTGATGTCGTTGACGTGTTTCTGGTCGCTGGAGACGGGCGGCTACAACATGCTGTATCGGCTCGGCTCGGCGCTGCTCTCGGGGGCGTTGATCCCGTTGTGGTTCATGCCCGGCTGGTTCGCCGCCGTCCTCGACTGGCTGCCCTTCCGCGCCCAGATGTTCACGCCGTTGTCGATCTACTTCGGGCAGCTCGACGGAACCGCGGCATGGCTGGCGATCGCCGGTCAGGTGGTGTGGATCGCGGTGCTTGCGGGGCTGATTCACGTGGTGTGGCGGCGCGCCGAACGCAGGGTGGTGGTCTTCGGTGGCTGAACGACGACTCCCCGGCGCGCTGCGCGCCTGGTGGGTGCTGGAGAGGGCCGCGCTGCGCGCTCAAACCCAGTACCGCGCGAATCTGTTCGTCGGTCTCATCGGCGGTCTGACCTACCAGGGCATCAATGTTGTCTTCTTGGCGCTGCTGCTGAGCGGTTTCGGGCTGATCGGCGGCTGGGGTTTCGCGGAGCTGGGCCTGCTGGTCGGGATTCGGCTGGCCGCCCACTCGTTCTACGTGATGCCCTTCGGTGGCCTGCTGGAGATCACACAGCTGGTGCGTGAGGGAGACTTCGACCTGCTGCTGCTCAGACCCGTCGACCGGTTCATCCAGATCATCACCCGGCGCTTCAACGTCCTCACGGCGGGCGACGGACTGCTGGGGTTGGCGGCCCTGGTCGGGTTCGGGATCCTCGCACCCGTCGAGTGAACGTGGTGGAGGCTCGGCTACGTTGTGGCGGCGGTCGTCGGGGGAGGGCTGGTGGAGACCGCCGTCCAGATGGTGATCGGGTCGCTGGCCTTCCGTGGCGGGGGTGCCAGGATCATGCAGATCCAGGCCGACCGGATCGTCACCACCTTCGGCATCTACCCGCTGACCATCTTCGGGCCGGAGGGTCTGCTGTTTCTCTGCTTCGTCTTCCCTCTCGGGTTCGTCGCCTACCTGCCCACGACTGCCCTGCTCGACCGGGTCGCAGAGGTGCCGCTTCCTGCATGGCTGGTGTGGGCGTCGCCCCTGATGGGCTGGGTGCTGTTCCCCCTGTCGCTGGTGCTGTTCCACCGTATGTCGCGGCACTACCAGAGCCCGGGTGCGTGACGCCGTCGCTCAAGTGCCTACGAGACAGGTGCCCGTCCAGTTCTGTTCGACCGCATCGGCGAGCGCCAGTGCGAAGTCGGCGTAGCCGATGGAGCGGCGGGTGAATTCCGACTCGTCCTCGGATGGGCGCCACACCCGGTAGCTGCCGGTGGCCTGACCCTCAGGGACGAAGGCAGGGGGTGGAATCAGGTAGGCCCAGTGCCCACCTGCAGTCCCCGCCTCCAGGTGGTCGCGCAGCTCGGCGTGGGCGCGGCCCCGTGGCAGTGTCCGGGTGGGGAAGTCCGGCGACTGCCAGAACCTCCGCCCGCCGGGCAGGTGCAGTGAACCTGCGCCACCGACGGTCACGACCAAGGGTGGGTGGGTACTGGGGGTCGCGTCGAGGATGAGGTGGTGGAGGGCGACCAGAGCCGTGGCGGGAATGTCCTCCCGGAGTCGGATCGCGTTCACCACGACATTCATGCCGCGTATCGCTCGCTGCAGGGTTGCGATCGATGCCAAGTCGACCAGTGCAGTTCCGGTGATGCCGGCATCCCCGGGGAGACGGCTGCGATCAACGTCTGTGCGCAGCCCGGCGACGATTTCCACCCGGCCGGACAGGTGGGAGATCACGGCGGAGCCGGAACGGCCCGTCGCGCCCTGCACGAGCACCCGTTTCATGCGACAACCTCGTTCTTCTGGGAGACCAGGTGTGCGGAAAAGGTCACAAGAGTGGCAGCCGTCCTCAAGAGCATCGCAAGGATGAGCAGCAGGATCGGGAAACCGAGGCCAGCGGTCGCGAGGAGCGGGCCGAGACTGGCGCCGATGAACAGGATGAAACCATTGACCGCCATGCCGCTTCCCCGTCGAGGTGCCGCGGCCTGTCCGAACAGGTTGATCATGGCCGGTACCGCCAGCGCGATCCCGATGACGAAGAGGAGACCGGTCGCTCCCAACCCGAGCAGCGACCCGGAGGCGAGGGCCTCCGTGATGAGCCCCGCGGCGGCGATCAGGAAACCTGCCCGTGCCAGACCCGCATCGCCTCCCAGAAGGCGCCCCAGCGGACCAGCTGCCAAGGCCGCGAACATGCCCGGCAGACCGGCCAGACGGATCAGGAACAGCACCCCCGGATCATGCCCCGACCCCGTCAGGTGCAGGCTGAGGCCGGTGTACATGGCGATGAACGACAACAGAAGCGTCAGGTGCGCGCCACACAGGCACAGCACGTCACTCCGGACGAGAAGCCGGGCGATGGTGAGGAACTGCTCTCCCGGGCCTCCTGCGACCCGGGTGTGGTGGTGCTCGCGTGTCAGCCAGGCGACCGCCAGGGCGCAGATCGTGAGCAGGCAGGTGCTGCCGAGGAACACCCATGGCCAACCGAACTGTTGGGTGATGGCCTGCGCGCCGATCTGCCCGGTGATCCCCGCTACGAGGAAGGCGGTGGACATGGCCCCGATGGCTGTTGCCCGGTGTCGGGGAGTCACCGCCTCGCTCAGGTAGGCCAGCGCGACCGGCGGAAAGCTGGCGGCCACGAACCCCTGCGCCCCGCGAGCCAGAGCCAGGGCCGGAAGCGATGTGGCGAATCCACACGCAAGGGTCGTGAACACCAGAAGGCACAAGCCGATGAGCATGACCCGTCGGTGGCCGTAACGATCTGCAACTGGTCCCCACAGGAGGAACCCGACCGCATAGCAGAGCCCGTAGCCTGTCGAGAGAGTGAAGGTCGCACTGCCGCCCAGCGCCTCCCCGACCGGCGTCAGCAGAGGAATTGCCGCGTAGAGCTGGGACAACACCGCCAGGGCCGTGATGACCAACACGGTCACCGTTCCGAGGCCCGCCGGGAATTCGCTGTCGCTGCGGTTTCCCGTGTCCTGCCGGGGTGGGTTGGTCGTGGCCGAGTACGTGTGGGACATGATCCACCTCAATTCCAACGTTTGCGTTGGAATTGAGCGTAGTACGGTTGCCTCGAAAGACCAACCCTTGCGTTGGTGATGACACGGTGAGCGGGAATGAGGCATGGCCTGGGACACAGAAGCGACGAAACGCCGCATCCTCGACGCGGCTGCTGCAGAATTCGCCGCCCACGGGCCGGATGGCACCACCATCGAGCGGATCGCGGGAGTGGCCGGGGTCAATAAGGAACGTATCTACAACTACTTCGGTGGTAAGCGAGACCTGTTCACCCACGTACTTCGCGACGAACTCGTCAAGGTCGCGCAGGCGGTGCCGGTGGAGTCCTTCGCCACCGAGGACGTCGGGGAATACGCGGGACGGGTCTACGACTATCACCTGGAGCATCCAGAGCTTGAACGTCTGCTGCGCTGGGAAGGACTTGCCTTCGACGCGGGGAACCCCGACGACGAACAACGGATGGGGCGGTACAGGGACAAGACGGCCGCGGTCGAGGCAGGGCAGCGGGCAGGCAGCGTCACCGAGGAGATCGATGCGGATCACATGATCTTCCTCATCCTGTCGCTCGCGGGGTGGTGGTCCTCCGTGCCACAGGTGGCTCGCATGCTGACCGGTTCCGACACCGAAGCGGAGCGTGCCCGGCGCAGGGAATCAGTGGTGCGGGCGGCCCGCCGGATCGCCCGACCGGATTGATCCTGTATGTCGTCGGACAAGTGGCCAAGTGCGTTTGACGGGCGGGAACGGCAAGATGGTAGGCATGCCGGGCCTTCTTGATGATGAGCGCCGCCGGATCCTCGCGTTCTGGCGGTTGCTGGAGCTGTTCAGCCCGCAGCAGATGCCCGACCCGATTGCTTTGACGGAAGGGGCCGGGAACGAACAGGTGATCGACTGGACCCCGTCCAGTCCATTGCCCTGGGAGGCGCTGACACCTTCATCGGGCGGGCGGACACGAGGACCCGGGGCGTGGCGTCACCTCGTCTTCCTGGGGGTGTACCGCTTCAAGGACACCTACGACTGGCTCCGCAAGATCTCGGAGGACGACACCGAACATGCCGGACGTCCCGCAGGAAGGGGCGCCTGCGTGGGCCTGGTTCTGGACGAGGATGGGAGGATCATCCCGGATTCCGCGGTGCTGTCATCAGCGCTCTGGGCCGTCGGAAGAATCGCCCACGGTCAGGTTCCTGGGGTCGAATGGGTCGACGAATTCGGTGCTGCGCAGGCCCGATTGGAAGAGATCATCAACTCCTTCGAGCGGGCCAGACGTGCAAGCATCGAGGGAGAACTGCCACCGCCCCACGACGCCGGTTCCCTGGGAGAACTGCTGCGCATCGTCCAGAAAACCTGGGGCATCGAGGGCGCCCGTGAACTGTCCATGGACCGGATCGTCGTGAGAAGCCAGTGGATCGATGATCACCAGGGCCGGGAAACCTCGGATCCCGATTTCCTGAACAGCAGCTTCCGCGTAGAGCTGGATGACGTGATCGCTGCCCTGGAGACCGATGAGCGGCTGGGTGCCGCGCTGAGCGCTTACCTGACACGCGACGAGGAACTTGACAAGACCGGGCGGGTGGACATCGCCGACCATCCTGAGGCGGTCGATGCTCTGACCCTGCCGGAACGGATTCCTGCCGGTCGGTGGCCCCGCGACCCGGAGCAGTCGTCGACGCTGAGACAGCAGTTCGTGACGAACCTCGTCCTGGACGACCTGGCTCCCGGGCAGGGCCTCATGAGCATCAACGCGGGATCCGACGCGGATAGAGCCGTCGTGTTGCGCGACATTTTGGCGGGCAACATCGTGGAACGCGCCCGGCGGCTGGCGTCTCTGTCGCACCCGATGGAGGCGTTCACCGCCGAGGAGCACGGCTGGAAGGACGCGAAGGGGTTCCAACGCGTCGTCCTGCAGCTGCGTGAGGAGTTCTGCGGATTCGAAACGGTGGTGATCACCGACAGTGACGAGACCGCAACGAAATGCGCCGAGGAACTCACGAGCCGGGAGATGATCGGACGACCGTGGCGCGAATCAGCGGACTATTTCGCTGACATCGCGACCGCGATTCGAGGGGTCGGGAGGCCCGATGACGTGCGGGATGCCGAAAGCTCCTGGGGAATGGTCGCGGCCTGGTTGGGGAACAAAGAAGCCCGGGAGGCTTTCAGGTCCGAGTACTGGTTCGACAAACCGGGCTCCGACGACGGGAATGCAGGTTCCGCCAGAATGCTCGGCTGGCTGAGGGACTGGCGCGACGGCAAGGCCTCCCACCAGAGCTGGTGGCTGGCCAAGCACGACTTCCACCAGGCCGAGAAGAAGGTGAAACGCCTGACCCAGGCGATGATCGATGCCCGGCACGTGATGTTGAGTCATCAGGACTTGGTGGAACGCGAACGTCTCCTGCTGAGGCGCGCCCCGGAGGTCGAAAAAGAACTTGCCGTCGTCGAATCCGAGAAGGCAGCAAACGACGAGGCTGAGGAGCAGGCGAAGCAGCGGGTCGCGGAAACCACCACCGAGCACTACAGGACGCTTGCGTTCAAACCTGGCGCGACCGAATTCGTGTTCACCCTCGGCAACGCCGTCCGGGAGTGGCGCAAACAGCATGACGTGGCGGCGGCCGAGCTTCATGAGGCGGAGCAGGAATACCAGCGGATACTTGAACGCGGTGAGGAGCTCCGGGACCGGTTCGAGAAACTGCGTATGGAGCAGGTCGAGATGGAACCGGAGCTGGAAAGCATCGGAGCCGAGCTGGATCAGCTGCGCCGCGAGATCACAAGGAACCGGCGACGACTCGGCGAGAGCTACCCCGATGAGCAGTGGGTGGGGCAGCGACGTGAACTCAACGCCCCGTGGCTGGAGGCCGAGCTGGAGGCAGCCCGCTCCGAGCTCTTCCTGGCCGCGATGCGGCTCCACGAGGACTTCCTGTCCGGCACGGCAGTCCGCATGGTCGGTGCGCTGGGCACCGCCGTTGACGTCGTGGCCGGGAGGATCCCGGATGATCTGGAACCTGAGAAGATACGGGCCGCCTGGCAGCTCTTCTTCCTGGCGGTTCCGGTGATCGTCACCACCGGCGAGGGATTCGCGGAGATGTTCGGCGAGTTCGGTCCCGAGGGTCTCGGGTGGGCGATCGTCGACGGGGCGGAGCGGGTGGCCCCGCAGCGTACGCTGAAAGTCCTCCGGGCCGCCCGTCGGATGATCACCATCGGGGACTCGGTCGTGCGTCGGACGGTCACGCTCCCGGAGCGGGTGCTGACCGGGATCGCCGACGCCTGCGGGGTCTCGGGCACCTGGGTGCCGCCCCGGGCATCCGTTCAGAGCCTGTCGGATCGGGTAGCCAGGTTCGGCACTACCTGCACTCGTGACGGCGAGGACGGGGAACCGATGTGGGTGAGCATTCCGCTCGCCCATCGTGGCGCCGAGTCCCGAAATGACGGGGGAGCGGGTTAGGATCGCCTCACCGTTGGTTCAGGAGGACGCCATGACGTTTGTGAACATCACCGCGCTGCGAATTCCCGAGGGCACGGGACCGGAGATTGAGAAACGGTTCGCGGCCCGGAGACGCTCGGTGGATGCAGCCGAGGGGTTTGAGGGTTTCGAGCTGCTGCGTCCTCAATTCGGCGAGGACCGCTACTTCGTCGTCACCCGCTGGGACACTCGCGAACACTACGACGCCTGGGTGGCGGGGCGCGACACGAGCGCCCACGCCGGCGACGAACGCCGCGGAATGTCCATCGAGCTGCTGGGATTCGAGGTCGTCCAGCACAAGGAGTAGAACGAACGGACCGCGCCGGACGCTCAGCCCATCTCGAAGGCTTCTCCCCGGTGGGGGAAAGGCAGGCGGCGGCCCCGGGGCAGCAGAAAAGCGTGCTCGCGAGTGATGGACAACGAGTCGCAGTCGCCGTCGGTGATGATCAGCAGCGGACCATCCTTTGGGAAATCGGGGGCGTTTTCTAGGAGGTGAACGCCCGGCTGTAGGACAGTCCCACCGCGCCCCCTGATCTGCACACGACCCGCGATGTCCCCGGGAGGCATGTATCCCATGTCGTAGGGGGTGGCATCACAGCACACCACCCGCACAGCCGGGACCTCCTTGGATTCCGTATAGCTGGCGATGGCTCCGAGCGCCTTGGCGAGGGTGTGACGATCCATGGACCCCGATGTGTCGAGGACGACACCGAAGGTGCGACCGTCGCGTTGCCGCGGGTCGGGGGCGATGTGCGGGCGGGGAATGTCGGGGGTGCTGGCCTGGCGGCGACTCAGCCGCGTCCACACCCGATGGCTCTCGACCGGCGGAAAATGGTTGTCGAACCAACGGGCCAGCTTCACCTCCCATGGAATGGGTGGTTGCAGGACCGCATTGATCTCCTCCAACAAGCCGGCGGGTATCAGGCCTCTGTGTTGCTGCTGGTGCAGCAACAGGCCCTTGCCGAGCTGCTCCCGGCAGAAGTCGTCCAAGTCTGTGCAGGAGATTCCGTTCGGATTCAGCCGACGGGTCAGCATGTCACCCTGTTTACCGGCGAAGGAGCAGAGCTTCCGCAGCCTCCGGATGTCGTTGGCGATGCGATCGTAGACCTCCTCCGCCGACATGCCCCGCAACGCGGGGTCGTACAGCAAACCAACAGCCGGAGCCGTGCCGACCTGCATCTGGATCAACCAATCGTTGACGACGAAATCACAGGCGGCGTTCCACAGATCGTGGTCGCGTCCCCGGGAACGCGATCTGTGCCGCAGAGCGACGTGCAACACCTCGTGGGCGAGCACGAAACGTTTCTCCTGCTCGTTCAGCCCAGCGGCGGGATTCAGGTAGATGGTGCGCAGGTCCTCGTCGACGGCGGCGACGGAGATGTTCTCGCGGTGGCAAACCTCCGCGTCCTCCACGATCTCGAACGATGCCACCATGCTGCCGAGGAGGGGAAAACTGCTGATGAACCAGTCGCGTGCGCGTCGGGTCGTGGCGCTCAGCGAGTCCGGATGATCAACCGGCTTCGCATCGAATTCGTCGCGCAGCCCGGCGGCCATCTCCATGGACTGTGTGACGGATTCGGCGATCCCGATCGCGAACTGTTCCGGCCAGGACCAGTTCTGGTAGTGGGGCTCCGGACCCCACCTGCCGGGGTTTTCCATCGTCGGGCGACATGGTCCCGGCAGTCGTAGGGCCATCGCCCACGAAGGAATTCCCTCCTCGCAGAACTGGCGGTACCAGCGTTCCTCGTTCCACTGCGGCAACCCGCCCGGAAGCGTCATCTCCACCGGAGGACGACCCAACGCGAGACTCTGCACGAAACGAGCGGTCATCACGTCACAGGCAGCGCTCCACGCGTCCCAGTCGCCGTGGTCGCGTTTCCACAGCTCCATTGCGTACAGCAGCAGGGCGCGGGCTCTCACGTACACCCATTCCTCGGGCCGGGCGAGCCGCTTCGGGTGGAGGTGAACCAGGTCGTCACGACACACCATCGACCAGCCGTCGCTGGGACAGGCGGAACGGTCGTCGTACACCCAGGCCACATGTCCTGACAGTCGACGGAACACGGGATGCCGTTGCAGCAGCTCGCCACCCTCCCAGTGGGCTTCGGCGGCTGGGTTCGGCCTCGACTTCGCACGGCTCACGATGTGCGGCGTTCCACGAGTCGGGGCAGATCACGGACCACCTCCACCATGTACCAGGCGGGCAGGGTCTCTCCGTTCTCCTCCGCGACGACGATCTGCGCCATTTCCAGGCTGATCTGTGCCAGGCTCTTGAGCATCGCCTTCGAGGTGTGCACCAGGTGCTGGGTGTCACCGGTGCTGCGGTTCTTCTCCGGCGGCAGCTGCTTCAGCAGCCGCGCCCGGAAAGCCTGCGCCAGGAAGTACAGCAGATCGCGATCCGCGGGGTCGGCGGGCCAGCGGGCGTCGCCCTTGAGGATAGCGTCGAGGCGGTGCCGGTCGGCGGCCAGTTTCCCGAATGCCTTGAACTGCGCGGCATGCCTCGGGGTCAGGCAACCACCGGCGATGGCCTCCATCATGTGCGCCGGGACTTCTCCGGGGAAATTGTGCAATGCATCGCTGAGCATGTGCCGCGACCGAGGGGTGGAGAATGGTTCTTCGTGGCGAGGTGGTTGGCTCCACAGATGATCAGGGCGTTGTGTCAGGTAGTCGATCACCAGTGGATGCAGCCCGGCTTCCGTGGCCCACGTCAGCCATTGGCTGGCAGAGACCCGCATGTGGACGTGAATCATGCGGTTCATAAGCGCCGACGACATGGGTTTGACGATGGCCGAGTCCTGCGCCCGGTTACCGGCCCCGATGACGATGGATCCCTTAGGTAGCTCGTACTCGCCGACACGACGGTCGTGAATGAGACTGTAGAACGCCTTCTGGACGTCCTGTGAGCAGGCGTTGAGCTCATCCAGAAACAGGCAGTACGGTTCTTCGCGGGCGATCATGGCGGGCGGGCGGAACCGGGTGATGCCGTCGGTGATCTGGGGCACACCGATGAGATCTTCAGGGGCCAGTTGACTGCCCAGAAGCGACACACAATCCAGACCGACACTCGCCGCGAACTTCTCGACCAGGGCGGATTTACCAATACCCGGCGGCCCCCAGATGAACACGGGACGTACGGTCGCCACGTTGAGGAGGAAGTCGCTCAGTTCTTCAGGAGTGAGGGAGGTCGCGGTCTGCATGTGGGCTTTCTGGGGGATTTGACGCCCGATGTTGCTGATGTCCTGGGCGTGCGATGGGGTCGGTATAGTCCCATGGGTCACGCTCCAGTGTCCACTCCAGGACTTCCGCTGGTCGCCATGAATCCGCGGCACATTCCCCGGCGAGATTTCCCCGGAATGGCTGCATCGGTGCTATCTGGCACTAATTCTCGCGAGGCGAAAGAGCCCCTCCCACGCGGCCCTTTCGTTGAGGAGATCCCTAGAAATCGCCACCACCCTTGTAGAAATCATCGTCGCCGAAACTGCTGGAAGATCCGTTCTGGTATAGGCCCTTGTAATCGTCTGGTGTCTGGGTGTAAACGCCTTCGCCGTTCTTCTTGCTCGCGGCAGAAGCCGCGGAGGCTGCGTTGCCGGCTTGCTCGAAGAACTGGCTTCCCTGCGCAAAACTCTCGGCATTGACGCCGGCTTGGGCCATGCGTCGTGGCGCTGAACCGACGTGTGGAAGGTGTTGGGAAACTTGACCTGCTGCTCTTCTGCCTCCTTCCTTGAACGGGGCCTTCAAGGGGTTGTCGGCCGTGTTCATGAGGTCGGTTAGTTTTTGGGCGAGTTTAACGAGTCCGCGAAGCCCTTGAACCAGCTTCTCGGCGATCTTGCTCAGTTTGGCGAAGGCGTCCAGTGCCTTGTTTATGAACTCGGTGATCTTCGCGACCTTTTCGCCGACCCATGCAGAGATCTTGGCGACCACCAGTGGGGTTCCGGTGCCAAGACTGAAGACCTCGATCGCGACATCCTCAAAGAACTCGCCAATGGCCTCGGATATGGCATCCCGAATCATGCCGTAGATGAAATCGGCGATGGCTGCTTGCTGCTTCAATGTGTCCGCGATCTGGGCTGCGGCCTCCTTCTGGGCTTCGAACACCTGTTTCAGTGTGTCGACCTTTTTCCTGTAGGCGTCCAAGGTTTTCGACTTCTGGTCCGCTATCTTCCCGAGCAACGATTCCAGGTCCGCTGCATTGTTTCCGGACGCGTTCGAGATGTTGGTCCAGGTGCTGCTGCCAGCATTGATCTCATCCGGGTCGCCGGTGAACTCCTGCAACATGTCCTGCAATGGATGAACGTGATCTATGATCCACGAACCCACCCAACCGGTGACCGTCGCGATTGGATGAAATGCTGCAGAGAGAGCGGTCGCGCCGAGTGAGGCGGCACTCGAGAACTCTCCTTGCCAGTCACCGGCCTGAGCGGCACTGCAGAAACCCTTGATGTCCTTGATCGGCCCGAAATCTGAGTAGCCTGATGAGCTGCCCCCGGACACGAGAGCGATGGCTCCCGGATCCTTTTCTGTTTCAAGGAGGCTGTTCGTCATGAGAGCACGCTCTCAATCATGTCGATGATCCTTTCGAATTCTTCCTTGATCTGCTCTTCGACCGCCATGAAGTCGGCAGCGCTGGCGTCCATCGCCTCGGCGGTGGCGTCCAATGCTTGTCCGAGCGAGGAATTCGCGTTCTGGAACTCGCTGCTGACCTCCATGTATCGGGGTTGGAAGACGGGTGTGAGGATGACGCCGTACGGGTTTCCGGCCATCGTCCCAGCAGCGGCACCGCCGATTTCCTGAACGGAAGCGCCGGTTTGTCGCAGTCCTGAACTCTGCTCCCTCCAGCTCTGAGGTGAGATGTCGATGTCGGTCATGACCGGTTACCTCCAATGTTCCACGGCATCCGCGCGTTCCCAGTAATCCTGCCGGGAGAGCTTTCTATGTCCTGGGGTGGTGCGCCGAAGACGTCATAGGCGGAAAGGGTGCGGGTGCCCTCAGGGCTGTTGTCGCCCCACGACTCTCGGACGGCTCCGCCAACCAATTGCCCGACCTGTGCCCCGGCCTTGCGGATGGTCTCCACCACCAAGCGTGACAAGTCCTGAGCAGACAGTTCCATTCCCTTCTCAGAGATCGTCACGTCGGTCACCTGTCCCGCATGATTCACGGTGACATTCACCTCGTCCCGGCGGGAGGCCGCGGTTGCGGTTATGGCCTGGACCTTAGCCGCCAGCTCACGATCGCGCTCAGCCCGGTGTGATGCCTCCCGTGCCAGCGCATCGAAGCGGGCCTTCGCATCGGCCACAGCTTGCTCGGTGACATCCTGAATTCGATCCATCGCTACCTCCAGATCCGTCTTCGGAAACCAGCCCTTTTGTCTCACCCATCACGGTAGTACGGCAGGGGTCATGCAACGTTCGGAACGTTAACCCGGGCATATGGCGAATCTGGCGGGGGTGTATCGCGGCAGGACACGACCGGCACCTCTGCGTGTGAGGTGGGATTCGCGAGTGTGGTCGAACGTGAGCTGAAGTGCACGTTGCAGAACGTCACACTTCCGTAAGGATTCCTCCCTGTTCCGTGTCATCCCAGTGGCAGCAGACTTCCAGGTGTGAAGAAATACCTTCTACCCCTAGTCCTGTCAGCCGTCATCGCGCTCGGTGGTTGTTCTCAAATGAACTCGTCTCCCGATGCCATGTCCTCCGATGCCATGTCTCCTGCGCCGTCCCCCTCTGCGGCCATGTCGCACAATGAGGCGGCGTCACAGTCCTACATCACCTACGACCAGTACCAGGCCTCCAAGGACACCTACGCCGACTCGAAGGTAGTGCTGTTCTTCAATGCCACGTGGTGCCCCGACTGTCGGGCCATCAACGAGGCGCTGACCTCCGATCCTGGGAAGATCCCGGCAGGGACCACCGTGGTGAGCGTCGACTACGACCAGCACGCTGATCTGCGGCAACGCTACGGGGTGACGATGCAGCACACCTTCGTGCAGATCAATTCCAGTGGCGACAAAGTGCGGCAGTGGGCCAGTACCTCGACGGACGGTCTTCTCAAGGAACTTCAGGGCTGATCCATGCTCGTCACCATTCTGCTCTCCTTGATCGCAGGTGCTCTGACGGTGCTGGCGCCGTGCGTGCTGCCGTTCCTTCCGGTCATCGTCGGCGGGAGCCTGGGACATGGTTCCAGGCGCCGCCCGTACCTGATCGCGGGCGCGCTTGTCGTGTCGCTGCTGGTTTTTACATTGCTGCTCAAAGCCAGCACAGCCTTCCTCAACATTGATCCGCGCGTCTGGGCCATCGGGTCGGGCGTGCTGGTGATCCTGCTGGGGGTCGCGATGCTGTTTCCCGGTCTGTGGGCGCGGATTGCCCGGTGGGCCAGGTTGGAGGCCGCTCATGGCCTCCTCGGGAAGGCCAACAACCATCGCGGCGAAACCGCGGGGGCTCTTCTGACCGGCGCCGCCCTCGGGCCGGTGTTCAGCAGCTGCTCACCAACCTATGCGTGGGTCATCGCCACGGTGCTGCCCGCCAGTCCCGTCGCAGGCCTGATCTACCTGGGCATGTATTGCGTGGGCATGGCGGGGGCACTGTTGGGCATCTCCCTGGCGGGTCGCCGGCTCATTGATCGGCTCGGCTGGGCCTCGAATCCACGCGGCTGGTTCCAGCGCGCCATCGCGACACTGTTCATCATCGTGGGCCTACTCGTGTCCACGGGTCTCGACAAGGCGCTCCAAACGTGGGCCGTCGACAAACTTCCCGCGCTCACGGCCATCGAACAGGGACTCATCCCCCAGGGCAACGCGGTCCCCGGCGTGGCGGGCAATGCCGACCAACACCAGCTCGGACAGGCCCCGGAACTGGCCGGTATCTCGCACTGGGTCAACAGCAACCCCACCACCCTGGCCAACCTCAGGGGCAAGGTCGTGCTGGTCGATTTCTGGACCTACAGCTGCATCAACTGCATGCGCACCCAGCCTTACCTGAACGCCTGGTATGACCGTTACCACGCCGCCGGGCTGGAGATCATCGGCGTGCACGCGCCCGAGTTCGCCTTCGAGAAGGTGCCGGAAAATGTCGAGAAGGCGGTGCG
>JABCNW020000161.1 GCA_013333945.2 Propionibacterium sp.
GCCCACGCGGAGATTGCCGCGAAACCAATGACGATCACTCCCGTGACCATGGTCGGAACATCCAGCCGTTTCATGAGGGATACTCCACTTTCACGTCGGACAAGTACCCTTCTATGAGCAACTGGATTCCCCGGGCCTCGGGATCGCGCTCCCGGGCAGCGGTGCCTTCGGGCCAAGACACGTCGATTGCCCAGGCCCGAACGTAGCGGTGGACTGGTGGCCTCGGCAGTATGATGCGAACCTGGCTCATGGCGGTCCGCACGTGAACGAACGCGGGGCTGTCCGCAGGCAGGTGCCGGAGATCCACCACTGCCTCATCGGTCATCGTGAACTGATAGTCGAAACGCTCCTGGCCGGAACGGGCATCAACAGAGTTCGTGGCCATCTCCACCTCGACGGTGGCAAAGGCGCCGGTGGTGCCGGCGAACAAGATTGCGAGCAGCAGCAATGCCGCGGGGAGGCGACGGCTGCGCACCAGTAGCCCCCAGCCGAGGATCATGACCCCGACGACTCCGAGGACGATGGAGAAACCCAGGAGGGGATTGTCCAGCAGGTCAAACACGACGACACCGGTGGCCGTGAGGTATCCGACGAACAGCACCAGCCCCGCGCCGAGCCAGGAACATTGTCTGCGTTCGGGGGGCTGGGGTTCAGGGACCTCGGGAGCGTAGAGATCCACGACGGGGAGCTGGGGATCAGCCTCGGCAGTGGGCTGCTCCCGATCGGAGAGGGGGATGCTAGGGGAAACCGGATGTTTGCGGGGCTCCCGCCAGCGGCGATACAGCACCAGGGCTAGCAACGGAAGCAACAACACGGAGGACAGCGAGGACAGCATCTGTGAGACCGCGGCCACCACCAGGGTGGAACTCAGGACGATGATGGTCCACTGGGTCCGGAGGCTCCAGGTGCTGAAGGCAGGAAGCAGCCGATGGATGAAAGCCTGACGCCCGGTGCACGGGGTGAGCAGGACTCCCCAGCCGTATGCGATAACACCCACCCCGCTCAGTGCGGAGGTCAGGATGAAGAGGATGCGTATCAGCAGCGGATCGATCCCGAAACGAGAACCGATGGCCCGGCAGAATCCGGGAGTGAAACCGCCGGTCGGGCGGTCCAGATGAGCGAGCCGTGGGTGCAGCGCCCCCAGATCCACCAGTTCGTTCATGTCTCCAGTCTTACCCCTGAAGCGGTGAGCGGCCATCAGGACTTCCCCTGAGGTTGTCCTTGAGGAGCCCTGAAACCCGGTGAGCGGGGTGGCGTGGTGATTCCCGGCGTGTCAACCTTGAAGGGTCATGACTTCCGACCCATCCATCACGAACGATCCCCCACAGCTGCAACGTGACCTTTCCCAGAAAGCGATAGCCGGAGTGGCAAGCGGTATCGCTGCGCATCTGCGGTTGCCCGTGCTCTGGTTCCGGGTGGCTTTTGTGCTGTTGGTGTTCTTCAACGGCCTGGGGATGTATCTGTATGGGGTGTTGTGGGCCCTGGTGCCTGCGGGCGAGCGTGAGGAGGCGCCCGGACTTGCGGGGGCGACCCGAGCCAGTATGCGACCGCAGCGGGTCGAGCGGCGGATCGATGCAGGAATGCTCTTCTCCGCCGGGGCGCTGATAGCCGGGGTGTTGTGGGGGATGATCCCTGGCGAAGACACCGACACTGGTCGGGGGATGTCTCTGTTCTGGCCGTTTCTGCTTGCGGGCGTTGGCGTGGTCCTGATCTGGGTTCAGGCTGACGGGGGCGGTTTGAAGACAGGCTCCCTGGGTAAGCGATCCGGATCGCGAGTCAGGACGATTGCCAGCGTCGCACGGCTCGTCGGTGGATTGATTCTGGTGGGTTTCGGGACCAGCTGGCTTCTCGCATCCCAGTTCGGCTGGGAGGGCCTCCAGACGGTGGTTGCTGCAGCCGTCGCGCTTCTCGCGGGGGTGGCCGTCGTCATGGCTCCCTGGCTGCTTCGTCTCTGGTCGCGGGTCAGGACCGCGGATCGGGAGAGGTTGCGTGCCGAAGCACGGGCCGACATGGCCGCCCATCTGCACGACTCCGTGTTGCAGACCTTGGCCTTGATCCAACGCCAGGCCGATGACCCTGTCCGGGTGGCCTCGCTGGCGCGTCGTCAAGAACGGGAGTTGCGCACCTGGCTCTATGGGGAGGAGACCCGGGCACAGACCCTCAAGGGCGCCCTGGAGCAGCTGCGCATCGATGTCGAGGAGCGGTTTCCGATCGCGGTTGAGGTGATCTGTGTGAGCGACATGGATCTCGATGAGGCATCCATGGCGCTGGTGCAGGCCGCACGGGAAGCCGTCATGAACGCTGCCAAACATTCTGGCGCCTCCCGGGTCGACGTATTCGCCGAGGTCGGACCTGAAAAGGTCGAGCTGTACATCCGGGACCGTGGCTGCGGATTTGATGAGGTGATGATCCGCCCGGATCGCCGAGGCGTGAAAGAATCAATCAGGGCGCGAATGGAGCGTCATGGAGGGACGGCCCGGATCCGAACGGCGCCGGGCGAAGGTACCGAGGTCAGGTTGGAGCTGATTCGATGAACCAGGAGCAGAGCAAACCGCTGGAAGAATTGCGTGTGGTGCTCGTGGATGATCACGCCATGTTTCGCGCCGGGGTGCGCCACGAGATCGGGAAAATGTGCCAGGTGGTGGGAGAGGGACACGACGTGGTGTCGTCGGTTGCCTCGATCCTGGAGACGAAACCCGATGTGGTACTGCTCGACGTTCACCTGCCAGGTGGCGGCGGAGCCGAGGTGATCAAGCAGGTCACAGCGAAGGCGCCCGAAGTGAAATTCTTGGCACTGTCGGTCTCCGATGCCGCGGAGGATGTGATCGGCGTGATCCGGGCCGGTGCACGAGGATACGTGACGAAGTCGATCTCGTCGGAGGAACTTGTCGAGGGGATCCAGCGGGTGGCTTCCGGGGACGCGGTGTTCTCACCGCGACTGGCAGGATTCGTACTCGATGCCTTCTCCGGTGCCGTCGACATCTCCAGCATTGACGAGGAACTGGACCGGCTCAGTTCCCGGGAACGCGAGGTGCTGAAACTGATCGCCCGCGGCTATTCGTACCGTGAGGTGGCGCGGGAACTTTTCATCTCCATAAAGACCGTGGAAACCCACGTCTCGTCGGTACTGCGGAAGCTCCAGCTGAGCAACCGGCACCAGCTCACAAAGTGGGCCACGGACCGGCATCTGGTGTGAACCGGGAATCCGTCACCCGCGGGACGCGGCCCGCCATCACCCCGGCGGGGGTGGCTGGCGAGCCGCGGGACCCGGGGTTCAGGCCTTGCGTTTCTTGAGCCAGCCCTGGACCGTCAGGATGATGACGGCGCCGACCACGGAGAAGACCAGACCGCGGATGGAGAAGATCCCGTGGTAGGAGGAATCGAAGATCAGCTGGCCGAGCCAACCGGCGAGCAGGGCACCGAAGGCACCGAGGGCAGCGGTGGCGACCCAGCCGCCGCCTTCCTCCCCGGGCATGATCGCCTTGGCGATGCTGCCGCCGATCAGGCCGATGATGATGTATGCGATGAGGGTGAACATGTATCAAGCATGCCCCGCGGAGGGGTCGCACACCATCAGGTGAACCCCCGGTTCATCCCCGTGGCGGTCAGAACAGGGGCCGCCAGGGGCTGAGCAGGGACTCGGCGAACTTCTTCCACCAGGGCCGGCGGAGCCAGGCCTCGGCGGTCAGCTCCACGGTGTTGCCCTCGTCGCCGGAGAAGACGTGTTCCATGTGGGAGGCCACGTCGCGATCGGTGATCTCGAGGTTCGCCTCGTAGTTGCCCCACAGGCTGAGGCGATCCAGGTTCGCGGTTCCGATGGTGGACCACGCGCCGTCGATCACCGCGGTTTTCGAATGCACCATCGCGCCCTGATAGAGGAACAACCGGATGCCAGAGTTCAACAAGTCGGTGTAGAAACCCCGAGACAGCCAGTCCGCTACGGCGTGATTGGAACGGTCGGGAACGATGATCCGGACGTCCACCCCGCGTTTCACGGCGTCCCGGAGTGCGGCCACCAGATCGTCATCGGGGATGAGGTAGGCGTGGGTCAACCAGATGCGTTCGGTGGCGCGATCGATGGCCTCGAGGTACATGTTTCGGATCGGGTAGACCTGAATCCGTGGGACGTTCCGGTGCACTTTCAACGGAGAATTCCAGCGACGCTGCTGATCGTTGGGGAGGGTTGGTAGTCCCTGCCTGCCGGCGTTCTGGTTCCAGAAATCAACGAAGGCGTTCTCCAGTTCAGCAGCCCCGGGGCCGATCACGCGAGCGTGGGTATCGCGCCACTGCTGCGCGTACAGCTTGCCGATGTTGTAGCCGCCGATGAATCCCTTTTCGTGGTCGACGATCAGCAGCTTGCGATGGTAGCGTCCCCATGTTCTCGGTGACCAGGGCTTCGGGAAAGCCGGATGTCGGAGCGCGAGCACCCCCTCAGGCATGGTGAAGAAACGACGCGGTACCACAAGATTCGCGAAATCATCCCAGATGACGTTCACTTTGACGCCACGTGCAGCTGCTCTGCCAAGCGCATCTTTGAAAGCCTCTCCCACCTCGTCGGACTTCCAGATGTAGGTTTCGAAGTTCACCACATCCCGGGCACCATCAATGGCGGCGAGCATGTCCCGGTAAAGTTCTTCACCGAAGGTGTAGACGGTGATTTCATCCTGACCGACGGCCACTGGTGTGGCAGGGGAGTAAGGAAAACGTCGCAGCTTTCGGTGCTTCTTTCGCAACGACTCCCGGCCGGTGATACCGATCATGAAGGCGATCTGCGCCAACAGCAGGCCGGCACTGATCCGTGGAATCGCGACACGGAGGAATCTCAGGACTCGCCTCATGACGGCCAAGCCTATTACGGTGATGACACGATGTCTGACTCCCTCTTCCCCGATCTTGCCACCGTTTTCGCGCCTGACGAGGCGACCGCCGCCACACCTTCGCCGCGGGGTGCTGCGCGGGCTGTTGACGAGAAGGAACTGCTGGCGGGTTTGAATGAACAACAGCGGGAGGCTGTCGTTCACGCCGGTTCCCCGGTGCTGGTCGTGGCGGGTGCAGGTTCCGGCAAGACAAGGGTGCTGACCCGGCGGATCGCCCATCTGGTGGGGATCCGGGGGGTACATCCCGGTGCGGTGTTGGCCATCACCTTCACCAACAAGGCAGCTGCCGAGATGCGAGAGCGGGTGGCGGAGCTGGTGGGTAATCGGGCCACGTTGATGTGGGTTTCGACCTTCCACTCGGCCTGCGTGCGTATCCTGCGTTCCGAGATCGACCGCTTCGGCATCACCAAATCCTTCTCCATCTATGACGACACCGACTCTAAGCGTCTACTGTCTTTGGTGATGCGGGACAACCAACTTGATCCGAAACGTTTTCCAGTGCGCGCGGTGATGAACGCCATCAGCGGTTGGAAGAACGAACTGGTGGACTTTGAGGCCGCAAAGGAACAGGCCGCCAGCCCGGTGGAGAAGACCAACGCCGAGGTCTATGAGGACTACCAGGAGCGGCTGCGGGCCGCCAACGCCCTCGACTTCGATGACCTGATCATGACCACCGTGCACCTGTTCCAGGCGTTCCCTGAGGTTCGGGAGAAATACCGCCGAAGGTTTCGCCACGTGCTAGTGGACGAGTACCAAGACACCAACCACGCCCAATATGCGCTGATCCGTGAACTCTGTGGACACACCACCTTGTCGGATACGGGAAATTTGACGGTGGATCCGGCTGAGCTGATGGTGGTGGGCGACTCGGACCAGTCCATCTACGCCTTCCGGGGGGCCACGATCAGCAACATCCTCGATTTCGAGAATGATTTTTCGGGTGCCAGGACGATTGTGTTGGACCAGAATTACCGCTCCACCAACACTGTGCTGCAGGCCGCGAACGCGGTGATCGCCAGAAACCGAGGGCGCCGGGAGAAGGCGTTGTGGAGTGACCTGGGGGAGGGCGCCCCGATCGTTGGATGGGTGGCTGACACCGAACACGATGAGGCACAGTTCGTGGCGGGGGAGATCGACCGGCTCGTCGATGATGGCCGTGCGCGCTACGGCGATGTTGCGGTGTTCTACCGGACCAATGCCCAATCGCGTGCGCTTGAGGAGGTTTTTATCCGCGTTGGGATGCCTTACCGGGTGGTCGGTGGGGTGCGGTTCTACGAGCGCAGGGAGATCCGCGACGCCATCGCCTACCTTCGAGCTATCGCCAACCCCGCCGACGACGTGTCGGTGCGGCGAATCCTCAACGTTCCCAAACGCGGCATTGGTGACCGGGCCGTGGCGGCGATCTCGTCGTTGGCCGGCGCGGAACGCATTGGCTTCTTCGAGGCACTTTCGCGCAGCGAGGATGCGCCAGGCCTTGCAACCCGTTCGATAAAACAGATCCGTGGTTTCGTGAGCCTGATCGAACGGCACCGTGTGAAAATGGCCCAGGGTGATCCTGCCGATGAGATCCTCACCTCGGTGCTCACCGACTCCGGGTACCTCGCAGAGTTGCAGAATTCCACTGATCCCCAGGACGAGACGCGTCTGGAGAATCTGGAGGAGCTGGTCAACGTTGCGGCAGAGTTCGTAGCGGCTACGACTGCCGTCGATCTCGACGAGGAGAGTGGCTCCGGGCTGGCGGCGGGAATGCCCGAACCTGACGCCTCGTTGCCTGCCTTCCTGGAACGGATTGCCCTGGTAGCGGACTCCGACCAGGTGCCGGATGGAGAGCAGGGGCAGGGAGTGGTGACCCTCATGACCCTGCACACCGCGAAAGGCCTGGAGTTCGACACCGTGTTTCTCACCGGTATGGAGGAGGGCGTGTTCCCCCACATGCGTGCTATGGAATCGCAGGACGAGCTGGAGGAGGAGCGCCGACTGGCCTATGTCGGCATCACGCGGGCTCGCGCACTGTTGCACCTGTCTCGTTCCACGGTGCGGGTCACCTTCGGGCAACCGAGCTACAACCCACCCTCCCGTTTCCTGGAAGAGATCCCAGCAGGGCTGATGGACTGGAGTCGTCTCGGCGAGCCCCCGACCACGTGGGCCGCCAGCAACGCGGGACGCAGGTCACGCACCAGAGAAACAATGAGTTTCGGGACCGGGGGTGGGAAACGCCCGGCAGTCAGCGACCTGGCGGTCGGAGACCGTGTAGCCCACACCGCTTTCGGGCTCGGAACGGTGCTGGCCGTCCATGGGACCGGTCCAAAGCAGCAGGTGGATGTGGATTTCGGTTCGGCGGGGAAGAAACGTCTCGCCATCAGTCACGCGCCCATGGAGAAACTGTAGGAAATCGAACAACGGGGTTCCGAGCTGATGCGCGGAACCCCGTGAACCGAGAAAGAACGCAGAACTGTCAGCGGATGGTGACGCCTTGGCTGCGAAGGAACTCCATGGGATCGGTGGCCTTGTAGACGTCACCAGGGGTGGTGCCTGCCGGGTAGTACTCGAAGTGCAGGTGAGGGCCGAAAGAACGACCCGTCTGGCCAACGTACCCGATCAGGTCGCCGGCCTTGACCGCCTGCCCTGGCTTCACCACAACCTGCGATTGGTGCGCGTACAGGGTCATGCCACCATTCAGGTGCATGATCACCACGTTGTTACCCGCCCAGGAAGCAGCGGTGGGGCTCAGCACGATGCCGGATGCGGCGGCATAGATGGGGGTTCCCACCGGCGCCGGGAAGTCCTGCCCCGTGTGGTACCGTGCCCAAGCGCCGGTTTGCCCGAAGGTGGAGCCGATGGAGTAGTTCTCCTTGAGCGGCATGGACCCGCCCCCGGCGGAGGCCGCTGCCAGATCTTCGGCGGAGATCTGAGATGTGTCGACCCCGGCCTTCTTCAGCGACTCGCGCGCCGCGCTGAGACGTTCCTCGGCCTGTTTCTTCTCAGCCTCGATCTTTTCCGCCTGCGCGGCAGCAAGTTTGAGGTCGGACTCGATCAGCTGCTCGCGTTCAGCCGCGGTCTCATCCGCGCTGGTCTCCAAAGCGTCGTCATGAGATGACTTGAGAGAGGCATCGTGTTCCTTGGCGTTCTCATCCGCGACGGCTGAATCCAGGTCGCCGCGCACCCCGGAGCGGGAGGAAGCGCCGGAGTTGCCAAAACCCTGTTCCACGGCCTGTGCGGCGGCCTCTGGAACGGCGGCGTCGCTGGCCACTTGATCGGAGACGGACTCGTTCCCCGATGTGCGGGAATACCACGCCCAAGTGAACAGGGTCCCGACTGCGAGCAAACCGGCAAGACCGGAGGCGATTGAGACCCTCCCGAAACGCCGACGCCGTCTCGTCGGGGACGTCGTGGAGATCTCCATGACGTCGTTTGTGTCCGACTGCTCACCGGGAAAGTCGAAAGGATCGACCTCGACCATGGCCCTTTTTGGCGTACTGGCCTTTTCCGTGTGATTCAAGGCTGTGTCTCCGCTCTCGATGGACATCCGACACAAACCTTAGCAATTCTCAGTATGCTCTCAAAATCAAGTTTCGAGTCGGGTCAACGTACGACGCGACCGCGCGGCGATCGTGCGCCCATCCCTGCTTTCCAGTCCGGCTTGCTACCCCTGCGCGGTGCGCTGGCCGAGTCGCATAGCCAGGTTCGTGAGCTGTTCCGCAGTGAACTGGGTTTCCCCGACGCCGGTGAACAGCAGATAGCTGACGGCTGTGCCGGATCTAGCGACTATCAATTGATACGGTCGCTGGGTGCCGTCGTCGGCTATCTGTTGTTTCACGTCGAAGAGCCGGGCCGCCACGACCGGACCATTGCTGCCGTCAGTGGCCACGGGGCTCAACTCCGTGACCTTGGCTGCCGCGACCCTCTTGGCGCAGGAGGCTAGGTTCTCCGAGAGCAGATCCCCAAAGGCGGTGGCCGAGGCCTCGTCAGCGAAGGTGAAACGGTACTGGGTGATGCCGAAAACTTTGAAGGCCTCGTCGGGGGAGCCGACCGTGTAGGAACGTTGCTTGCGGTCGGTGGGGCCCTGCTCGCTGGTTAGATTCACGCCCTCGCAGCCCATCCCGGAGAGCTCCACCTCCCTCGGGCTGCTGCTTCCTTTCCAGTCCAGGTGCCCCGGGGCGATGATCGGGATGTCGTTGGAGATCAGCCAGCCTGGCGGGTTTGCGGCGGGTGGAGCGGTCGGCGTGACTGTGGGAGTGGTGGGGCAGGTACCGGCAGCGGCCTCGCAGGTGGCGGTCAGGGGGCGCTGCAGGGCACTCGCCGCGCCTGTGGGGTCGACGGCGCTGTTATTGCGTGCCACGTCGAGCAGGCTGATCACCTTGCCCGTGCGTACCAGCAGAATCGTGTGATGTTGGGCGCTGCTCTCCTGAAGGACGTTTAGCTGCAGCATCTCGTCGCCGAGCCCGGCCACAGTGGAGGAGCCCGTGATCAGAGCAGGAGTCGCGGAGCAGGAAGTCAAGGAAGTGGCGCGCTGCTCATAGATCTTCTTGGCGGTCTCCTCGTTGGCGTACGCGTCGATCTGGTGGATGAGGGCCAGCTTGTCCTCCTGCTGGGTCCCAATGGCGCGTTGAAGGGCTGCCGTCGTGTTGATCTCCGTGGGGTCGGGCGCCAGGCAGCTCACTTTCTTGCGAAGTGACTCCTTGCCCTTCTCCGTGATGGTCTGGGTGATGCTCCAGCTGGCAGTTGGTTCGATGAGGCCTGCATCCGAGGGGTCGAGAAGCGAAGCCTCCGTGAGATTGACCGGGGTGCTGTCAGTCTCCGAGGAGCTGGGGTTGGCGTTGCTGGCGGCTGGGCTGGGGGTATTCATGCGCAACAGCACGAAGATCCCGCCTGCCAGCAGGACAGCCGCGGCGATGGCCGTGACCACCCATGTGGTGAGCATGCGCTTGTGATGTGCGACCCAACCTTGTGAAGTAGCGGAGTCTTCGCGTCGTTTCTTCTGTGAATTTGCCTTCCAGAGCTTGTCCGTTTCCGGCTCGGGATCTGCGGCCCGGGCCGGCGAACGATGTGTTGTGGTGCGGGGTTGCTCGGATGCCCGGGTCGGCGGGGAGGGTTGACCGGGCCAGCCTCCCCAGGAGGAGGTCGGTTGTTGGCTCCGGTGGTGGGGATCCGATTGGGAGGGTGCGTATCGGGTGGGTGGGGTCGTGGCATGCACTGTGGTGTCGGATACCGATTCCCGTCCTGCAGGAAGGGTTTCGTCATTGAGCCCATCCCACCGCATTGCTCTTCTGCCGGCCCCTGAACCCGGCATGGCGCGTCGCTCCGTTCCCGGGAGAACCGGTGCAGGAACGGCGCTTTCCTCGAAGGATGTGGCGGGGCGGGTGAACGGCGAGTCGATGTCGTCAGCGGCGCCGCGTCGGGCCCGGCCTGCATGTCCGCTACGTGTATCGTCGACGCCGTCCGGCTGGGCATTATCCGCCGAGAAGGCCCTGCGGGGACGTTGCTTGCCGGAGTCAGTCATGTTCACCTCCACGCGGATGACGAACCGCCACCAGGGCGGTATCTCACTGGTACAGGGTACCCATGACTTCGGTGATCTGTTGGATCAAGGAAGGAGGCTGGTGTGGCGGAACGCGGTTCTCGGCATCGGATGATAGCCGTGGATGTGGCCGAGGCCGCACGCGTGGCGAGGCCCCAGGTGACCATTCCGTGGTTCGTGTTGGCCCCGGTGGGGGCGCTTGCGGTGGCGGCCGCGGGGTGGTTGCTGATGGCGGGTCCTGCCGCGCTCGGTTGGCTGACCTCCCCGGAATCACAGCTGGCCGATGCGCTCGGGCTTGCCTCTCGGGTGTTGTTGCTCGCTAACGGGGCGGTGACCACGATCGGAGGGCAGGCAGTCAGCATCGCGCCGCTCGGTCTGACCCTGGCACTGATCCTGCTCGGGGTCCCGGTCGCAGGGTTGGCGGCCCGCGCCGCCATCGACGAGACCGATGACCTGCGAGGACTGGTGCTGCGGGTCGGGGGCACCTATGCGGGAACCTACATCGTATTCATCACCCTGATCGCGTTTTTCGTCCCGGAGACGTCAGTGATCCGGGCCTTCCTGGGGAGCGTGCTGATCGGGGGGATCTCCGGTTTCTGGGGGGTAACGCGTGCCGTCGGTTACGACCCCTGTGAACGATGGCCCGTGCGGGCGCAGTCGTTTCCGCGGGGGATCGGGGTGGCTGCCCTCATCTGTGTGGGAACCGGGGCAGCGCTGCTTTCGGTTGTGCTCATCCTGGGACGCGAGCGTGTCGCCGCGATCGCCGACGGCCTCGGCGGCGATGGCACGGCGGGGATCCTGCTGATCGTCATCCAGCTGGCGTGGCTCCCGAACCTGGTCATCTGGGCCATGGCTTGGGCGCTGGGGGCGGGGGTCACCCTGGGAGAGGGGACGCTGCTCGACATGAATGGGACCAGTCTGGGGTTCCTGCCCTCGATTCCCGTATTGGGAGCTGTTCCAGATCCGGGACCGGTGCCCGAGCTGGCATGGCTGTGGCTGCTAGGCGGAGTACTCGCAGGCGTCCTGGCGACCCTCGTCGTCACACTCAACCGCTCCTCCGAGCGGTTCTATGAGACCTCCATGACCGGTGGGACCGCGGGAATCCTCACGGGGATGCTGCTGTTCGTGCTCGCATGGTTCGCTTCTGGTGGATTGGGGACGCAGCGCCTTGCCCACGTGGGGGTCCGACTTGGCGGTCTGGCGATCACCGCTCCCTGCATTCTCGGACTAGTCGGGCTGGTGACAGGACTCGTGGTGGGGCTTGCCAGACGGGAGTGGCCGACGTGGCGTCGACACTGTGCCGAGACCGACCAGGACAGTTCCGTGCAGCGGGGTGGGGAAGAGGAACAGACGCTACGCCGGTAGCTCTTCGTGAGGGCGCCGCGGCTCGTGGGAACAGAAGGGCTCTTCTGCCAGAAAATCACCCGTCATCGCATAGGCGCGGGCTCGTGAGCCGCCGCAGAAGGAACGATACGAGCAGATGCCACACTTGCCCTTGAGCTGGCTGCGGTCACGCAGTGTCGTGAAAAGCGGAGAGTAGCGGTAGATCTCCTCGATGTCGTCGGTTCGGACGTTGCCCGCTTTGATGGGTAGGAAGCCCGAAGGGTAAATGTCTCCGACGTGGGAGATGAACATGAAGCCATCACCGTCGTTGACGTTACGGGCACGACCGATGCCATCCTGCTGCGAGTAGTGCATCCCGGAGGTCAGTACGTCCAGGTCGGTGTCCGCCCCGGCCCGGGCCTCGGCTCGTTTGCGCTGCATGACGACCCGCGAGTACTGGGGAGCAGCGGTCGCCTTGATGTCGAAGGAAGCGGTCTTGGACAAATCATAGAGTTGGTTGAAAACGGCCTCGAATCCTTCGGCTGAGGCGACGTCCTCCTTCTTGGCCCGTCCCATCGGGACCAGGAAGAAAACTTCCCAGAAGACGATTCCCAACTCCGTCATGAGCCGGCACATGTCCTCCATGTCGTTGAGGTTGGCCTTGCGGACCACCGTGTTCACCTGGGTGGTCAGGCCGATCTCCTGGGCTTCACGGAGGATGCGCAGGCCGTGCGCGAAACTGCCTTTCACGCGGCGGAACTCGTCGTGAATGGTCGCGTTGGACCCGTCGAGGCTGACAGCCAGCCGGCTCAGGCCTGCGTCCTTGAGAGCCTGGAGCTGTTCGCGTGAGGCGAGCGACGTAGTGGCAGGGGTGATGGCCATGCGCAGCCCGATGTCGGCGCCGTGCCGCACCAGATCGATGATGTCTGGGCGTTTGAAGGCGTCCCCACCGGAGAAAACGAACACCACACGCCCGAACTTTCGCACGTCGTCGAGGAGCTTCAACCCCTCCGCGGTGGTCAGTTCGTTCGGGTTGCGCAGTGGCTGTGCGGAGGCGCGGCAGTGACGGCAGGCCAGGTCGCAGGCCTGGGTGGTCTCCCAGATCACGATGAACGGGGCCCGGTCGAAGTCCAGGTTCGGGCGGGCCCCGAAGGGTTTCCCGTGCGGATGCCCGGGTCGGTGCGAATGGGGATGCGGCATGCCTCGACGCTAGCGGATATTGCGTTGACGTGTTTGCAGGATCGTGTGTCGCCAACCAGTCAACGGGTCTTGTCGGGGTGTGGCTTCACCTTGCGGGAAGAAGTCTGGTGAAACTCTTCTGGCCGGTTCTGGGCGGCGTGAGACTCGGCGCTACGGTTGTCCGGTGACGACTCGTGTAGTGGTGCTGGTGTCTGGTTCAGGAACCCTGCTGCAGGCTCTTCTCGACGCCGTTTCGGCGGGGGAGGTGGATGCCCGGGTCGTGGCGGTGGTCTCCGACCAGCCCGCTGCCCACGCCCTGGAACGGGCCCGAGCTGCGGGGGTGCCCGCCGTTGCCCATCCTCTCGTCAAGGGCTTGGATCGTGATCAG
Organism: Propionibacterium sp.; assembly: GCA_013333945.2. Classification (GTDB taxonomy): domain Bacteria; phylum Actinomycetota; class Actinomycetes; order Propionibacteriales; family Propionibacteriaceae; genus Arachnia. The sequence continues at coordinate 13,286 of JABCNW020000161.1, forward strand.
TGGGATGCCGAGCTGACAGAGATTGTCGCAGGCTTTCAGCCCGACATGGTGGCCTCTGCGGGATTCATGAAGCTGCTGGGGAAGAATTTCCTCGCTCGTTTTGGGGGACGCACCATCAACACCCATCCCGCGCTTTTGCCCAGCTTCCCCGGGATGCACGGCCCGAGGGACGCCCTGAACCACGGAGTGAAGGTCTCTGGTGCAACGATCTTCCTCGTCGACTCCGGGGTGGACACCGGTAGGATCCTGGCCCAAGGGGCCGTCGACGTGTTGCCCGACGACACTGTCGAAACCCTTCACGAACGTATCAAGGTGGTCGAGCGCCGCCTACTGGTGGAGACCGTGCGTGCCTGGAATGAAGGAGAGACATGACCGACCGGATTCAGCTGCGCCGCGCGCTGCTCAGCGTCTACGACAAGGAGGGCCTGGAGGAGCTGGCTACCGCCCTCCACGCCGCCGGGGTGGAACTGGTGTCCACCGGATCTACCGCGACCCGGATCGCCGCAGCGGGGATTCCCGTGACCCCCGTCGAGAAGTTGACGGGATTCCCCGAATGCCTCGACGGTCGCGTCAAGACTCTCCATCCGCGCGTCCATGCCGGTATCCTTGCTGACCGTCGCCTACCCGCCCACGTCTCCCAACTGAAGGAACTCGATGTCGCTCCCTTCGACCTGGTGGCGGTGAACCTCTACCCGTTCGAGGCCACCGTCGCATCCGGTGCCGGGACCGACGAATGCGTTGAACAGATCGACATCGGCGGGCCCTCGATGGTGCGTGCCGCCGCGAAGAACCACCCGAGTGTCGCGGTGGTCACCTCCACATCGCAGTACCCCGCTATCCTGGCCGCCCTCGCCGAGGGTGGTTTCACCCTCCAGCAGCGCCGCGACCTCGCCACCGAGGCTTTCCGTCACACCGCCTCCTACGACATCGCCGTGGCCTCCTGGATGGGGGCCACCGTGGCCACCCCGACTGGGGATGGGTTCCCGGACTGGCTGGGAGCGGCCTGGGTGAAGAAGCAGGACCTGCGCTACGGCGAGAACTCCCACCAGGCCGCGGCCCTCTACACCTATCCGCCCGGTCCGGAGGGAATCGCCCAGGCCGAGCTGCTGCACGGCAAACCCATGAGCTACAACAACTACACCGACGGCGAGGCTGCCTACCGCGCTGCGAGCGACTTCACTGAGCCGTGTGTCGCGATCATCAAACACGCCAATCCGTGCGGGATCGCGGTGGGTTCTGACATCGCGGAGGCCCACCGCAGGGCCCACGCCTGCGATCCGGTCTCCGCGTTTGGTGGGGTGATCGCCGCCAACCGCCCCGTTACCGCCGAACTGGCCGAACAGATCAAGGACATCTTCACCGAGGTCGTGATCGCCCCCGGGTTCGACCCGGAGGCGCTGGCCATCCTCACCACGAAGAAGAACCTGCGACTGCTGAAGGCCGTCCCCTACACGCACCGGGAACGCGTCCTCCATCCCATCTCCGGAGGTGCCCTGCTTCAGCGACCCGACCGCATCGACGCTCCCGGCGACGACCCCGCGAATTGGGAACTCAAAGCGGGCGAGGCGGCAGACGATGCGACCCTGGCCGACCTGGCCTTCGCGTGGCGGGCCTGCCGCGCCGTGAAGTCCAACGCCATTCTCCTGGCCCACGACGGTGCCTCCGTTGGTGTTGGCATGGGCCAGGTGAACCGCGTCGACTCGTGCCGCCTGGCGATTGAACGCGCGGGGGAGCGGGCAGCCGGGTCGGTGGCCGCCTCCGATGCCTTCTTCCCCTTCGCCGACGGACCGCAGATCCTGATCGACGGCGGTGTCCGGGCCATCGTCCAGCCGGGCGGCTCCCTGCGCGACCGGGAAACCATCGATCTGTGTGCCGAACACGGCGTTGCGTTGTATTTCACCGGCACCCGTCACTTCTTCCACTGAGGCAGGGACAATGACCACAGGAATCCTTGACGGTAGGGCCACGGCCGCCACCATCAAGACGGAACTGAAGCAGCGGGTGGGTCGACTCCGTGATGTGGGAGTGATACCCGGGCTGGCGACGGTGCTCGTCGGCGATGACCCGGCTAGCCAGAACTACGTGCGCATGAAGCACCGCGACTGCGAGCCGGTGGGAATCGCCTCCATCCGGGTAGAGCTGCCCGCTGACGCCACTGCCGTGCAGCTGGAGGAGACCATCGCGGCGCTGAACGCGGACCCCGCCTGCACCGGCTACATCGTGCAGCTTCCACTGCCGGGACATCTCGACGAGAACCGGGCGCTGGGGTTGATCGACCCGGACAAGGACGCCGACGGACTGCACCCGATCAACCTGGGGCGGCTCGTGCTGAACGAACCCGCCCCCCTGCCCTGCACCCCCCGTGGCATCGTGGAACTGGTGCGCCGCCACGGCATCGAGTGGCGAGGGGCGGATGTGTGCGTGGTGGGTCGCGGCATCACGGTGGGGCGTCCCCTCGGGCTGATCCTGACCCGTCGCAGCGAGAACGCCACGGTGACCCTGTGCCACACCGGCACCCGCAACCTGGCCGGACACACCCGGCGGGCCGACATCGTGGTGGCGGCC
>JABCNW020000162.1 GCA_013333945.2 Propionibacterium sp.
CCTCCGGCAGCACCTCGGTCACGTAGGGTCCGAACCGGCCGTTCTTCGCCACCACCATGCGCCCGGATTCCGGGTCGACGCCGAGTTCGCGTTCCTCGTCGAGGGGGCGGCTGAGCAGTTCCTCGGCGACCTCCGCGGTCAAACCGTCGGGCGGCAGGTCGTCGGGGACGTTGGCGCGACGCCCGTCGGCGGCCTCTACGTAGGTGCCATAGCGTCCGACGCGCACGTCGATGCCGGAGTCGCCGAGGGGGAAGGTCGACAGCCCCTTCGCGTCGATGTCGCCGAGTTCGGTGACGAGCTTCTGCAGGCCTTTGGCGGTGTTCCCGTCTGGGCCGCGGTAGAAGTCGGTGAGGACCTTCAGCCGTTCGGCCCTGCCGCCCGCGATCTCGTCGAGCAGCTCCTCCAGCTGCGCGGTGAAGGTGTAGTCCGCCAGCTCGGTGAAGTGTTCCTCCAGCAACCGGGTGACGGCGAACGCCAACCAGGTCGGCACCAGAGCGGAGCCTTTCTTGAACACGTAGTCGCGGGCGGTGATGGTGCGGATGATGGAGGCGTAGGTGGAGGGACGGCCGATCTCCAGTTCCTCCAGTTTCGCCACGAGCGAGGGTTCGGTGTAGCGGGCCGGGGGTTTGGTCTCGTGCCCAGCCGCCTTCACCTTCTCGGCGGCGAGTTCCTGACCCGTGACAAGTTGCGGCAGCCGCGACTGCTTGTCGTCGCTGGTGGAGTCGTCGTCAGTTCCGGCGACGTAGGCCTTCAGGAAGCCATAGAAAGAGATGGTGCGGCCCGATGCGGTCAGCTCGACGCGTTCCACCACACCCGCCCCCGCCTGAACCGACGCGGTGGGGGCGGCGGAGATGGCGACGCTGACCTGCTCCCCCTTCGCATCGGCCATCTGGGACGCGAGGGTGCGCATCCAGATCAGCTGGTAGAGGCGGTGGGCGTCGCCGGACAGACCGGTGGCGTCAGGATGGGTGAAGACGTCACCCGCGGGCCGGATGGCCTCGTGGGCCTCCTGAGCGTTTTTCACCTTCGAGGCATAGATGCGAGGTTTCGGAGGCAGGTAGCGGGCTCCAAACAGCTGCTTGACCTGGTCGCGGGCCGCTGCGATGGCGGAGTCCGCCAGGGTGACGGAGTCGGTTCGCATGTAGGTGATGAAGCCCTTCTCGTAGAGCTCCTGGGCCACCGACATGGTGCGTTGCGACGTGAAGCCGAGTTTCCGGCCAGCCTCCTGTTGGAGGGTGGTGGTGCGGAACGGCTCGTAGGGACGGCGGGTGTAGGGCTTGGCCTCCACCTTGTCGACACGAAACACGGCAGCCTCGAGGGCCGCGGCGAGTGCGGTGGCGGTGGTTTCATCCAGGACTGCGACCGAGGCGCTGGTGGGCTGCCCGGTGGAGTCGAAGTCGCGGCCCTGGGCGACGCGCACCCCGTCGAGGGAGGCCAGGCGCGCCGGGAAGGTGCGGGGATCGGCTTCGGCGCCGCCGTCGAGGGTCACGTCGAGGTCCCAGTAGCCAGCGGACACGAAAGCGATGCGTTCCCGTTCCCGGTCAACGATGAGACGGGTGGCCACGGACTGAACGCGACCCGCCGACAGTTTCGGCATGACCTTCTTCCACAACACCGGGGAGACCTCGTAGCCGTAGAGACGGTCGAGGATGCGGCGAGTCTCCTGCGCGTCGACGAGGTCGGCATCGAGCTGGCGGGGGTTGGCGACCGCCTCGGCGATGGCCGTCGGCGTGATCTCGTGGAAGACCATGCGATGGGCGGGCACCTTGGGTTTGAGTTCCTCCAGCAGGTGCCACGCGATGGCCTCGCCCTCGCGGTCACCATCGGTTGCTAGGAGAAGTTCGTCGGCGTCCTTGAGTTTCTGCTTCAGCTCCCGCAGCGTCGCCTTCTTGTCAGCGGCCACGACGTAGAGGGGGGCGAAGTTGTCGTCGATGTTGACGCCGGTGCGCGCCCATTTGAGGCCCTTGTACTTCGCGGGCACTTCAGCAGCGCCGGTTGGGAGGTCGCGGATGTGGCCGCGACTGGACTCCACCATGTAGCCGTCACCGAGGTAACCGGCAATTTTCGTCGCTTTCGTGGGTGATTCGACGATCACGAGTCGTTGCCGTTTGTCCGCCATGTGTTCCTGCCTCCCGTCGTCCGCATGGGAACAATAGCCCACGGATCCATCCGGGCTGTGACAAACGACTCAAAAGGCAGATCATGGGCACGTCGCGTTCCGGTGCAGTCCTCTCGGGGACGCGTTTTCCCGCGCTCAGGCGCTCTCGGAACTCGACGGCGCATCGGTGATACCGCGAGCCGGTTTCACCCTCACACCTTCCTGATAGCTGACGGAGCTCTCGAAGGTTTCCTGGTACCTGCTCTCGGTGGTCACCGTGGTGCCCACTGCCTGGAAGGAAGCGGTGTTGACGTAGGTGGTGGCCTTGTCGACGGTTTGGTTGTCGGCGAATACGGAGCGCAGTTTGACGTGATAGGTGCACCGGTTGCTCCATGGCCCGCTCATGGTGAGGGTTGTTTCCTGCTGACCGACGGAGTCGACCCTCAGGTGGAATCCGTCCACACTCTTACCGGCTCCGTCCGCGACGACACGAGAGAGACTGGTGTTCGGGTTCCGCGGATCGCTGCACTCCTCGATCACACGGTTGTACACCCGGTCCGCGGCTTCGGCGGAGAACATTCCTGGGGCGGTGGTGTCCTTGATGACCACCTGGGCCCCAGAGGAGTGGTTCGCGTTGATCCATGCGCCGGGCGCCGTAACGTCCCAGTTGATGCCTTTGGAGTTGGAGGTGAGCTGTTCGGCCTGGCCTGCCGGTTCGCTCGCGGGTTTCCAGGGTTCGACGGGTTTGACGACGATGGGTTTGTCATAGGGCAGAGGGACGGTCTGGGTTTTTCCACTGAGGCTGATGTCGGTGGTCGCGGTGGTGGTGGTCTCAGCGACCTGAAGGTTGACGCGGATGGATCCCTTGACCTCGGTTTTCCGGCGGATTGCTTCCTTGAAGACACAGCTGATGGTCGAGTTCGCATCTGTGTTGTTGAGGGCGCACTCACCGGCCTTGGATCCGTCGGTGGTGGTCATCAGCCTGCGGGCGGCGGTGTCCTGGAGCTTGAGGAAAGCAGGCAGCTCGACCGTGAATTCGTCACCAAAAGCCACTCGGGCGTTCGTTCCGTCGTAGTTGACACTGAATTCGAGGTTGTCGCCCTGCCAGACCTCTTGGCGACCCGTGACCGGGGCACCCGAAGAGTCCACGTGTTTGAAGGTGGCGTCAGTGAAGACGATGCCGGAATTGATCTTCGCCTGAGCCGGAGATTCCCCTGCGACGAGGAAGGTGGTCGACATCGCGAGGATGGCAGAAACCGCGGTCGCGACACGTCGTCGCGAAGTACACACACGATGAAGATTCATTTTTCCCTCCCGAGGTCTCAACGCCGGAGAGCCTGCAAGGGTTCCCGGAAGCGATGAACATCGCATGGCTGACCTTAACTCTTCGCGACGGTTTTCGGTAGTCCCAGAAGGCGATTGACGTGGCCCGCGATAGGGGCACGCGGACCAGATGGGCGCTGTTTCGGAACCGTGGCCGGGTCCGCGCGAAGAGGCCTGCCCAGCTAATGGGGAGGAATAGGGCAGGCCTCCTCGCGCGGGTTCGGGACTGGGATTCACCCGGCCTCGAACCTTCTCGTCCCGCCCACCTCAGCCATTGTGGCCGGTCGTGGACAGTCCGGTCTGATGGGTGCAGGCACGCTCTGAGGGTCGATGCGGGCGGCGCCTGCTGCTGAATGCACCCGCACCGACTGCCCGCCGCAGAAACGAACACGGGTACTTCATGGACACCTCTCACTGACGACACGACCAGGCGGAACGGCCTTCCCCTGACACAACAAGTCATTGAAAAACAAACTGTCGTCGAAAGTATAGGCGCCTGTCGACCTTTCGGCCAATTTTCTCTTCGGACGCGTTCCACGGGCGCCACACAGGGCTCCGCGGATGGTCGCCTTTCAGGAAATCAGTCGGTTCTGCCACACACGACGATGCTGGCCTCTCCACCTGAGGAGGCCGGCATCATCGTACGGCTGGACGTCAGCCCTGAGGCCAGGACGGCATGGAGAGCAGGGTGAAAACCGTCTGCACCTGGCTGGGGGCGACGATGGCACTGTAAACCCCCGCCTCGATGCGCTGCATCCCACGTTCCTGTGCGGCGTGGGAGTCGTGCGCCAGGGACATGACCTCCCAGTGTTCACCGTCGTCGGTGATGCGCATGGCACGCACCGGGAAGCCGTCCCAGGAGCCGTGGGTCTTGACGATCCCGGCTTGGGCGATCTGGTCGAGTTCGATGACGATGCGTCGCTGGATACCGCTGTCGTCGCGGCGGAGCCCGATCACGTCGAGCAGCCTGCCGATGTCGTCAAAGTTGAACTGCCCTGGAGAGAAGGAGTCGGCTTCCTTGACCCGGAATGCTTGCATGCTGAGCGGGTCGGGTCGTCCGGGCGGAGTTTTCGTTCCATCGGATTTCTTCCAACCCATGAACAGGCCCCTGTAGGTCGCAAGGACCTCGGCAGGCGCTCCTCCGGACTCCCGCCTCAGGATCTGCGCGCCGGCGCGCAGGATCGTCGGGTCGACGTAGAGATACGAGGCCTGGGGGTCGCTGGGAAGGTCGATGACGCCGCTGCCGTTGAAGGGCGGGAATTCCAGGAAGTCCCCTCGGGCAACGGCGCGTTCCTCGTCGGTGGTGCCTCCCATGGCGGGGTAGACGGTGTCTGTGGGCATCAAGGGGAAACGCAGGGTGTGGATGACTTCCGCCCCGGCCAGGGGGCCTTCAGGGCCGTCGAAGTCGAGCGCAGCGACGAGATCCTTGGCGGAGTCCTCGGAGCCGATTGAGTCCGCTGCCACGGCGTATCCGAAGTTGAACCCGTACCCGTGCTCGAGGTATGCCTCGAGCAGATTGGGGACGAGAAGCTTCTCGAGCCAAATCGTCATCTGCTTCTCTCTCCGTCGCGGAAACCTGCTACCAGGATCATGTCACTTCTTGGAGCCGCGTTCAGCGAACGAACATGTCGAACGAATGGACAACAACCCCTCCAAGTCAGGTTTCACGCGGCAGTAGGGAAATAATAACGTTCAGGCCCGGGAAATGGTTCCCCGGGCCCGGACGTCCGTCGAGTCAGCGACTCAGCTGCCAGTTCTCGGCAGGCCAGGTCTCACGACCGGCTTCCTCATTTCCTTC
>JABCNW020000163.1 GCA_013333945.2 Propionibacterium sp.
AACGTTCCACGTTCTTGGGTTCCACCACCGCCATCATGCGTTCCTGCGACTCGCTCATCAGGATCTCCTCAGGAGCGAGATTCGGGTCACGCAGCGGCACGAGGTCGAGGTTGATGGACATACCGCTGTTGCCTGCGGAAGCCAGTTCCGAGGTGGCGCAGGAGATTCCCGCGGCCCCGAAATCCTGGATGCCGACGATGACGCCGGCCTTGAACAGCTCGAGGGTGCACTCGATAAGCAGCTTCTCCATGAACGGGTCGCCGACCTGCACGCTGGGGCGTTTCGCGGGCCCGGTCTCGTCGAAGGTCTCGGAGGCCAGGATGGACGCTCCGCCGATGCCGTCTCCGCCGGTGGCAGCACCGAAGAGGATGACCTTGTTGCCGACCCCGGAGGCGCGAGCGCGGTGCAGGTCCTCGTGTCGCAGCACCCCGACGCACAGCGCGTTGACGAGTGGATTGCCGAGATAGGTCCTGTGGAACTGCACCTCACCGCCAATGTTCGGCAGCCCCAGGCAGTTGCCGTAGCCACCGACTCCCGCGACGACACCGGGCAGGACACGGCGGGTGTCGGCCTCGTCGAGCAGCCCGAAACGCAGCGAATCCATCACGCCGATGGGCCGGGCCCCCATTGCGAGGATGTCGCGGACGATGCCTCCAACCCCGGTCGCCGCCCCCTGGTAGGGCTCGACAAAGCTCGGATGGTTGTGGGATTCCGCCTTGAACGTGACGGCATACCCCTGCCCGATGTCGACGACACCGGCGTTCTCACCGATGCCCGCGAGAAGCGGGCCGCGCGGGGTGTCCTGGCTGAGTTCGCCGAACTTCTTCAGGTGCATCTTGGAGGATTTGTAGGAGCAGTGCTCCGACCACATCACCGAGTACATCGCCAGCTCGGCGCCGGTGGGGCGACGACCGAGGATCTCCCGGATGCGCGCGTATTCATCGTCCTTCACGCCGAGTGCCGCGTACGGCTGCTCCAGGTCGGGGGTTTCCAATGCATGAGCCACGGTGTCTGCCACGGGATCAAATCTATCGGTTGAAACCTCGATTTCGCGGGATGCCCCAGCCGCGGCATCCATGATGATGGATCGAAGTTCATCGGTGGCTCGACTGCCACCTGCAGCTGCCCTATGGTGGTGCCGGGCGCCGTCTCGAAGCCGAGCCACCGGAAGGAGCCATCCAGGACATGACCCAGCCGACCCATTCCGAGGAGTTCTGCGAACGCTGCTGGAGCTTCGACCCGCTGACCGGCACCCGTCGCGACGACGACCCGCCGCTCGATGTCATCACCTCGGGCACCATCTTCTTCGACATCATCTTCGCGGGGCTGCCTCGCATTCCCGAACCGGGCGAGGAGCTGTGGAGCACGGGGCTGGGTTCCTGCCCGGGGGGCATCGCGAACCTGGCGACGGCGCTGGCCCGGCTGGGGTTGCGCACGGGCCTGGTGGCGGGTTTCGGTGACGACGCCTACGCGGACTGGATCTGGGAAACCCTCCTGGAGCAGGAACACATCAACCTGACCACCTCACCCCGCTACGACAATTTCCACACCTCTTTGACGGTTGCCGTCACCGTCGAGGGGGATCGCGCAATGGTCACCCACGGCCACGAGCTACCGGAGTCGTTGTCCTCCCACATCCTGGCAGCACCGGCGTCGCGCACCGCGGTGGTCGATCTCGGCGGCGAAACCAGTTGGTGGGACGAGTTGAGATCACGCGGCACCATCCTGTTCGCCGACATTGGTTTTGACACCTCGGGTCGTTGGGATCCCGCAGATCTGCGGCCGCTGCGGTACTGCAAAGCGTTCACTCCGAACGCGGTGGAAGCCATGGCCTACACCCGAACGGACTCCCCCAATCTGGCGGTGCGCAAACTCGCCGAACGCGTTCCCCTCGCCGTGGTGACCGACGGGGTCGGCGGGGCCTACGCCATCGACCAGGACACGGGCGAGGAGGAGTGGTGTCCCGCGGTGATGGCCACGGTCACCGACGCGACGGGCGCGGGGGACGTGTTCGCCTCGGGACTGGTGCTGGGCTGCCTGGCGGGCTGGCCGCTGGAGCAGCGCCTGAAGTTCGCCTCGTTGACGGCCTCTCTAGCGGTACAGCAGTTCGGCGGTTCCCTAGCCGCCCCCGGGTGGGGGGACATCGCGGACTGGTGGCGCTGTCTGCGCCGCAGGGCCACCGCGGGGGACCTGAGGGCCGCACACATCAGCCGTGACTACGGTTTTCTCGAGGACCTCATCCCCCGCCACCAGGTGCACAGCGTCCGGAGGGCCGAAGCAACCTTCGCCAACCACTCGGACTTGCCCAACAAACGACAGTGACGTGGGTGCTGCTGGCGCCCCCGACGGGACTCGAACCCATACTGGAGCGGGTTTAAGCCGCTTGCCTCTACCGATTGGGCTACGGGGGCCTGTTCAGGCCAGCAACTCCAAGGCTATTGCGTCAAGGATGTCCGTTTCGCTGATACGAATTTTTTCCTCCGGAATCCGCGAAATCGTCTCATCGAGAATCAACGCCCCGGCCCCGATCACCCCGGCGCGCAGCGGCTGCATGCAGGGTTCCTGCTCTATGAGACCCACCGGGGTGGTAAGCCAGTGCCTCGTCACCGCATCGACATCACCGCGTTCCAGCACCAGGCCATGTACCGCCTCACGGGAGTAGCTCTCCAGTCCGAGCACCCGAGCACCGATGCTGGTGACGGTTCCCGCTACTCCGACCGCACCTGCAGCTGCCGTGAAGTCGATTCCAGAACCGTCCAACAGCTCACCGACGAAATCCCGGGCCGCCTTCTGCTCCTCCGAAGTCGGCGGATCGGTACGCAGGAAACGCTCCTTCAGCCGCACCGCACCGACATTGAGGGAAATCGAATGCAGGATCGCTGCGGCTCCGTCCGCGAGCACCAGTTCCGTGGAACCGCCGCCGATATCGATGCCCAGGGTCGGTGAGGCCACGTCCAGGGCGCAGAGCGCACCTGCGCTGGACAACCGTGCCTCCTCCTGGCCAGAGATCACATCCACCCCCACGCCCAGGCGTTCACGCACCCCATCGACCAGCAGCCGCCGGTTGGAGACGTCGCGGGCTGCGGAGGTCGCGACGAAACGTACCTTCTCCGCCCCATGGTCACGAACGATCCGGGCGAACTCCTCACACACCGCGAAGGTCCGGGCCAGTGCGTCGGGATGGAATTCTCCGGTGGCATCGACCCCCTGTCCGAGACGCGCCAGCCGCACTTCACGCGCCAGTTCGACGGGGGCCGCGCGGCTGCCCGAGAGCACGAGCAGACGGATGGAATTGGTTCCACAGTCGATGGCGGCCACCGTCATGCCGGTTCCTCGCAACAATTCTCGCCCACTCGTTCACGAACCAGGGCCAGGGCCTCGTCGCCGAGGGGATTCACCCCCGGCCCCGCTGCCAAGGCGTGCCCCACGAGCACGTGGAGGCATTTCACCCTGGTTGGCATGCCGCCTGCCGAGATGCCCTCGATCTCCGGCACGACGCCGAGGGCGGTGCGATCGGCGAGGTAGGCCTCGTGGGCCGCCCGGTATCGTGCGGCGAGGTCCTCGTCCTCACCGAGCCGTCGGGTCATCTCCGCCATCAACCCGGAGGCCTCCAACGACGAGCAGGCAGCGACATAGCGCGGATTGGTGAGGTAGTAGACGGGCGGGAAAGGGGTGCCGTTGTCGAGTCTGGGAAGTGTTGTGATGACTCCGGGCCGCCCGCAGGGACAACGCCACGCCACCGCGACCACTCCCCGTGGAGTCCGTCCCAACTGGGTTTCTATCACCTCGAGATCAGCGGAATTCGGGGCCTCCCCCACAGGTTCCAGGGTGCGCCCGGTGTTGGTTTTCACGATTCCTTACTTCTCCTCCGCGGGCGCATCGGCCACGCCGACGGTTCCCCACATCTGCTGCCACCACATGCCGGTGCTGGGTTTGGTGGGGGCCAAGACGGTGGAGTCACCACCGATCGGTTTGCCATCGGCTCCGATCACCCGGTATCCGGTCTCCCCCGGAACGACCCAGCCGAGCCGGGTCCTGGCCTCCGCCTTCACGAAAGCAGGGTCCCTCCAGCGCGTCAGCTGGTCGTCCAGGGTCGCGATCTCCTGTTTACTCTGGGCAATCTGCTGCTGCAGTATCGCCAGCTCCCTCGCCTGGGCGAAGTAGACACGCAGGCTCTGCGCGAGGGTGACCACCAGGGCGGCCATCACCACCCCCAGGATCAGCAACCGCCACGTCATCCCGAGCGCACGTTCGGAGGAGGATGGCCGGGGGCGTTCCTCCGTGGCCTGAGCTACAGCCTCCGCCTCCAGGGGGCGCGTGCGGGACCGTGCACTGGAAATCCGCTCACCTGGACGAGCAGCGGTCCGGGACCGCGGTGAACCACGTCCCGGACCACTGTGTACGGATTTGTTCCTGGGATTACTGGGCATGCGACCAGTGTGACCGATGCGTGGGAGGCATCAGCCCTTGAAACGCGGGAACGCAGAACGTCCGGCGTAGACGGCTGCGTCGTCCAGGTTCTGCTCGATGCGCATCAGCTGGTTGTACTTAGCGACACGGTCGGTGCGGGCCGGGGCGCCGGACTTGATCTGACCGCAGCCAAGAGCGACTGCCAGATCAGCGATGGTGACGTCCTCAGTCTCGCCGGAGCGGTGCGACATCATGGTGCGATATCCGGCGCGATGGGCCAGCTCGACGGCGTCGATGGTCTCGGACAGTGAACCGATCTGGTTGACCTTGACCAGCAGGGCGTTGGCGACACCCGACTCGATGCCACGGCCAAGCCTTTCAACGTTGGTGACGAACAGGTCATCGCCAACGAGCTGGACCTTGTCGCCGAGGCGCTCGGTCATGGCCTTCCAGCCGTCCCAGTCCTCCTCGTTCAGCGGGTCCTCGATGGAGACCAGCGGGTAGGCCTCCACCAGTTCGGCGTAGTAGTCGATCATTTCCTCGGAGGTCTTGTTGGCACCCTCGAACTTGTAGACCCCGTTCTCGTAGAACTCGGAGGCGGCGACGTCGAGGGCCAGGGCGACCTGCTTGCCGGGTTCGTAACCGGCCTTCTTGATGGCCTCGACGATCAGATCAAGGGCCTCGCGGTTGGAGTCGAGGTTCGGGGCGAAACCGCCCTCATCGCCCAGACCGGTGGACAGGCCGCGGTCCTTCAGCACCTTCTTGAGGGCGTGGTAGACACCGGCCCCCATCTCGACAGCCTCAGTGAACGACTCGGCACCAATGGGAGCAATCATGAACTCCTGGATGTCCACGTTGGAGTCGGCGTGCGAACCGCCGTTCAGGATGTTCATCATGGGAACGGGCAGGATGTGAGCGTTGGGGCCGCCGACGTACTGGTAGAGCGGGAGCTCCGCCTCCTCCGCTGCGGCGTGAGCGATAGCCAGGGACACACCGAGGATGGCGTTGGCACCGAGCTTGGCCTTGTTCGGAGTCCCATCGAGCTCGATCATGGCGAGGTCAACAGCGCGCTGCTCGTTGGCCTCGAAACCGAGGACTTCCTCACTGATGACATCGAGCACGTTCTTGACGGCGGTCAGGACGCCCTTGCCACCGTAGCGTTCGCCGCCGTCACGCAGTTCGACAGCCTCGAAGGCACCCGTAGAGGCACCGGTGGGGACGATGGCGCGACCTGCCGCTCCGGAGTCGAGGATCACCTCGACCTCAACGGTGGGATTGCCGCGGGAGTCGAGGACCTCGCGGGCGTCAATGAACTCAATGATTGCCATGGGGCTTGCCCTTCCTTGAAATGAAGACCATAGGGTGTCCTTCCCGGCCCAGCCTATCCAACGCCTGCACAGGGGTCACCCCCCAAATCGCCATACACGGACGTTGGGAAACCCGGTCACCGGCGTTTGGCGACCTGGGCCACGAGTTCGCGACTGCACCCGATCGCCTTCGCCAGGGCGCCGTAGGACCAGCGTTCGGAATCCTCGTCACGCAGCTGACGGATCAACCGGTCCCGCTCGGCCCTCAACTGTGAGGCGTGGCGTTCCGCCTCAGCCGCCTGCTCGTGGAGCTCCCTGGCGCGAGCCGCCGTGAGGTCGGACACCCCCCGCGAACGCCACGGGGCGCCGGCCCGGGCACTGGTTGGTGCCGGGACGACGCCACGCAGAGGATCATCAGAGCCCACGCGAGAACTCCGAGATCAGGTTCGGGACGCTCAGGTCGAAACCTGCGACATCCAACATGCCGGGGTCATCCGGGTCGGCGATGCTGAACTCGTTCGCTGCCATGCCCACCACGATGAGCTTCGCATCGATGCCCATCGTGTCCCGGTACCGGGCCAGGGCCTGGTGCGGATGGATCTTCCCGTGCCAGGTCTAGTTGTCGGTGTAGATGATGAAGGTGTCCACCTCCAGCTTCCGCTTGAGCGCGTGGAGCATCGGCTGTGCACAGTCCGTTGCCCCGAAGGGCAGGCCGTCGATGCGCCGCAGCACGTCGTCGAGACGCTGCCTGGGCGAGAAGTCCAGCGGCACGAAACGGTCCTGGAAGGCCATCACAGAGGTCTGCGGTTCGGTGGCCAGCTGCACGAGGCAGAGAGCCGCCGAGGCCTCCCTCGGAGTGAGCGGGGTGCCCGCGAGACCTCCCCAGGCCATCGACCCGGAGACGTCGAGCCCCACGAGGGTCCGCTTCCCCGCCGGCGTGACCGCACCGAAAGCTGTGTGGAAGGCCGCATCGAGGGCGTCGGCCACCTTGCTGGTGGGCTCCCACCTCGAGCCGCCCCGGAAGGAACGACCAGCCGCGTAGGTGCGGGCCGCCGCCAGCACGGCGACGGGGTGCACCCGTGCCCGACGAAGCCGCTCCGGATCGGTGAGCTGCGCGCACACCTCGTCGGTGCGTCCCCCGAGTCCCGGCAGCAGACCGAGGCGGGTGAGCCGCGGCAGCTGCCTCAGCAGCGCGGTTTGCGGGATACCGACGTCCAGAAGCGCCTCCCAGACCTCAGCCTTGGTCACGGCCTCGTCGGGGAGCATCTCCCAGGTGAGGCGGTGCTGGCGGATCAGCTCCACCCACCTCGCGACGTCACGGGTCGCCTGGGCGGCCATGAAACCGTGGATGAGCTGCGGGGTGTGTTCGTCGACACCGGAACGCACGATCCACTCGAAGGTGGAACGCAGCTCCGGCACCACCGTGGCGGGGTGGGACAGCCGCAGCAGGTCGCGATGGCTCCAGCCCTCGCGTTGACGGTACTTGACCGCCTGGTGGGCCAAGGCGTCGGCATCCCTGTCGAGGTACCAGGACCCGACGGCGCGCCGGAGCCCGCGACCCCAGCCACGGAACTGCCCGACGTACCTCGCGAAGGTGAACAGGTGCGTTCCCGTGCGGGCGACGCGCGGCAGGGCCGCCAGGGCCAGGGGCGCCGACTCCGCTACGGAGGCCGCGTAGGCCAGGGCGAACAGGGGCGGTCCCTGCTTGGGCGCGACACCTCCCTCGGAGACCTCGATGATGGTCCCGACGAGGCCCGCCGGGTCGCTGGAGGCCATCCGGGTGAGGATCTTCGCGTTGTCGAGCGCGAGCTCACGCGGAGCAGCGTAGTAGGTGCCACCGTCGACCCCCAGGGTCAGGAAGCGACGCAGGCGCGCCCGATCGTCGAGCTGGAAGGTGTACCCGCCCGCCGAGTTGGGGGCCTGACGTGCGTCGGCCGGTTCGCTCTGCGGGGTGACTCGGGTGCTGATGGTGCGAAGGGGGTCCATGACCTCGCCTCCTTTCTGGTTGTCGTGGTGACCATGGATTCCTGGGACCGGGCGGGCGTGGGGTGACCACCGGCTGGGCTTGCGCCCGGCGCTCTGGGCCGCTGAGCTACCCCCGAAGGGGGCGGGATTCGAACCCGCGACTCCTCATTAATAGTGATAACCGATGCTCTTCGGCCCGCCCGGTCTGGGACGTCGATACGCGAGGGCCGCCCGGGCGTGTGGTGACATCCGGGTGCATCATCGTTCGGAGACGACCGAACGCCGGTCCGCGGAAGGCGGGCCGAGGGGATTTGAACCCCGAGCAGACCGAGCAGGTCCGCATTACCAATTTGATAACCGAACATCGTCGGCCCGGGCGGTCCTCGCGCTGTGAAGTTGTGTTCCCACGGGCTCTTCAGCCCGTCAACTGTGTAACACAGTACACACTCTGCGTCAGGGGCGCAACTCGGGATCCGGCATTCCCCGGAATCACTCCCCTCCCGCGACCCCCTCGGCCTGACGGATGCGTTCCTCCAGGCCCCGCAGCGCGGCCCTGACCGCCGCGTCAGCGTCAACCCCGCTCGCCTGGGCACGGGCGATAAGGACCTGGATCCGTTCCCCCACCTCATCGGCGGTCACGGGTTCGTCGGGAAACTCGATCGGCACCTCGTGCGACCTGGCCCGCGCGATCACCTTCTGGGTGCGCGCCAGGGAGCTCATGGCCTGGGCGATCCCGTCCAGCGACGACGTGCGCCCCTTCTCCTGGCGTTTGCTCTGCTCCCAGGTCTGCCTGAGATTCTCGGGAACCTCACCGCCGCCGAAGACGTGGGGATGCCGGCGAATCAGCTTGTCG
>JABCNW020000164.1 GCA_013333945.2 Propionibacterium sp.
ACGAGGAACGCGAACTCGGCGTCGACCCGGAATCCGGGCGCATGGTGGTGGCGAAGAACGGCCGGTTCGGACCCTACGTGACCGAGGTGCTGCCGGAGGGAACCCCGAAGTCGGTGAAACCCCGGACGGCGTCGCTGTTCAAGTCGATGTCCCTCGACAGCATCGACCTGGCCGCAGCGCAACGCCTCATGAGCCTGCCCCGGGTGGTCGGTAAAGACCCGGAAGGCGTCGAGATCACCGCGCAGAACGGTCGCTACGGGCCGTATCTGAAGAAGGGAAGCGACTCGCGGTCACTGACCAGCGAGGAACAGATCTTCGACATCACCCTCGAAGAGGCCCTCGCCATCTACGCCGCCCCCAAGGTTCGTGGACGAGCGGCTGCTGCCCCTCCGCTGAAGGAATTCGGCGCCGACCCGTCCAGCGGGAAACCCGTCGTGCTGAAGTCGGGGAGGTTCGGCCCTTACGTCACCGATGGCGAAACCAACGCCACCCTGCGTCGCGACGATTCGCCCGAGACCATCACCCCGGAACGTGCTTTTGAACTGCTCGCGGAGAAACGCGCCAAGGGCCCGGCGAAGAAACCCGCCCGGAAGACCACCGCCAAGAAGAAGACCACAACCGCAGCGAAGAAAACCACGACGAGGAAGAAGACCACCCCCAAAGCCGAGTGAGCCGGGGCGGCGCGTTCTGCGTCAGCTGACTGAGCGGGTCGTCCGGCTCGGGCAGGGTCTCGTCCCTTTTCTCCGCCTGCACGACCATCGGTCAACGCAGTTTCTGGCGCATCGAACCACTATGCTCAAGTGGGTGTTGGCCCATGGGGGTAGATGACGGTGTTGTTCGATTGGAGCAAGGTTCCGCTGGAGCTGGGACTGGTGACGCTCGCCTTTATGCTGTGCAGCATCATTGGCCTGGAACGGCAGTTCCAGCACAAGGCAGCCGGTGTCCGCACTCACTCGCTGGTGGGGCTGGGCAGCTGCGTGTTCACCCTGATCTCGGTGCATGGGTTCATCGGGCTGGCCGAGTATCAGGTGACCCGGGATCCTTCACGGATCTCGGCGCAGATCGTGTCTGGCATCGGTTTTCTTGGGGCCGGGCTCATCTTCGTCAACCGCGATGTGGTCCGTGGCCTGACGACGGCGGCGTCCATCTGGCTGGCTGCGGCCATCGGCATGGCGTGTGGTTCAGGCCTGATCCCGTTGGCGGTGTTCGCGACCGTCCTGCACTTCGTCGCAGTGTTCATCGTCGCTCCGCTGGGGCGCCTTCTACCGGCGTCAGGGGATCGCAGCACGCTGCTGATCACCTACGAGGACGGACGCGGGGCTCTGCGCGACATCCTGACCCACGCCAACTCGCTCGGCTGTGAGACCGCCCTGGTGAACACCAGGCAGCACGTGCTCGGCGGACGCCAGCTTGTCCGTGCCCGGATGAGATTCCGTTCCGGACCGGAATTGTCTGTTGTCATGACTCAGTTGAGCGAGGTGGAAGGGGTCGTCAGCATCGACCGGTTCAACCGGGACGAGGATGAACTCTGAGTCGGGGCCCCGGATGGGCAAGAAATGGCTGCTGTTGGTTCCCGACCGGCTGGTGGGAGGTCCCGCGGCCTGAAAACCGCTCCGCCAGGCTACCAGGCGCCCCGAGTAGCATGTCGTCCACGGTGGGGGAAGGAAATTCCAAGAAGGCAAGGATGGCCCATGGGTGACCCGGATATTCACATCATCGGTGCCGGCCCGGTCGGGTTGGCCACGGCGTTGCTGTTGGCTGCCCAAGACCGGCGCGTCACAATCCACGAGGCGAGGGATGTCATTTCTCTGGCCGACGCGAACAGTTACCCGATCGGGGTGAATCCGCGTGGTCAGGAGACGTTGCGGCGTATCGATCCGCGTCTGGTCGAGGAGTTGCGCGCGCAGGGTGAACTTGTCGAGGGATTCAAGATCCGTGCCGGGCGCCGGATGCTTGCGTCGTTGCGCTCTGGTGTCATCATCGGTACCACCCGAGCCCGGCTCACGAGCATCCTTCTGGCTGCAGTGGAACAGGACCGGCGAATCACTCTCAGCACCGGCCACAGGCTGGAGGCCATCGATCTGGCCTCCCGAACCCTGCAGTTCACAGGCCCCAGCACCGTCGAGGTGGGAAACGGCCTGGTCATCGCATGTGATGGGGTCTGGTCGAAGACGCGTCAGAGCATGGCTGCGCAGCGTGCTGATTTCGCCCCGGACGTGAGTGACTGGGGCGTCCAGTTCCGTGTCCTGTTCTCGGCACCTGGTGCAGTGGCTCCCGGACTGGATCCGAATTGGCATCACATCTTCACGGGCAAAGGTATCTACACTGCGACGCTGCCGGACGGCGTGTGGTGCGTTGCGGTCACGGCCATCAAGGGTGACCCAGCGGAGGCCTTGCTTCTGTCGAGGGAGCCTACGGAGGACCACATCAATGCCCTGCGTCGGCACCTGCGGCAGTACGCCCCGCTCGTCCTTCCCCTGCTCACTCGTGACGCCTATGAGGATTTCTTCGGGCGGGCGCCCTTCGGTGGTGCCGTTGTGCGCTGTCCCCGGGTGTCCCATGATGAGTGGCTCGTCCTTCTTGGTGATGCTGCCCATTCCGTCATCCCGCCGACAGGTGAGGGCGTCAATTCCGGTCTGGAGGACGCGATGCTGCTGGCCGACGCGCTGGCCTCTGGTAGCTCGATGCCGTTGCGCGAATACGACGAGGGTCGAGTTCCCGACCTGAAGGCACTCGGTGAGTACGCTTGTCACCTCAAGGACAACGTCGCCAACGAGGATCCGGTTCGATCTGTTAGCAACGTTGGGCTCCGAATTCTTTCGGCGGTAGCTGGTCTCGTTGGTCAGAAGGCCGGTGATCTGGAGAGCCGGCTTTTCGGCCCCGATGCAGGCCGGATGCCTTATCGGGACGCCATTGGGCCGTGGATTCAGTTCCGGGATCGCTGGACCCCGCCCCTGCGCCGGATCGCGACAGGCGTGATGAGACGTGTCAACAAACCGATCAGCACGGAACCTCAGACCCTCGTTGCGCACCAGCGCGAGGGTGCCCGACGGCGGATCTGCGTCATCGGCGGCTCGTCCGGCACGGGTAGGGAACTTGCGGAGTTGGCACTGAAGCGGGGCTTTGAGGTCACGTGTCTTTCCCGTCGTGGTGCTGGTCCTGTTGGGGCGCGCCTTGTGTCCGGCGATGCCCGTGACCCGGAGGTCGTGCGCCAGGCGTTGAAGGATGCCACAGCGGTTTTTGTCACCGTCAATGGCGGTAACGACGGCAGCCGTGATCGAACGGCCATCACCCAGGCCGTCCTCAAGGCTGCCGGGAAGATAGGCCTACGTCGGATCATCGTGCAGTCCTCGTTGGGTGCTGGTGCTTCTGCAGGAATGCTGCTCCCCGGCATGCGGCACCTGGTAACCCGTATGCTCGCTCCGGCCCTCGCCGACCACACCACCCAGGAACAAGTGGTCCAAGAATCGGGACTGGATTGGACGATCGTCCGACCGGTAGGTCTGACCAACAAGCGGGCCACGGGCATGGTCCGAGAGCTTCGGGATGCTGAGAGCGGCTGGCTGGGATGGCCAATCCCCAGGGCTGATGTCGCTGGCCACATGCTGCGTTGCCTGGATGACAAGTCGACGATTCAAGAGTGCATAGCGATCTCAGGGCGCAGCGCCCTGGGGCAGAATCGTTCCACCCATCGTTGAGTGCGACGCCAGGCCAGATGCTGGCGCTGTGGTGTCGGGTGATTGTGTGTGAGCGCATCACGATCCGCGTCATTGCTTGAACGGACTGAGGAGCACGCAACTGTTCCTCGTCGTCGTCGCCTCCATCCGGTCGATGGGCGACTCGTACGACGATGGTTTCAGCGAACTGGCCGAGGCGCTCTCATCGCTGTACAAGGCCGAACTCATCTGCAACAAGGGCCCCTGGCATGTCGAAATCGTCACCTTTGCTCGTGGCCTGGATCAACCAACCTGGGGAAGGGTTCTGGCCCAGCCAGGTAGTCACCTCGAGCGTCGCTCCGGTTTCCTCTGGCCTTGTGGGAAGGTAGATGCCATGGGTTTCGAGCGACCGGCGGTGATGCGTTTCGACCTTCCCTTCCAGGCTGATGCCCCGTCCCTGTTGTCGGATGCCATCGGGATCACCGGGTTGATGGAGCGCCGCGCAGCCAGCCACGGCATCGATGTGACCGTGTTGGACAGCGCCGACGACCGGTTGCTGCGCGCCGGGGTGGTGCTGGCGCATCGGGTGCTCGGCGGGCTGGGGGACTGGTACCTCGCCGCACCCGCATGGGCTCCGCATCTGCCCGCCGAACGGATCGTTCCCATGGGGGCCACCGCTGAGCTGCCCCAGGAGTTCGCCGACCTCACTCGACCGTTGGTGCGCCGCGCCGTGCTCGGACCGGTGGCCGCGCTGGAATGCCAGCGGGTCGAATACCTTCTGCGGGGACCCGACGGGCCCCTGGGAAGCATCCGCGACGAACGGGTCACGGTGCGTCGCGGAGGTATGGCGACGGCCCGCTACCGGGAGGCCACCCTCACCCCCACCGACCTGCTCGGCAGACACCAGCTGGAGCACGTGCTGGCCGCGCTGGACGCGGTCTCCGCGACCGCCGTCGACGAATTCCCAAGCCTTCAGCAGCGCCTCGGCCCGCCCGCCACCGGTGGCACCGACTTCCCGACCCCCGGTCCGCTGAATCGCGGAGCAACCATGGAGGCGTTCGTGACGGGGCTGTTCGCCGCCGATCTGCAAGGTCTCGTCCGGGCGCAGTACCGCGACGAGGAAGCCATCACGGATGCCCTCCAGAAGTTCCGGGGACACGTGCGGGGGTTGGCGAACGTTCTCGACCCCGAGTGGCGGCAGGCCGTGGAATCCGCCGTCGAGAAGGCTGCCACGCCCCGGCAGGCGGCCCTCGACGTGACGGACCCGCTGGTGACTGCGGTGCGTGCTCCGCGGCTCGGCGACGTCTCCGCCGAACCCGCGGCGACGCTGCTGCTGAAACGCGCCCAGCAGGGGGCCTACATCCTGGCCGACCGCTGCCGGTCGCTGACCGCCGACTCCCCCGACTCCGACTGGCAGGCCGCGCTGGCGGCGGCCGAGCAGATCCACGCCTGTGGGTTGGTGGCGGTGCGGCTGCACGGCAAACCGGGAACCAAGCTGCTGAACACC
>JABCNW020000165.1 GCA_013333945.2 Propionibacterium sp.
CAGCCCGTGATGGTCATTGCCCGCGCCACGATGGCGGCGACGGCGAGCACCGCGACCAGACCCACCAGAGGCCACTGCCAGCGCTCCCGCTGTTCGCGGGGAAGCCAGATCAGGGCAGCGGTGACGGCCATGCCACCGAGCAGGCCACCCAGGTGACCCTGCCAGGAGATGAAGCTCGACCCCACGAAGGTGATGGCCACGTTCACGCCCAACCAGACGAGGATGGTGCGCACGTCGCCGTGATGCTTCCACGCGATCAGCAGCACCGCGCCCATCATTCCGAAGATCGCCCCGGAAGCCCCCATGGTGGTGATGTACGGGTCGGAAAACCACATCACCAGGGCGGAACCGGTCACCGCCGAAACCAGGTAGAGGGCCAGGAACCGGGCGCGTCCCAGCACCGATTCGAGCTGCGGGCCGAGCACGTAGAGGGCCGCCATGTTGAAGGCGATGTGAATGACGTCGAGGTGGGTGAAGGCGTTGGTCAGCACCTGCCACCAGGCCCCGGTCGCGACACCTTCCGTCCATGACGCCCCGAGGGTGGCGCACTGGGCAGGGGAGTCCACCGCAAAAATGTAGTGTTCCGTGGCGCAGAATCCCTGCGTCTGGATCGCCAGCATCCTGAACAGGGGGCTTCGCTGGCCCCCGGTCAGCAGAATGGCCAGCCAGACCACCGCATTAATCCCGACCAGCACCTGCGACGTCAGCGCCGGTCGGGTGCCGCGGGAGCCGCCGTAGGGCAGCTGCCCCTGGCGGGTTTGCCTGCGACCCGCCATGACGCATTCGGGGCATTGGAATCCGACGGACCCAGCCACCATGCACCGGGGGCAGATGGGACGGTGGCAGCGTTGGCAGACGATCCCCGTGGCCTGGTCGGGGTGCCGGTAGCAGGCGCTCTCTAGCATGGCCGCAAGGCTACCCGTCGCGGTCGCCACTTCGGCGGGAATACGTCCCAATTTGTCGCGGAACGGGTGGGCTCGACCTGCCGGGTATCGTGTTGGTCCATGGGCGCAGGGCATTCACATTCTCATTCGACGGAGGAACTGGAACACGTTGGCGTGAACTGGATGGCACGCAACATCCTGATCGGTTTCCTGGCGGTGCTCGGGGTCTTGACGGTGGCCGGGTTGATCTGGTTGTGGCCGTCGGGACAGGACCTCTCCTCCATGGTGAAGAAAACCTACGACGCCCAGAACCTGACCCACGAGACCGCAACGATCACCGACATCAAGGACGGCTGCGACACCCAGCAGGTGGGGCAGGCGAAGTGTCTGACGGCGACGGCCACCATCGACACCGGTGTGGATGCGGGCACGTCGGTGGAGATCTCGCTGCTCGGCCCACAGGCGCAGTCCGGATTGAAGGCCGGGGACGTGATGGAGGTCAACCGTATCGACACCGGCAACGGGATCAGCTGGTCCTACTCGTCGGTCAACCGGCTTCCTGTGTTGGGGGCACTGGCCGTGCTGTTCGTCATCGTGGTGCTGGCGGTGGCGCGCTGGAAGGGGTTGTTCGCGCTGCTGGGGCTCGGGTTCGCCGGGGTGGTGCTCGTCGGTTTCATGCTGCCCGCCCTCATCACCGGCAAACCGGGCATCGTCGTGGCGCTGGTCGGGGGTACGGCGATCATGTTCGTGGTGCTGTACGTGGCCCACGGCGTCTCGATCCGGACGTCGACGGCCCTGGCCGGAACACTGCTCGGGTTGGCGGTCACGGCTGGGCTGGGGGCGTTGTCCGCGGAGTTCGCCCGGCTGTCGGGTTTCGCCGAGGAGAACGAGTACGACCTGGCGCAGCTCCTGCCCGGGATGAATTTCCGGGAGCTGCTCATGGTGGGCATTATCGTCGGTGGGCTCGGCGTGCTCAACGCCGTGACGATCACGCAGAGCTCTGCGGTGTGGGAGCTGCGCGCCGCGGCCCCGGCGATGGGTCGGGGGAAGTTGTTTGCCGCCGGCATGCGGATCGGTCGCGACCACATCGCCTCCACCATTTACACCATCGTCTTCGCCTACGCGGGAGGGTCCATGGCGGTGCTCCTGCTGCTCTACTTCACCGACCGCTCCGCCGTCGCCCTGCTGAACGCGGAAATGTTTGCGGGCGAGATCGTCCGCACTCTCGGCAGTGCCATTGGCCTGGTGCTGAGCGTCCCCATCACGACGGGCATCGCTGCCCTGACCGTCGCATCCCCCGAGCCGGAACCGCGGGGACGGCGTGCGGTGGGTGTCGAGGTGGACTGAGGGACGGTCGGGTCCTCGCCCTTCAGGACAGCAGTTCGAGGGGAATGACCGCGACCCTGTCGTCGCGACGGTAGGCGTATTCGCCGGTGGTGACGACCACCTTGTCGACGAGGCGCTCGCAGGTGCGATGTTCGCAGCCCGTCGGTCGTGGCACGTGCCCTCATGGGAAAGGTGACCAGGGACTCGAAGATCCGTGGCGCAACGAGGCGATTGCACGACATCCCGAAAACACGCGTAGGTGCCAGCGAGGCTGCTGCACCTGAGTAATGGGTCCGCTGACGGATGAGGGTCCCGGGCTGGGCCGTCCTGTTCTGGAGTGGGTGGGTTCAGCGGCGACCGGGATTGGTGTCGAAGGGGCGACGCCATCTGAGCCCGGGGAAACGGGCAAATCCGGCGTCCGTGGTGATGAAGGTGGCGCCGACCTCGATGGCCATGGCCGCCAGAAATGCGTCGGGAATGACATTGCCCCGGGCCCTGAGGTCTCGGCAGAGGTTTTCGAAGATCCGCCAGTGTTCTCTTCCGGGGCGGATGCGGACCGCCGATGGGGCTGTCAGCACCGTCTGGCAGAAGTCCAGTGCCACGTCGGGAGGTGTCGGGTCGCGAAAGACCCGGTGGTTCGTGACAATCCTGAGGAAACCGGACAGGATCTGCTCAGAGATCCCGAAGGGTTCGTCTCCCGACAAAGCGGTAGTGAGCCATGCCTTGTGCTCGTCGAATCGAGGGGATTCGGGCCGGTGCGCGTAGATGAAGAGATTGACATCAGCAAGCAGCACGGTCGCCATCCTCAAGGAGGACCGCGAGGGCTTCCTTGTCCTCAAGGTCGACGCCCGGTTGGAAGCCGCTACCGCCGAAGGTCGGCAGTGTGATTTTGTGGCGTGGCTGTGGTTGTTCTGCGAGCAGGACCTGCAGGCTGTCAGAGATCACGTCGCTCAGGGTCTTCCCTTGGGAGGCTGCCCGTTCCTTGGCGCGACGCAGCAGTCCTTCGTCCAACGTGATCGTGGTGCGCATGGATGCATCATAACGTCTGTCATCTGCATCAAGATGCACGCTGGCTCGTCGCGTGGGGCTGCTCCTCCAGCGGTGGGTGAAAGATTTGTGCGACCTCGTGAAAGGTTGTGGAGCGTATACGCCATAAATTCTTTCCACATGACATAACGACACGTGCAGTAGAGGGTGGGGATCGGCAACCTCGCGGCAGGTGGTGTCGGGACAGGTCACCGGCGCCATGGATCACTCGCCTTCGCTCTTGGTCAGCTGCGCCCGAAGATCGTCGCCGGACATGCCCATCAGCGCCGCGACGGGCAGCAGCGTGGTGTGCCCCTGGCGGTGGGCGGCCAGCAGGTCGCGCAGCAGGAGGGTCGGGATGCGGGGGTGGGAGGCCTCGGCCACGCGGGCGGCGTAGTCCTGCTGCCTGTCCAGGGTCGCGACGACGTGATCCATGTCCACCGTCAGCAACCGGCCCCGTTCAGCCTCGTCGATTAGCTTCAGGTTTCCTAGCCGGTGGGCCAGTACGGTCGGCGAGACCCGCAGCTCCCAGGTGAGTTCCTCGAACCAGCGCGAGCCCCGGTGGACGCGATCCGCCAGGGCTGCCTCCGGCATCAGCAGCTCCGCGGCGAACGCGTTGGCCCGCATCTCGCCCTCCCCGCCGCGGGCATAGACGTTCTCGGCGGTGTGGAGCTGCTGGTCGTCGCTGGCCGCCAGATGCCCCAGTTCGTGGGCCAGGGTGAATCGCTGACGGGTGGGCGCGACGGAGGTGGCGGCCAGGATCAGCCGGGCCGAACCGGTGGTCGCCGCGAGCCCGTCGAGCCGCCCGAGGGGCTGGATGGCCACGTCGACTCCGAGATCTGTCTCGATCAGCGTCGCCAGATTGGCCGCCTGTTCCACAGGGGAGTGGAAGCTGTGGCGCAATCGCTTGGCCAGATCGATTCCCTGTAAAGCCCAGCGGTTGCCCTTCAGGTCCCCGGCCTCGAAGCGGATCTGCTGGGGGAAACCGAAACCTTCCAGGGCTTCGCGCAGGTTCGTCAGCTCGCGGGCGCGGCTGAGCGAGGCACTGGCGACCCCGTCCGCTCCGGTGCGCGCCGCCGCGGCGAAATCGTCCTCGGTGCCCGTCAGCAGCCAGTCGACGGTGACGCCGCCCTGCTGTGCCGCGAGTGCCAACTCCAGGAATGTGAACCTTCTGTGGCCCGCGAGGGATTTGGACAGCTTGGTCTTCTCGAGGCCGATGCGGGCCCCGAACTCCGTGTGGGTCAGGTCCGATTCCCTGATCAGTTGTCGCACCCGTTCCTCGACACCCATGGAACGACCCTACAGATGAGTTGCTTCAATCGCAACGAGTTGCGTCATGCTCTACCGCAGTCCCGGAGCGAGGTCTAGGTGAAAGATTTTCGCGACGTCGTGAAAGGTTGGGGAGCGTGTACGCCACACATTCTTTCCACATGACATAACGACGACACCGGGGCCACACCCGTGTTCTCGGGCGCGAAGAACCCCACCACGTGGAAGGACGCCGGTAACGGCACCTGGGCGACCGCCCACGACATGGTGCGGTTCTGCGATGTCTGCACCACCAACGCCGACCCGTCCGTCGAGGGTATGGCCGCCTATCCCGAACAGGTGTTCGTGGACGGTCAGCCCCTCACCCAGGTCGCGACCAGGGACGAGGTGACGTCCTCCAGCTTCTTCGTCGACGATCCCGACCCCGTCACGCTCAAGGAACCCGGCAACAGCCGGGGCGGCTACAACGTCAAACCGCACACCGGCACTTCCTACGTCATCGGTGTCAACCCGGCTGAGCACACGGTGGAGGTGGTCCAGCACTCGCGAGCCCTGACCATCACGGCGGCCGGGGCCGCGCTCAAGGGGGTGACGGTCGAGAAGTACTCGCCTGTGCAGGAATGGGATTACAACGACCCCGAGATCAAGCTTTTCACGGGCGGTGCCATGGTGTTCGCCTGGGCCAACGATCTTGTGATCGAGAACTCGACCTTCCGCTACTCCTCGGCGGCCTCGGCTCTGGGTGTCGCCAACTCGCAGAATTCGACGGTCAGCGGGAACGTTTTCGAGAACAACGGCGCGGGCGGCTTCGGGATCGACAAGTCCAGCAACATCGCCGTTGAACACAACCGGTGGACGTCCAACAACACCTCGGGTTTCATCACCACCGCCTGCGGCGCCTACTGCACCCTCGGGGACACCAAGATCACGCACGCGGAGGGCATCCGCTTCGCCCACAACATCGTCGACTACTCGAATTTGGACAAGGACGCCTCCCTGCCAGAGAACTACAGCACGGATCATCGGATTGGTGTCTGGTTCGACGAGGGAGTCATCAACTCCCAGATCGTGGATAACTACTTCGTCAACGTGCCGGTCGCGATCTTCAACGAGGTCTCCTCCAAGAACATGATCGCCTCCAACATCGTCGAAGGGGCGGGCGTCGGAATCCACGTTTCGGGATCGGACGACACCCAGATCTGGAACAACACCATCTCGCATGCGTTGACGAGCATCTTCATCCAGCAGGATGACCGTTCCAAGGGATGCAACGAGCGCTACGAGGACGGTTCTTGCACGAGACCGCAGCCGTGGAGCGTCGAGCACGGTTTGTCGTGGGACACCACCGGCACCGCGATCTACAACAACATCCTTTCCTCCGAGCAGACCACTGCGAAGGACGGTGATCCCTGGGCCTTTTCGATGATGATGAAGGTCACCGGCGCCCAGAACACCGACGGTTCCGGCGCCGTCTACGCCAATGAGATGGTCACCGGCATCGACCACAACGCCTACTACCGGGCCCCTGCGCAGGCGAACGTGCCCAGCACCACCGTGCTATGGAACTGGGGACCGAACAAGCCGGGAGACAGCGTCAACGCGGAAACCCTCGCCGATTTCACCAACAATGAACACGTGACTGCTGCCGGTCGCGAAGCCAATGGCCTGGATCTGCGGGGCAGTCGCGAGGAGAACCCCCTTTTCGTGAAGGAAGCCGCGGACCCGACGGCATGGAAGACCTCCGACTTCCATCCCAAGCCCGGTGGACCCGCGGTCGGTTCGGGCCAGCCGCTGCCTGACGACGTCGCCAAGGCGATCGGTGTTGAGGCGGGCAAGCCCGTGGATCGCGGCGCCCTGGTCAACGCGGCCTGGCAGGCGTAAAGGTCGCCATCACATCGGTGAATCCGTGCCGGTGGGCGGGAAAGGACTTCCTTTCCCGCCCACCGGCACGTTCAGGCCGCACCTGCGGGCGGTGCCGTCTGCGGGTGTGGGGCGATTGAGGTGAAGGATGTCGCCGGGGACTCATTCCTCGTGGAAGAGCTTGCCTCCGAAGCGTTTCGCGATCTCCTTGCCGTCCTGGTTGGCGGACTTCAGCATGCCGACGACCGCCCACGCGAGGGCGTTCTCGGTGAGGTTGTCGGCCAGGAGGGTGTGGCGGAACATCAGAACGGCGGAGTCGTCGATGGGTTCGAGGTAGATGTGTCCGAAGGTGTAGGAGTTGTCGAGGGCGACGAACTCCAGCAGCTCGGGGGTGAGGGTGAGCTCCTTGACCATGAGGATCTCGATGGTGACGAACGAGGTGGTGTCCTCCTCGTCGACCCGGATGAACGCCCGAGCCGATTCGTGGCGCAGCGTGAAGGTGTTCTCGTCGGCCTTCTGCAGGTTGCTGCTGATCTTGAGCAGCAGCTTCTGCACCTTGGCGAGGGCGGGGTGG
>JABCNW020000166.1 GCA_013333945.2 Propionibacterium sp.
ACCATGCCCCGACATGCCGTGCTCGGCCTGCGCCTGGACAAGGTCCCTGAGGGCTGTGAGGTCGCCTATTTCGCGATGGGGTGCTACTGGGGTGAGGAACGACTGTTCTGGAGCACCGACGGCGTGGTCAACACCGCCGTCGGGTTCATGGGAGGCTTCACCCCGAACCCCACATATCGCGAGACCTGCACCGGACTCACCGGACACACGGAAACAGTTCGGGTGGTCTTCGATCCGTCACGCATCAGCTACGAGGACCTGCTGAGGATCTTCTGGGAGAACCACGACCCCACCCAGGGCTTCCGGCAGGGCAACGACATCGGCACCCAGTACCGGTCCGCAATCTTCCCGGTCGACGCCACCCAGCACGCGGCAGCCATCGCATCCCGCGATGCCTTCCAGACCCGCATGACCGAAGCCGGATTCGGCGAGATCACCACCGAGATCACCGATGGCGCCGCCTTCTACCACGCGGAGGAGGAACACCAGCAGTACCTGCACAAGAATCCGGGAGGCTATTGCCCGAACCACGCCACCGGAGTCGCATGCACATGATGGTTCTCACCCCAAAGAATGACCTGGATCAGGACATGGGTTTTGCGACCCGATCCAGCACTGACCCTAGAATGAACCGGTGAATCTGCGCCGCGTCATCGTCATCGCGATGGTCGTGCTGCTCGCAGGATGCGCGTCCACATCTGATCCCGCCCCCTCGCCGACCCCATCCGTTGCCATCTCCGTGAGCGCAACCCCGGATGCGAACGTCACACCGACACCGCCGGTGGCCTTCCCAGTACCGATGAGCGTCACTCAGGACCTCGCTACGGGCGGTGCGAAACAGATCGTGCGCCGCATGATGGAGATCACGAACAACCGCCCCGCATTGAAACTCGATGTTTCGACCTCCGAGGTCACCCTCACGGTGCTGGACACAACCCAGAAACCGTTCACTCTGCGGTGGCGCGCCAATCAGATCACCCCTGCGGATTCCGACATCCAATACCTGGGACAAACCACCTTCCGCCCAACCGATTATCCACTGGGGAACATCAACGATTTGTTCGATACCGCCACTCGCATGGGAGCGACAGGGATGGAAAAGATCATGCAGATCGTCGAGCAGCGCTCCGGCGAGGTCTACCTCACCGTCACCACAATCCCCGAGACAAAAACCGTGTTTTTCGAGAAGGACGGCACCCCGGTGCGCAACCTCGGCTACACATCCGTGGCGGATCTGACCGACGGCCTGGCTGCCGTCATCGCTGGAAGCCGCGCCGCCACACAGATCGGTTTCGGGCCCAACACCGGGTACTGGATCGACCTGCCGGCGAACAACGGCATCACCGCACGACGCATCCGCTCCGCCGCACTGCCGGTGTACACGACCAGAATCAAGGAGGCTTCCTCCCTCACCCCCTTCGATCCGACCCAACTCGACGCCCTGGTGTTGGCGCGTTCGATTCAGAAGATCAATTCCGGTTCCAAGGCGGAGTGCAAAATCGAGGTGGACAACCGTTACAGGCAAAAAACCCCGATCATCCGCTACGACTGCGGCGGCAAGGTGCATTTCACAGCCCCCGACGGCACCGAGTACACCGAGGATCAGCTGAGACAGTGAGCTCTCTGCTGTAAAGCCAGTTGAGTCAGCGGGCAGGAGAGAGGTCCCTCAGGCGAGCAGTCCCATGCGTTCGGCCTCGGCGCGCAGCGAATCGCGGGCCTCAGGCCTGGCCGCCTCGATCAGCCCCAGCGCCTGGTCGCGCTGGGAGGCCCCGAAGACGCGGGCGGTGTTTTGTTCCGTGACCACCCAGGACGGTTGCAGCGACGTCGTGGGCTCCGTCAGCTTGGGAACGATGGTGGAGCGGTTGGCTTTCGGGTGCCATGACTTCAACGCGATGATCGCCTGCCCGCCCGGGGACTGCAGGGCCCCGACGATGAAGTCGGCCTGCCCTCCGGTACCGGAGATGATGCGGTCGTTGACGCGGGTGGCGTTGATGGCCCCGAACAGGTCGACCTGCAGCGCGGTGTTGATGCTGGTCACCGCCGGTTGTCGGGCGATGTTCCCGGGGCTGTTCGTGGTTTCGCAACGCAGCAGCCGCAGCTGCGGGTTGTCGTCGGCCCAGGCGTAGAGTTCCTCGGAACCGTAGGCGAAGGTCGCGGTGATGGGGTGGGTATCGTCGAGGGCACCGGAACGCAGCAGCCCGAAGAAACCATCGGCCATCAGCTCGGTCCACACCCTGAGTCCACGGCTGTTCCGCAGCGCCTGCATCACCGCCTCCGGCAGTGCACCGATGCCGAGTTGGAGCGTGGCGCCGTCGGGCACCATCGCCGCGAGCCTCTCCCCGACCGCCGCGGACTCGTCGTCGATCCTGCCCTCGGGTGCCACCGGCACCGGTTCGGCGATCTCGACGGCCAGGTCGATGTCGTCGATCGACAGCACCCCGTCGCCGTGGATGAACGGCAGGTTCTCGTTGATCTGCGCCACCAGAATCGCGCCGCGCTGTTTCGCGGCGTCGATGGCACCTGGCAGCACCTGCACCTCGATGCCGAGACTGACCTTCCCGTCAACGACCCGCGAGGGCTGCACCGCGACGACATCCGGAGGCAGTGCCCCACGAAACAGCTGGGGGGTGGTGGACAGCCGCGCCGGGTAGTAGTCGACCCGAGGATTCCCGCGCAG
>JABCNW020000167.1 GCA_013333945.2 Propionibacterium sp.
CCCGAAGAGAGCCAGCGAAGCAGCATCCCGTGTGGATGCATTGCTCGACCGGTTCGGCATCGGACACGTCAAGCAGCACGGAATCACAGAGGTCTCCGGTGGCCAGCTCCAGCGCGCTTCCATCTGCCGGGCACTGGCCAGTGAACCGACCATCGTGTTCGCCGACGAACCCACCGGAGCGCTGAATAGCTCCATGACCACCGAGGTCATGGACGCCCTGTCTGAAGTTCACGCCGATGGGCGGACCATCGTCATGGTCACCCATGACCCGACATGCGCAGCCCGCGCAGACCGAGTGGTGTACCTGCGAGACGGGCGGCTCGTGGACTCGCGTTCCATGAACCGCTGGCATCCTGCACACGCCACACAACGCGAGGACGACCTCCTGGCCTGGCTGCGCGGCCTCGGTTTCTAAACCCAGAACACACAGAACACCCCGAAACACGGATCAGGAGAGCAACTCAGCTCCTGACCCCATGGTTGGTTGCGCCCTCAACAGCCGCGACACCCCATTTCACACCCCACCTCATGACACAAGGAGAAACCATCATGACCGAAATCGATTTCATCACCGCCCTGGCCGAGTTCACCACCCGCACCCCGGAGACGCTCACCCTTGAGGATGACCTGAATGTCGTGGGGCTCGACTCGATCGGTGTCTTTGAGTTCTCCATGAAACTGGAGGACGAACTGGGACAGACCATCCAGTTCACTGACAAAGTCACAACCGTGCAGGATCTCTTCGACTGCCTCGAAGAGGCTGCACAACCTGTAACCGGCCACTGAGGAGCTCTCATCATGCACGACGTAGTAATCACCGGCATGGGTGTGGTGAGTCCCCTCGGCGCCACCACTGACGAGTTCGAGAGAAACCTATTCCTGGGACGCCACGGCATTGTTCCCCTCCCCAAGGAACGACAAGAAGGCCTGACCGTCCAAGTTTACGCTCCTGTGGCGGGGTTCGAGCCGGAAAGTCACTTCTCAGCCCTGGAACTTCGTCGGCAGGATCCTTACACCACTTTCGGCCTGGCCGCTGTTCGCGAGGCTGTCTCCCAGGCGGGTGTGCTCGGAGAGGTCGATCCGTTCCGGCTCGGCGTCTATCTCACGTCGGGCCTGGGAGGTGCCACCACTGTCGTGAACGAGTACGAAACCCTACAACGAACAGGGCCGCGCAGGGTCTCCCCCTTGCTGATTCCCAAGTGGACAACCAACATCCTGGCCGGAATGGCCGCCATCGAGCTGGGGGCACATGGCCCGTCTCTCGCTCACGTGTCAGCTTGCGCGTCAAGTGCCATGAGCATCGGTGAAGGCACCCGTGCCATCCGTCACGGCTATGCCGATGCCATGGTATGCGGCGGGGCGGAGATGCTGGGAACTCGGCTGGCCATGGCAGGATTCCAGAACCTGCGCGCGCTCACCCCGGTCGGTGACCCCGATCGCGCGAGCCTCCCCTTCGACAGGACCCGGGCAGGATTCGTCATGGGCGAGGGCGGTGCAGCTGTGGTCCTGGAGCGAGAGGATCGCGCCAGGGCCCGCGGTGCCAGGATCCTTGCACGGATCACGGGTTATGGGAACACCACGGATGCGTTTCACATCACGGCACCCTCCGACGATGGTGCGGCCGTGGCCCGGGCCATCGATGACGCCTTGGCAGAAGCTGGTCCCACCTCAGGAACCGTACACATCAATGCTCATGGCACAGGAACCGTCAAGAACGACCGCGTGGAATCCCGAGCCATCTCCCGAGCATTTGGGCCTCATTCCCCCGTGACCTCGACAAAATCGATGACCGGTCACCTCATGGGGGCGGCAGGCGCCCTGGAAACGATCGCATCGGTCCTCACACTACTTCGCGATGAGGTACCACCCACGGTTGGCACTTCAGAGCTGGATCCACACATCAACATCGATGTAGTGCTGAAAGCCTCCAGAAAAACCAAACTCGCACGCGCTGTTTCCCTGTCGCTGGGTTTCGGGGGACATAATGCGTGTCTGATATTGGAGAAGGCAACATGACAATCGATCTCGTCATCACTGATGCCGATACACTTGACGCTCATTCTTTCAGGACCTTGAAATCACTACTACCACATGAGCGACAGGAACGAAGCGAGAACTACGACAGAAGGGTGGACCGCTACACAAGCGTCGTGGTGTTCGCGCAACTTCAAAAACTGTGGACGGAGCGCCACCGCCGCCCACTACCGGTGATAACGGTGGGCAGGTTCGGGAAACCGGGATTCAGCAAGGATTCCGGCCTGCATTTCAACTGGTCCCACGACTCGGCTCTGTGTGCCTGCGCGTTGGCCCCGATGCCGGTGGGGGTTGACATATCAGGCCCCGTCCCCTTTGAGCAGGATCTGTTTCACTATATGGCGGCTCCGGGGGAACGTCGCCTCGGAAGGCATCTGCAACGCAAGAACGACCTCAGTGCGCTGTGGACCCGGAAAGAGGCAACGGTCAAGCGCACCGGCATGGGACTGACAACGCCGCTGCAGCAGATCGACACCACGACGGCGAAGGACATCCTCACCTACGCGTGCGAAACAATGGACTTCCAGGTCAGCGTGAGCGTCCAAGGCCTCACCGCGGATGCGCTCCGGGACCAGCTGCGGGTGCGTTTCCTCACCCCACGCCCCTTTGCCACGTGGCTCGAGGGGCCACGACACCCTCTCCGCCAACTGACCCCTACCCTGACGTGATATCCACCACGGCCGGGACCCACACAATACCGGCCCCGGCCTGGGGGATCTTTCGTCGCCGACCATGAAACACACGACGCTCCGTTCTTCCAAGATTTTTCCACCTAGTTCCCGATGCACCTTTTTCTTGATAGCGTGATGCGGTGACATGTTACATCGCAGTCATTTCGCAGAGGAAATGACTGCGCAACAGGCTTGTCACGTCATTTTCCCTGCCCCACGCGGCTCATCCACACTAAGAGCCAAAATTTCAACAAGCCTAGGCAGGGCAAGTGAGTGTTCTGAAAAAAATAAGTTTCATGATTCAACGAGAGGGTGTCATGAAGAAACACGTCAGATCATGGCTAGTTCTGGGGGCCGCATTCTTATTGCTGCTCTCTAGCTCAACACTCGCCCATTCGGAGGATCAGAAGCCCAAGAGCCTTTCGATTGTCCACCTCGGTGACTCTTACTCCGCCGGGAACGGCGCGGGAAATTACCACGGCCCAGCAGCCTGCCGGCGCAGCGGCCGGAACTGGGGAGCTCTCTTCACTTCCTGGGCCAACTCGCAGGGCATCGCAGCCAGTTATCAGAACCACGCCTGCTCAGGAGGAACGATAGGAGACCTGTTCTCGTCCCGCACCCTTCCCAAGCAGTCCCCCAAAGGGGTGAGCGCCAGCTCCGCTGAGGAGGCCAAGGCCACACTCGACTCCTCCGATGCCTGCTCCACCCGAGCCGTCGGTGACGACTTCCTGTCCGTCGATTACCACCTCAAGAAGAACAACAGTTGGTGGCACTGGGGCAAGGACTACACCTATGAGTGCCAGATAACGATCCGCGCACAAGCCGATTTCGTTGGCCCCCAGACCGATCTCGTTCTCATGACCATGGGCGGGAACGATCTTGGTTTCTCCCATCTGATGACCAACTGCTTCGGCCCCAAGATCCCCTTCGTCATGGACGGCGCCCACGCCATGAAGTGTCGTGACGACATCGCCGCTGCCAAGAACAACCTCCCGAACACGTTGAACAAGCTCAAGGAAAACATCGCCCAGTTGATCACCACCCGGATGACAGGAAGCACGACCTCCAAGGTGATGCTCTTGAGTTATCCTCTTCTGTCCACAGACCAGGCCTATGTGCTAAACAACGACGGCATCCAGTTCGACGCCTCTCGCGGCATCAGGGAATTCGGCCAGTTGGCGGTCACCGAACAGAAACGGGTCATCAGCGAACTCGAGGCCACGTTTCCCGGACGCGTGAAATTCGTCGAGAACACCCCGGCAGCCTTCGCCGGCCACGAACCCGACCCCCGGGTATTCACGAAGAACGATTCCCGCTGGATCAACGAGTTCCTGGAAACCGAAGGGGATTACGGCTCCGGCAACAAGGTCACAGGGAACTTCTCAAAGACCCCTTCAGACTGGTATCACCCGAATCTGGTCGGGCATCGCGAGATGTCAAAGCTCGCCCAGACCGCTTCCAGCACAACCAGCGCGCAGGAGATCGGTGCTCGTCGCGGAAACGTGGACATGGCCTTCGTCGTCAACACCAACAGTCCCCTCTCAAGCCGGATCGATCAGGTCCGGGCAGCCATTTCTTCCGCCACCGACAAGGTGGCCAACGAGACAAGTTCCGCACGCTTCGCGCTCATCGCCACGGACACCACCGGACAGCACAGGGTGGCGCAGCCCTTCACCGCGGACACCACCACCTTTCTCGATGCAGTCGCGACACTGGATTCCGCCCAGACCACCGCAGAATCAACGGGTGATACCACCACATCACTGGGCTGGCGTTCCGGGGTACGTCGCACCACGGTCATGATTGGCGCCGCGAACTCCATAGATGAGGCCCAGCCCACGAACCTTGTTCCCACGGCAGATGCGGGTTCCACCACACAGGTGCTGACCATCGACACCCCTGCCGGAGCATCGTCGCAGGAAGCCTCCAGAAGCCAGGCAGCCGAGGCCAGCACTTTGACGGTGACAGATGGCACCGAATTGGAGACCGCGGCCACCACACAGATCAGCACCCTGCTCGATGCCCCGGTCGCCACGCTTCAGGGACCCTACATGGGCAAGATCGGTGAGAAACTGGAACTCGATGCCCGCGGAAGCTACGCGTTCGACGGTCAGGTAACCCAGTTCGAGTGGGACTTCGACGGGGACGGAAACTACGACGAGACGACCACCACCGGTTCAACCAGCCATGTGTACACGGACGCAGTGAACAACGGTTTCGCGAAGGTCCGGGTGACCGACAGCAACGGTCGGCAGTCCGTCGCATCCGTGCGCCTCGACGTCACCCAGGACGGCGACACAGTTCCGGACGAGTTCGACAACTGCCCTGCGATCTCGAACCCCCTGCAAGAGGATCTCGACCACAACGGGGTTGGAGATGCCTGTCAGGAACCCGACACGCAAAAATCTGAGGAACCGCAGAGCGTGGAGAACCCCGCCTCCTCCGACCCATCCGCTTCCTCCTCTTCCACACCTGCCTCCTCCAACCCTGCAGAGCAGCCGGGCATGCCGGCGTCCTTCGTTCCGGAAGCCCCTGCGCAGGGCAAGCCCATGACCCCAAATCACCCAGGTCTGCCCCGCACCGGCGTGTAGACCATGAGCGTGGCCCCGGTTCCTGTTCCAGGGCCGGGGCCACGCTCATGCGTCGTTCCGCCTCAGGTAGGCCGTGATACCCTTGCCGCTACCCATCAGGGCAGCAGCCCATCAAGCGGCCACACCGCCGGCCCGTCGAGGCGGCTTCTCGAACGGAGGCAGCGGATGCGACTCAGGACGTGGCTTGTTCTGGGACTCGTTCTTCTCACGCTGCCGCCATCAGTGGTGCCTGCTCATTCCGACACGGAGGCACCCCGGATCCTGTCCATCGTGCACCTCGGGGATTCCTACTCCTCGGGGAACGGCCTCAGCAATCACCACGGTCCCCCTTCCTGCCTGCGCAGCAGCAACACCTGGGGTTCCCTCTTCGCGTCGTGGGCGAACTCCCAGGGCGTAGCCACCAGCTACCAGAACCGTGCCTGCTCCGGTGGAAACATCGATGATCTGTTCTCACCGCGGGCGCTTCCCCAACAGTCCGCCAAGGAAGTGGCCGCCAATTCCATCGAGGAGGCCCGAGCCAGGTTGGAGGAAACCGACGCCTGCTCCGCTCGAGCTGCCGGCGACGACCTCCTGTCCGTCAACCACCACCTACGGGAGAGCGATGGCCTGTTGCTGTGGACGAGGAAATACACCTACGAGTGCCAGCTGACCATTCGCGCCCAGGCTGATTTCGTGGGACCCCAAACGGATCTGGTGCTGCTGACCGCGGGTGGAAACGAGCTGGGATTCACCGACATCATCGCGAACTGTTTCGGACCACGGATCCCCGGTGCACTGGGCGGAGCGAACGGGACGAAGTGCCGCGAGGGTGTGGCGGCAACCACGTCCGGACTTCCCGAGATGCTGGACCGGCTCAAGTCACAGATCTCCCGGCTGCTCACGGAAAGGATGACCGGAAACCCCGCGTCACAAGTGATCCTGCTGGCCTATCCCCTGCTGTCCCTGGACCGTCCCCACCTTCTGTCCGACGGGGCGGTGTCCTTCGACGCCGCCCGAGGGGTACGGGAACTGGGACGGGCCGCGATCAGGGAACAGCGACGGATCATCGGCGAGCTAGCAAAGGACTTCCCCGGGCGCGTGAAATTCATCGAGGAGGTCGCAGATGTCTTCGACGGGCACGAACCGGACCCGCGAGTGTTCACCAGGAACAAGCACCGCTGGATCAACGAGTTCCTCGAAACCTCGGGTGACCACGGCGACGGTGGCGGGATCAGCGGAATCCGGTCTGGTTCCAGCACCGACTGGTACCACCCGAACCTTGTAGGACATCGCCGGATCGCAGCGCTCATGCAGGATCCGTCGAATCTCATCAGTGCACGTTTCGCCACGGAGACAACCGACTCCCCCACCGCAACACTGCAGGGCCCGTACGTGGGAAAAGTCGGTGAGAACCTGATGCTGGATGCCCGCCCCAGCTTCTCAGCCCGGGGACGAATAACCCGATTTGAGTGGGACTTCGACGGCGACGGCACCTTTGACGCGACAACCAGCGACGGACGCGTCCTGCGTACCTACTCAAAACAGATCAGCAGGTACGTCCACGTGAGGGTCACCGACGACTCAGGTTTCCAGGCAACAGCGTCCGCGCTGCTGGACATCACCCGGGACGGCGACACCACCCCCGACGAGTTCGACAACTGCCCTGAGCAGCCCAACCCGATGCAGGATGACCTCGACGGCAACGGCGTCGGGGATTCCTGCCAGGACCCCGCAGAGTGGGGAATCACCGCACCTCCGGAAAGCAGTGAACAGCCGACCGCACCCCCAACCGAGGAACTGCCCGCTCCGTCTCTGCCCCGACCACCGGTTCTCCCGGCATCGCCCGGCCTACCCAAGACCGGAAACTAGGGAAAGAAACAGCGGAGCCCGGTCCGTGGAAGGAACCGGGCTCCGCTGGTTTTCGCCCTGCCTCAGGCAGGAATCACCTCGAAACCGACCCTGGCGGTGACCGCGGGGTGCAGCTTGATGGATGCGACGTGGTTGCCGACGGTCTTGACCGGCTTGGCGAACGACACCGACCGCTTGTCGATGGCGGGGCCACCGGCCTTCTTCACGGCCAGGGCCACGTTCGCGGCGGTGACTGCGCCGAACAGCGAACCCGATTCCGCAGCGCGAGCCGGAACCTTGATGGTGAGTTCCTCGATCTGGGTGCGGAGCTCCTGCGCATGCTCGACGCCACGGACCTCGCGGGCGTCACGGGCGCGCTTGATACCTTCGATCTGCTTCTCAGCGCCCCGGGACCAGACAATGGCCTTTTTCTGAGGGACAAGGTAGTTGCGACCGTAGCCGTTGCGGACCTCGACGATGTCGCCGGCGATGCCGAGCTTGTCGACGGTGCTGGTCAGGATGAGCTTCATCTGTTCTTCCTCCGATCAGCGGGCGGTCGAGGCGTAGGGCAGCAGGGCCACCTCACGCGCGTTCTTGACGGCCAGCGCGATCTTGCGCTGGTCCTGGACGGACAGCCCGGTCACACGACGGGCGCGGATCTTGCCACGCTCCGAGATGAACCTCTTCAGCGTCGCGATGTCCTTGTAATCGATG
Source organism: Propionibacterium sp. (assembly GCA_013333945.2). GTDB lineage: Bacteria > Actinomycetota > Actinomycetes > Propionibacteriales > Propionibacteriaceae > Arachnia. The sequence continues at coordinate 7,838 of JABCNW020000167.1, forward strand.
TTGGCCACGCGAGTGGTCTTCACCGGCATGATCTTCTTCTTGTTCACAGACTTGCGCTGTGGACCGGCCATTGTGGTGCTCTCCTAATCTTGCGGGCCTTTCCGGCCCAGTGGGAAGCCCGTCGTGAGACGGAATGTGCCAGCCGACCCGGCGGGTCGGTTGTGCGGGTGGATCAGAACGGGGGCTCCTCCGCGGCCGCCTGGTTCCATGGGTCGTTGCCGCCCCGGTTCCCGCCGCCGTAGCCTCCGCCACTGCTGCCCCACGGATCACTGCCCTGGCCCTGCTGGGGCTGGTTGCCGTAGCCGCCTTGGCTGCCGTGGTTCTGTCCGCCACCCTGGTTCTGGTTGCCCTGCCAGTTTCCGCCGCCCTGGCCCCCACCACTGGTGCGGGTGACCTGCGCGGTGGCGTACCGCAGGGAGGGACCGACCTCGTCGACATCAACTTCGAACACCGTGCGGCGCTCGCCCTGCTGGGTCTCGTAGCTGCGAGACTTCAGCCTGCCCTGCACGATGACACGCATCCCTTTGGTGAGGGACTCGGCGACGTGCTCGGCGTACTGGCGCCAGACGGCGCAGTTGATGAACATGGCCTCGCCGTCGCGCCATTCACCCGACTGTCGGTCGAAGGTGCGGGGCGTCGAGGCGACGGTGAAATTGGCCACCGCGGCACCACTGGGGGTGAAGCGGAGGTCCGGGTCTCCGGTGAGATTTCCCACCAGCGTGATCTGGGTTTCGCCTGCCATGTTTTCCTCCGGGATCGGACTTGTCTTTCATCAACACTATGGTCGCCACCCCCGACAGAAACCTTCGGGGCCAGGAATCGACCTCAGTGTTGAAAGCTCACTTCTCGAGGCGGAGCACCTTGGTGCGGACGATCCGCTCGTCGATGCCCATCAGGCGGTCCATCTCCTGGACCAGCGCGGGATCGCAGGTGACTTGCATGACGGCGTAGCTCGCCTCGGACTTCTTGTTGATGTCGTAGGCCAGACGCCTGCGACCCCAGTGGTCGACATTGTCGACCGTGCCACCACCGGCGGTGATGACCTCGAGGGGCTTTTCGATCAGGCCCGGAACCTGGCGCTCATCGATATCGGAATCGACGAGGACCATGATCTCGTACTTGCGCATGGGTACTGCCCAACCTCCTTCGGACTGGCGGCCACGGGTCGTTCCCGCAGCAGGAGGGCATGGCCGACCGGGTGGTCAGCCGAGGGCTGAGTTTACCCGAGCGGCCCCGTCGCGGGAAACCCCGGCAGGTCCAGGCGTCCCGACGCCTCGATCGCCCCCCAGAAGAGGTCCGCCAAGGCCCGGTAGCCAGCATCGTTGGGATGGAACCAGTCTGCTGCGGTGTTGATGTGGTAGCGCAGCGGCCCGAGGCCCCGGGTTGCCTCGTGGATGTGGACCCGGTGATGACCGTGCAGGGCGATGAGATCGGCCACCGCGTCGTTGAACCTCTCCTCCCGTCGGGACAGTACTGGCAGCGTGAACCAGGGCACGTCCGCGACGAAGCTGCCCGGGGGCAGCTGGGTGAGGATGTCGACGAAGTGTTTCTCGAAGGACTCGAGGGTGTTTCCGGGCAGCACCACGTCGTTGCCGCCGATGTCTAGGGTAAGGATGTCGGGGGCGCGGTCGAGTTCTGCCAGCTGGGGAAGCTGATAGCGGACGACGTCGCGGCTGGTGGCCATCGACACCGACAGGTTCGTCACCACGACCTGCCGCCGGCTCACCTGCGAGATCCGCTCCGCAAGCAGCGCGACATAGCTGGTCTCCACCCGGCTGGCCCCCACGCCCTGAGCCGCAGAATCCCCGAGAGCCACGTAGTGAATCGCGTCCTCGGGGACGTTGGTGGCCGCTCGGCGCCAGTGCTCGGCGTAATCGACCGCGTGGCGGTTGATCGTTGCACGTCCCATGACATAGGCCGCGCCCAGCGCTATTCCTGCCGTCGCGAGGGCGGCACCCATCCAGCGTTTCATCGGCGGCGGTAGGGGCCGGGGATGATCGGGTTGCCGTCGCGGCCCCAGGCGATCAATCCGCCCGAGACCGACTCCGCGAGGATGCCCTTCTCCCGCAGTTCCGCCGCGGCGATGGAGCTGCGCAGCCCGTTGTCGCAGATCACGACGACGGCGGAGTCGCGCTCGGCCAGGGGATCGCCGCCGTGAATGGCGTCAAGGGGATCGTCGTGCAGGTCCTTGGGGTCGACCGGCCGGGCGCCGGGTGCGTGCCCGGCCTCGTACTCGGCCTTGGAGCGGACGTCTATCAGAACGGCACCCTTGCTGAGTGCCAGCACTGCGTCCTCGACGCTCAGACCGGAGGAGCGTTTGCTCAGGAAGTCGAACAGACCCATGCGGTCAATAATTCCACGGCTTTCCCGGGCGCTGACCGAGCCATGCCGATCCTGTTCGGGATGGTCATGCCAGGAACGTGTTTCTGCTCTTGCCAACGCATCCTCGCTCGAGCGGCACATTCCCGGCGGGACGTGACTGTCGGGCCAGCCCCACCCGGATTGACCGGGCAGCGGGATGGGGCGCGGGATCACGACCCAGAAAGCTGGACGCCATGAACTTCACCACCTCGATCTCCGTCCGCGGCCTGACCCGCATCTACGATGTGCCGGGGCGCGACGACGCCCGCGTAGTCGCGCTCGACCAGGTCGACGCCGATTTCCCCGCAGGCAGTTTCACTGCGATCGTCGGCGCCTCCGGTTCGGGCAAGTCGACGCTGCTGCACTGCATGGCAGGTCTCGATCAGCCCACCAGCGGCCGGGTATCCATGCTCGGCACCACCACCTCGGAGATGAAACCTGCCAGACGCGCCGCATTTCGCGCCGCCAACACCGGGTTCGTGTTCCAGGAGTACAACCTCATCGCATCACTGACCGCTGCCGAGAACGTGTCCATGCCCTCCAGGTTGGCCGGCACCCCGCTCCCGGACAGCCAGATCCGGGATGCCCTCGAGACCGTCGGCCTCGGGCATCGGGCCAACCTGAAGCCTCATCAGCTCTCCGGCGGCGAACGTCAGCGCGTGGCCATCGCCCGGGTGATGGCCAGCCCCCCCAGGATCGTCTTCGCCGACGAACCCACCGGCGCCCTCGATCTCGACTCCACCGGCCTGGTTCTCGACTGGCTGCGGGAACTCGCCTCACGGGGAACGACGGTGGTCATGGTCACCCACGACGTCGAGGCCGCGGCCCTGGCGGACTCCGTCGCGGTGATGAGCCAGGGCCGGCTCGCGGAGTGGTCGACCACCCGCGACGCCCGGGTGATAGCCGCACTCGTCCACGCGGTCCGCGCACTCTGAGGAGACGGAAAATGTCAACCTTGATCTGGAAGGACCTGCGTCATCACGCCAGCGAGTGGTTGTGGTCGCTGCTGGTGGCCACCGTCGGCGGCACCATCGTCGGCGTCGTCATCACCTCGTGGTGGAGCGCCGTGCAGTGGTCCCTGGCCCACCCGGATGGGCCGTACATGCTCGCGAGCAACATCCTCGGCAGCAACGTGGTGGGATACATAGGAATCTCAACCGCCATCGTCATATCAACAACCCTCGGTCTGACGGTGACCGCCCAGCAGCGTTCCTACGCGCTGTGGAAGGTGCTCGGCATACCCGGCCGCCGCATCCGTTCGGTCATCCTGTGGCAGGTCTGCGCCGTCGGTCTGGTCGGTGGGCTGCTGGGAGGGTTGCTGGCCCTGCCCACGGCCCGTGTGTACCTGTTGACGTGGCGTGAATTCAACCTGTTCCCGGATGACCTGCCCCTGTCGATGCCGTTGTTCGGGATTCCCGCGACAATGCTCGTCACCGCCCTGTTCAGCGTGCTCGGCGGATTGGGGGCCGCGCGCCGGGCGGCGAACGTCCCGGAGATGCAGGCGCTGCGGGAGGCGACCTCCCCCAGGAGCCGGACGAAACTGTGGCAGTGGATCGCAGCCGGTTTCTTCCTGATTCCCGTAGTGCTGATGCCGATCCTCATCAACCTTCCCCCCGAGGCCCTGCACAGTGATTACACCCCGGAGATGCCCGATGTGCCGGCCGAGGCAGCGACCACGGATTTTGAATCCCCGGGCGACCGTGCCGTCATGGGCGGAGGCATCGGGCTCATGGTCACCCTGGCGGCGTTGTTCATCCCGAACTGGACCGTGCGCCCGCTGCTGATCGGGTGGACGAGCCTGATTCCCGGCCGCAGCCCGGCCTGGTTCGCTGCCCGCGCCAATGCCCGGCACCGCTCGGCGTTCAGCTTGACGACGATCGTGCCCTTCGCCATCGCCGTAGCCATGACCGGCGTCTTCCACACCGTGGCCAATGCCGGACGGGCTGCCGGCGGCATGCATGGCGGGGTCAACGGTTTCCTGACCATCATGGTCCCGATCTTCTTCGTCGCCGGCGCAGGGGGCATCGCAAACATCGCGATGGTGGGACGGACCCGCCGCCAGGAGGGAGCCCTGCTCGGGGTGATCGGAGCCAGGTCGGGCACGATCCTCGGATCCACGATCCTGGAGGGCGCGATCTACGCCATCACCGGAATCCTTTTCGGGCTGGCCGTGACCCTGCTCAGCGCCACCTCCGCTGCACTGATGTCCGGAGGCGGGATGGAGGTCTTCATCGGCTCCATCCCGGTCACAACGCTGCTTCCCGCGATCGGAGCATCGCTCGTGCTGGCCATCACCACCACGTGGCTACCCGCCCAGCTCGACCGCAGGCCAATGATGGAGAGCCTGCGCCAGCCGGTTTGACGTGAGGGTTCAAAGCTGGTTGAGCCGGGGGCGAGATCTCGCCCCCGGCTCAACCAGCTCGGGGAAAATCACCAGCGGTCGTGGTGGACGACCTCCTCCAGGGCGATGCGATGGTTCCAGCCGAATCGGATCAGGTCGGGGATCTCCTGAAGTTTCGTCACGCGACCCACGCACAGCCAGCCGACCGGTCTCACCCGTTCTGGCAGCCCGAGCAGCTCCTTGAGGAAGGGTTCCTGGTAGAACGACACCCACCCGACCCCGAGGTCCAGGGCGGTGGCCATCAGCCACAGGTTCTGTACGGCACACACCACCGAGAACGCCCCGGCGTCGCTGATGGTGTGGCGCCCCAGGACGTTGGGGCCGAAGCGTGTCGGATCGTAGGTGGCGACGATTCCCAGCCCGGATTCGCGGAGCCCCTCGATCTTGATGGGATTGAACTTCTCCCGCTGGTCCTCGTCGAGGGAGTCGGCATAGTCCTGCCGGCACTGCGCGACGTGTTCGGCGAAGGCGTCGAGGATGGCGGGGTCGCGGACCACGACGAAATCCCACGGCTGACTGTTGCCCACGCTCGGGGCGGCGTGCGCCGCGTTCAGCAGGTCGGCGAGTTCCTCCTCGCCCAGGGGGTCGCCGGTGAACTCGGCACGCACGTCGCGGCGGCGCTTGATGATCGCTTCGAGGGCTTCCTTGCAGTCCAGATCCATGCGGAAGACCCTAGCGGGAACTTTCTCGCGACCTCGGGAGGGCAGTCAAACCATCTCTCACATGGTCGCCCCGGCACTTCAGTCAGGACGCTGACCTCCCCTACCCTGATCACCCCCGAAGCCATCTCCGTCCTCATTTCCCAAGCGCTTGGAAACAGGATTTTTCCAGAAACGCTGCCCTCAAGTGCTTCTATGATCATCACTCATCATCGCAGGATTTCGAAGCTATTTGACCGTAGATTTGATCAAAGTACTTAAACAGCAGAAGAGAAACTTGACCCAAGCAGGGGGTTCTGCGATAACTATTGTACACGCTTCTCAATGATCCTTTGGTGAAAGGCCTAGCAACCAAATCGCCCTCAAAATTTGCAGTGAAACCCTCTTCAACCGAAGCGACCCCTTTACTTTGAAGCCATTTCTGCACTTCTTCATCACGTTGATCCACCACACACATGGCCAGCACCTGAGCATAGGTTTGGACAGGATCGACACCAATCCCTAGAAAGTATACATTATCCGGCCCAACGAAGCTTTTTACAGCATCATCAACCTCACTCCCTGAAGGAGATTCACCTGTCTCATCAACGCCGAGCAGTTCTTCAGCGAATTCTCGCTTCACGGTATCGAGCAAAGCGATTCGATCTTCAGCATCCAGGAATGTCTGATGCGATCCAGCAGGAACAATCCCTAGCATGGATTTGTTTTCCACAACCTTGGCACTCCTCTGATGAAGCAGAATATATTCTTTATCTCCACCGATAACGACAGTGACGCAGGATACAGCAACGAGCGCAAATCGACCCTTCAAGCAAACTGAACAGCCGCCCCTCATTCCTTCATGGATTTTTCTGCGCAGATTTCGGTTCACCCTAGAAGCGCGCCTACTCGCCCCTTGGAAAGCAGCCAACAACCCCATGCCGAAGCAAGTATTATAGAAGTCAAAGTACTCACCCTCATACATGGAAATCGTCAAATCCCCATAAGCTCCGGCAATAGAATTTGCCGCATAGGTTCGAGCAGACCATCCCGGGCCACTCTCCAGAACAGTCTTTACATTGGTAACAAGGAGGCTTATTCACAAAACCCCTGAGCCCGTCTGGAAATCTATTCTGAACTGATAGCTTGGGCGGCTCGTTTCAGATAGAATAGATGTTGCACAAAAC
>JABCNW020000168.1 GCA_013333945.2 Propionibacterium sp.
CGCACACGCGCAGCCGCTCGATCGCAAGGGTCGACGGCACGGCGCGCAACAGCTGCCTAGTCTATGTGCAGGAAACGGGTTCGGTCAAAAACCACCGCATCCCGACCTTTTTCCCGCATGTTCCCGCTCGAAGGCGAGCAAGGTTTCCTTTACACCAAGCCCGTAGGCATATCCGCCAAGACCCCCGTCGCCACGAATCACCCGGTGGCACGGAATCACGACAGCCACCTGGTTACGGGCACAGGCACCCGCCGCGGCACGTGCGGCGGCGGGACGCCCGGCCATGGCCGCCAGCTCCGAGTAGGAGACGGTACACCCCGGCGGGATTCTGCGCATCACCTCCCTGACCACGGCGTGGAACTCCCCACCGGGTTGGGCCACCGGGATTTCCTCCAGGGCCAACAGGTCACCGCCGGCGTAGGCCCGCAACGCGCACAGGATCGGGTGATTTCCGGGCGCTTCGGGCAGCCCGTGGGAGGAAACGCCGTGACGGCAGCTGATCAACTCGTCGTCCTCGATGATGACCGTCCAGTTTCCTCCGGGCAGGGTGAGGGTGGCTTCGTGTTTCACAGGTAGCTCTCCTTGGTCCACAGATGCATGACGGCGCGTGAGCGCCAGGGCCGCCAGGTCTCTGCTCGTGCGAGCACCTGACGGGAGGTCGCGAGACCGAGGGCGCGTTGAAGCACCAAGTCTCCGGACGGGCAGGCGTCTGGATCACCCAGTCCACGCATGGCGATGAACTCGGTGGTCCATGCTCCGATCCCACGGATACCCAACAACCTGCTGCGGGTCTCGATCCGGTCGGCCTGCGGGTCGAGACGAAGCCCACCCACCAGTTCAACTGCCAAGGCGTGCAGCGTCGCGGCCTTGGAGCGGGTCAGCCTCAAGGAATCCCGGAGCCCATCCGGTCCCACCTCGGCCACCTCTGCAGGATCGGGTGGTAGCCGCCATCCTTCCCCCAGCCCCGAGATGGGCTTGCCGTATGACGTTATGAAACGTTCCTGCACTGTGCGGGCTGCGGCGAGCGAGATTTGCTGACCCAGCACAGTGAAGAAGGCGAACTCGGCTCCGTCGATCACCCCGGGCACTCGAAGACCGGGACGCTCGGCAACCAACGGGGCCAGCTGCGGGTCGCGACGAAGCAGGACGTCAGCGGTCGAGGTGTCGGCATCCACGGCTAGCCAGCGCCGCACCGCGACGAGGGTGGGCGCCAGGGCGCCGAGCGCCGGCAGGTCCAGCTCCACCCTGCCCATCACGTCGGTTCGCACCAGCGCTGCACCCACCGGCGTGTTCACCAGGCGCGTCACCATCCCAGGCTCTGCCTTCTCCCCCCCTGACACCGCATGTGTCGCGAGCGCTGCCCTCATGGCGCTGGCCGCCTGCTTTTCCGGGGCAGGCAACCGCACGGTCAACCGGACTCGCCCGCCCTCACCTCGTGCCGTTTTGGGGCAGCGTCGCAATTCTCCCGGGCTGGTACCGAACTCGGCGCGCATGACATCGTTGAATTGACGGACGCTCCCGAACCCTGCTGCAAAGGCAATGTCACCCAACCGCCAGTTGGTCTGATCCATGAGAGCCCTGGCGGTGTGAGCCCTTCGGGTCCGATTGACCTGTTGGACCGTCGCACCCACCTGCTCGCGGAAAATCCGGTTCAGGTGCCGCACACCGACACCAAAACGTTCCCCCAGCCCGGCAACTCCGATATCGTCCACCACGCCATCACGAATTGCCTGCACAACACGACCCACCAGGTCCTGCCGGTCACTCCAGCCCATGTCACCGGGAAGACGGTCGGGACGGCATCTTCTGCACGCCCTGAATCCGGATGCCACGGCGGCAGCGGCGCTCGCGAAGAAACGACAGTTTTCGCGGCGGGGCAGCCGCGCGGGGCAGGAGGGACGACAGTAAATTCCCGTCGATGTCACGGCGAGCACGAAATGCCCATCCCAGGCATGTTCGCGACCAGCGCACGCCCTGTAACAGGACTCCTCGTCGAGGGGAAGAGTGTTCACATCACACAAGTCTGCTGGATTTCTGATCAAATTCTCTGGCGGAATCAGGACATCTCAGCACAAATCTTAAGCCCCGGCCACGACGCAATCCGACAAGGCACTAGTGTTCTTGTATGGCCTCAAAGTCGAGTACACACGTAGCAATCAATTCTCCCGAGCAGATCCGCAATGTCATCCTCGTTGGTGCCAGCGGTTCGGGAAAGACCACCCTCTTCGAGCACCCCCTGCGTGCCAGGGTGGAGGGCTATCGCGGCGAGAAGGACACCCCCGAGCGAGCGGCCTCCCTCACCCTGGCCTCCATCCCCGCCAGGGACGTGCAGATCAACCTCCTGGACGCCCCCGGTCATCCCGAGTACGTCGGGGAGCTGCGCGCCGGGTTGCGTGCAGCCGACGCCGCGGTGTTCGTGATCCCCGCCGGCGAGGAGATCCAGCCAGCCACCATCGCTTTGTGGGATGAGTGCCAGAAGGCAGGTCTTCCCCGCATCATCGCCATCACGAAGCTGGACCAGGGGCGCGCCGATTTCCTCACCATGGTCGAGGTCTGCCGCGATGCCTTTGGTGAAGGTGTCGTCGCGGCACTGTTGCCGATCCGCGAAGGCGACCGCTCCACCGGCAACATTTCTCTGCTGAACAAACGAATCCACGACTACTCCTCCGGAACCCGCATCTCCCGTGACGCCAACGAAGAAGAGAACGCCTACATCGACGAGCAACGCGCCCCGCTGTTGGAGGCGATCATCACCGAGCTCCAGGACGAAGACCTGATGGAGCGCTACCTCGAAGGCGAGGAAATCGCCGTTGCCGAGGTCTACGAGGTGCTGAACAAGGCAATCATCAGCGCCCGGTTCTTCCCGGTCCTGCCAGCCCACACCACCAGCGATGTCGGCACCGAGGAGCTGCTGCGTTGGATCGAGAAGGGTTTCCCCGCAGCCAACACCACCTCCGTCCCCGACATCGTCACCCTCGACGGCGAAACCCTTCCGCGCGCCACCTGCGACCCGGAAGGTCCGCTGGTGGCGCAAGTGATTCGCACCACCAGCGATCAGTATTCGGGTCGCCTGTCGCTGGTTCGGGTGTTCTCCGGGACACTGCGCACCGACGATGCAGTCCACGTCTCCGGCAAACGTGAGCTGTTCGGCGAAGCCGAGGACCCGTCCCACCCCGATCACGACGAGACCGACAAGGCCGGTCAACTCTCCGCACCCATTGGTCTGGAACTGGTGAACAAGGACAAGGCCATCGCGGGCGAAATCGTCTACGTCGCGCGTCTGTCCAAGGCCGAGACCGGGGATTCCCTGTCTACCCCGGAACGCCCGGGCGCGATCCGACCCTGGCGAGTTCCACAAGCACTGCTGCCCGTCGCCATCGAGGCCGATACCCGGGGCGACGAGGACAAGCTCGGCGGGGCCCTGCAACGACTGGCCGTCGAGGACGTCACCGTCCGTCTGGAGCGTCACCCAGAAACCGACCAACAGTTGCTGTGGACGATGGGCCACGCCCACAAGGAGCTGCTGCTGGCGCGACTGCGGCAGCGACACGGCCTCAACATCCACGAGGTGCCCGTGAAGGTGCCGCTGCGGGAAACCTTCACGGTCCCGGCGAAGGCCCAGGGTCGCCACGTGAAACAGTCGGGCGGTCACGGCCAGTACGCGGTCTGCGAGATCGAGATCACGCCTCTCGAACGCGGAGCAGGCTACGAGTTCATCGACAAGGTGGTGGGCGGCGCCGTACCTCGCCAGTTCATCGGGTCGGTGGATAAGGGCATCCAGTCCCAGATGGCCAAGGGCACCTTGTTCGGTTTCCCGATGGTGGACTTCGCCGTCACTTTGTACGACGGCAAAGCCCACTCCGTCGACTCCTCCGACATGGCCTTCCAGACGGCGGGTGCCCTGGCGCTGCGTGAGGCTGCGACGGAGAACAACATCGGCGTGCTGGAACCGGTGGACCGGGTGCGGATCACCGTCGGAGAGGCCTTCCTGGGCGCGGTCCTAACGGACCTGGCAGGTCGTCGCGGGCAGGTGCTCGGCAGTGACGCCGACACCGAGCACCCCGCCATCATCGACGCGCTGGTACCGCAACTGGAGCTGATCAACTACCCCATCGACCTGCGCGGCCTGGCACAGGGCACGGGCAGCTTCACCCGGGAGTTCAACAGCTATGAGCTGATGCCGCGGGAACTCTGGCCGAAGAAATAAGACAGAGCAGGCACAACGATCACCTGCCGCCAGGATTCCCGGCGGCAGGTGATCGTTGTCGAGGATTTCTCAGATGGAGTGCAAGGGACGCTCCCAGGGGGCCAGGTTGTTGCGGTCCACGATCTGCTTGCGGAAGGGCGAGCAGGTGACGGGGATCATCTTCAACGACACGACCGCGTTGACGATACCAACGATGGTCACGGTCTGGACGATCGCAGCTAGGACGTGCCCGAGGGCCAGCCACCAGCCGCACAGGACAAACCAGACGAGGTTCATGATGCCGGAACCCATTCCGGCGTTCGGGCGCCTGACTACGGCTTTGCCGAAAGGCCAGGCGACATAGGCGGCCATTCGGAACGCGGCGACACCGAACGGGATGGTGATAACGAACACGCAGGCGATGACCCCCGCAATTGTGTAGCCGATCGCCAGCCAGATGCCGGCGAAGAGGAACCAGATCAGATTCAGCAGGGTACGCATGGGAATCAGCATAGGTTTTCCACGACGCCCGGCGCTTCAGGTTTTCCCCTGACGCCCTCCCCGATCCGGTTGTGACCGGTTCGAGACGAAGGTGTAACTGTCCGGGTCAAACCCGACATCCCCACCGAATGCAGCCTCCAGGGTGCCGTCATGGGCCAGTTCGTGGGGAACTCCTGTACGCATTCCGTCGTCCGGACCGACCACCCAGAGCCGATCGGCGTGCCGGGCCGCCACCTCCACGTCGTGAGTGCACACCACCACCGCGATCCCGCGGTCGTATGCCAGGTCCTGCAGCAGCTCGAAGACACGGATCCGCCCGGGCGGGTCGAGGAAGGCGGTGGGTTCGTCGAGCAGCAGCAATCGGGGGGCCTGCGCGATGGCGCGGGCGATCATCACCCGCTGCCGCTGCCCGTCGGATAGCTCCCACAGCATCCTTTCCGCCAGCTCTTCCGCACCGACGGCCTCGAGGGCGACGGCAACGGCCTCACGGTCCGAGGCCCCGAGCCGTCCCGACCATCCGGTGTGGGGATGCCTGCCGAGGGCAATGACGTCAGCAACGGTGAGGCGTCCCGGGTCGACCCGGTCGGTGAGCACCACCGCGACCTGCCGAGCCATGTCGTCGCGCCGTATCCGCTCGAGGTCTCGGCCCAGCAGTCTCACGCTCCCTGCCAGTGGCGGCTGCAGCCCGCTGACAGTACGCAGCAGGGTGGATTTGCCGGCCCCGTTGGGTCCTACTAGGCCAACGAGGTGCCCCTCCTCAAGGCTGGCTTCAAGCCCCTCCAGGACCACCTTCTGGCGTCGCCGGGCGCGGTACCCGACGGCAAGCCCAAACAGTTCCAGAACGCTCACAGCGCGAGCCTCCGACGTTGCAGCAGAATCCAAATCACCACAGGCGCCCCGAAGGCGGCGTTGATGGCGTTCAGGGGCAGCACCGAATCGCCGGGAAGCCCGGAGATGATGTCGGCGGTCAGCGCGAGTAGCGCCCCCATCAGAGCGGTGGCGGGAAACAGGATGCGGTGATCGGACGTGTTGAAGGTACCCCTGGCCAGGTGCGGAACCGCGATACCGAGAAACTGGATGGGGCCACAGAAAGCGGTCACGGTTCCCGCCAGTACGGAGGTCAGCGCTATCAGTACCATGCGCACCACCTTGAGGTTCAGGCCCACGCTCTGCGCGTAACGCTCCCCTAGCAGCAGCGCGTTGAGAGGTTTCACCAGCAGCAGGGAGGCCAGCAGCCCCGATCCGACCACCACGAGGATCAGCGGAAGATCCGCCCAGGTCACCCCGCCGTAGTTGCCGAACCCCCACCGAGAATAAGCGGCAATCAGCTGCGGGGTGGAGAAGGACATCATGATGCTCACACCGGCCGAGACCAGGTAGCCGATCATCACCCCAATCAGCAGCAGAGTCACCGAGGAACGCACCGCCTGCCCCAACAACAGCACCAAAGCCATCACCAGTCCGGAGCCGATGGCGGATGCGACGACGACCGCCAGGTCACCCCCGAGCCCGAGTCCTGCGGTCAGGACAGCAGCCCCACCGCCCCCGACGATGAGGATCACCGCCGCCACGCCCAGCGAGGAACCAGAGGAGATGCCGAGGATGAACGGATCGGCCAAAGGATTACGAAACAGCGTCTGCATAGCTAGTCCCGTGACCCCGAGCGCCGCTCCCGCCAAACAGGCCGTGATAGTGCGGGGAAGCCGGACGGAACCGACGATCAGCTGGGCGATGGGCCGGGCGGGTTGCCCCGTCAGCACCGCCCAGACCTCGTCGAGGGTGACCTGGGCGGGGCCGAGCACCAGCCCTGTGGCTACTGCTGCGATCAGCGCGCCGCCCAGGACCGCAAACCCGAGAGGGCGCCGCATCAGGCTGGCAGCTGCTCGTAGAAGGTGTAGTCCTGGTCGGCGAACAGCTCAGGATGGGCGGCCTTGGCGAGGTCACGCAGCACCAGATCGGGGCGCACCACGCCCTGCTCCCAGTAGTCGTTCCCACCCGCGGCGTTGATGCGTTTGGTGGGGTTGTAGACCCGTCCGTCCTGGGCCGCCTTGATCGTCGCCAGGGTGGGATCATCCGCGCCAATGGCGGAGATGGTTGGCCATTTCTTCATCATGTCGGCATTAAGCCAGATGTCGGCCCGGGCACCGGCCTCCAGCATCGTCTCGATCGCAGTCTGTGTACTGCCGTTGGATTCGTCCTCAGCAAAGACGTACGTCATGCCAGCATCGGCGAGGAAGGCCGCCATATAGCTACGCCCTCCTGGACGGGCCCACTCCCCGTTGAAGGGGGCGCCGGTGATGGCGGTGGGACGGTCGGTGGTCTGCTGAACCTTGTCCTTCACCGCCGTGTAGTCGGACTCGATCTGCTGGAAGACCTGGTTGGCGGTGCCTTCGGTGTTGGTGAACAGGGCCGTGAACTTCAACCACTCCGACCGACCGAGCGGCGTGTTCTCCAACCATTCGGAATTGCCCACCACAGGTATCTTCAGCTCCCGAATCTTGTCATAAGCCGGGTTGGGAGTGCCACTGGAGAAGAACAGGTCGGGGGTGGCCGCCGCGAGGCTTTCGACGTTGATGCCACCGGATTCGTTGCCGAAACCGGTGATCTTGCCGTCGGCGATGAGCTTTGTGACGGGTTCGGACCAGACGAAGGCCGGGGACTCCACCGCCACCAGGGAATCGGTGACCCCGAGCAGCTCGAAGGCGGGCAGCTGCGTCGTGGACGAGGTCGCGGCGCGGCGCACCGGGATGGAGATGCGTTGCGCGTCGGCGAGTTCGGAGGGCAGCTCGGGGTTGGCACCGCACTGCACGAGGACGTAGGTCTCCGACGAGGCACCTTGCAGGGGCTCTTTGACCGTCACGGTCTTGTAGGAGCCGTGGTATTCCACCGTGACCCCAGTGGCGTGGGAAAAGCTCGTTTTCTCGGGGAAATAGTCGGCGTTTGTGTCGTACTGGGTGATGCAGCCGTCGCTCCCGGTTCCGGGCGGGGAGCCCGAGGCGCTCCCCTCCGTGCGTGATGTCTGAGCGCAGGCCGTCAACGACAGCAGAGTGACAGCGACGAGGGCTGCGAGGGTACGGGTGAGTTCCACGTTGATCACCAATCCTGGATATCGCGTCCTTATGGGATTGTCTTCGCTGGCAGTTCCTGGCTTCCCGGTGTCATGGGTCACAGTGGCGCGTCCGTTCCGGATTTCCACCGGATTCCTGCGCGGCGAGACTATGAGAAAACCTACCGTCAAACATGTGCCACGTCGACAGTAGGTTCCGTTACCCCGGTTATCATCTCGGGGTGAAAGCTCCCCGCCCCCAGCGCACCATCGTCAGTTTCGTGCGTCGCAACACCCGGATGAATGATTCGCAGCGGGCTGCACGGGATCGTCACCGGAACCATTTCCTCATTGATGTACCCACTGCGGGGATGGAAACGTCGATTGCCGACGACGCCCACGTCGACTGGGACGCGGTATTCGGCAGGCAGGCCCCGCGAATCGTGGAGATCGGC
>JABCNW020000169.1 GCA_013333945.2 Propionibacterium sp.
AGTAGACGGGGCCCGGCTTCCAGCGTCTATCCGATAGGATATATGGACCTTCTTCTCCGGAAAGAAGATCATCGAGTCCATTAAGAGCAGCAGTGAATTGTTCGTCAGAACTAGGATACACGGTGATAAATTTTCCAGCACTGGCGCGGTCCGCGTACTTTCCGCTCTGAGCAACTAAATCTTCAAGCGATTTGAGATGTTTGAATGGTAATTGTAGCTGGAAGCAATGCTTGGCGGCAACTGCTAATATGGATTCGGCGTTGTGCGGTGTTGCGGAGACATGAATCTTCCAGCCCTGCCTAGGAGGTGACCACTTGCTGGGAAACCAATTCGTCCATGGATGTATCTCTTTAGATTCCCATCCGGGGATGGCCAAGGAGGACACATCAAGATTTCGTGCGTGCTTGGGAGTGGTCGGAGGTGCATAGAAAGGATTGTCAGGCTGACAATACTGAAGATACCGAACGTCGAGAGGCATTGACTCTCCTTTCCTGATATGCAAACTCGTGGTGAAGTGTTTCTGTTGTCACACACAAGGCGTGAGCAACTCCTCAAAGAACAACGCTATTGTTGTGGCCGTCGTCGCGGCGAGGATCTTGAGATCGTTGCTCACCAAGTGCTAGTGGTTTTCACGCTACAGCGTAGGACTCGCCGCCACACCTCCCCCAGGTCACGATATTGTTGTGACCGCAGTCACTGGTCTGATCATTTACGAGGAGAGGCATCCTCACTCGGTCTATGCTGTTTTGACTCGGAACTGCTGATCGAAGTCGGGGTAGGTGGACTCGTCACAGGTGGTGTTGCTGTCGCGCTGGACGAAGTTTCCGTCGGTGGAGCACTTGGCCCCAGCATGGGTGTTGGCGATGAGACCACCGCTGGCGAAGACGACAGCGACATGGTGGGCCGTATCCTGCTGAACCGCCCTAGGTTTCAGAGGGCCGGCAAAGTTAGGTGGGAAGTTGGGTGAGTAGTTTGGGACGTCTGGCCAAGGCTCTGGTGGTTGAGGCGATGGATGTGTCACGGTCGTGGAAGATGCGTTGGGGCTGATGGCCAGGTTCCTTCAGGCGGCCATGTCCTGGAGGACACGGACCACAGGCTGGCGCGACAGGACAGCGGTAGCGTGTAGATGACATTAGCGCGGGCTCCCCGGGATCTGGGTTGCAGACACCACTTACCGTCCCCGCGGGGCCCGCGCCCTAACACAACGACGCACCGCCTCGGCAAACCAGCTCACCTGCCTTCGCTCACCAACTTTGCTGGCTCCTGCCCGCATGCCTGTCTGCAGACACCCCAGTAATATTGACACGAACACATAGATTCAAGCCGTTAGTCTTGACTTGAAGGTGCTCTCTTGTTGAACGAAGCGTTCCTTTGGCAAGAAGGACTCTCCTGGAGTAGGAGTATTTTTTGCGCTCATGCCACGGCCACCAAGAACCCCGAGGATGAAAGACCAAGGCCTACGTTTGCCTAATCTTCAAACTTGTTTCAGGATCAAAATCCCAGTGCTTTGCGGAGCTTGAGTGCAAGGGCAGTACGATCGCGCTCACCAATCTTTCTCAATAGAGCTGAAACGTAGTTCTTTACGGTTCCCTCGGCGAGAGTTAATGAGGCTGCAATCTCTGAGTTCGTCAAACCTTGTGCCACAAGTTCTGCAACGACGCGTTCTCCGCGAGTAAGAATTGCAAGCGGACCCTCTCCTCCGCTCTTCGTTTGTATTGCTGCACGTGCAACGCGGGGATCAATCACCATGCCGCCTTCGATAACGGAGTACAATGCGCTCACGAGATGTTCGATCGAGGTGTCCTTCAGAAGGAATCCGGAGGCGCCGACAGAGAAAACCGCTTGGACAAGGGCGTCGTCATCGAAAGTGGTAAGAACAAGAACAGGGAGCCCTGGGTGATCGCGAGTACAGTGGGCTGTAAATCCGATTCCGTCCATGCCGGGCATTCGTGCGTCGACGAGGACAACATCAAGTTCTGTTGTGGCCAAGATATCAAGCGCAGCGCGTCCGTCTTCAGCTTGAGCAGTCACATCGATCCCGTCGACGGTGGATAGCAACATGGCTAGGCCTCGACGGATCAGTTGTGGATCCTCCACCAGTAATACGCGTATCGGTTCTGCATCATTCATGAGACCGCCTCCCGATGTCCGGCCGCGATTCTGTTGAGCGGTACGGAAATTTCAAGCTCAAATTGATTTTTGATTCGATGTGCTCGCATCGTTCCACCATGGTCCGATGCTCGATCAGCCAGTCCGCGTAGCCCGAACCCAAACGTCGGTTCGCCATCAGCTGAGTTAAGGGATGTGACGCACCTGAAATCATTGATGATCACAAGAATCATTCTGTTTTCATTGCTGCGAATTCCTATTTGTACAGACTGTGCTTTACCGTGACGTAAAGCATTTGTCAATCCTTCTTGGACGGCCCGGTACATCAGCAAAGCTATCGCGTCATTGTTCACGAGCTCATGATTCGATCTCTCGTCACCGATGACCTCAACCGTCAGCCCAGTGCCTCGGAACGATTCTGCGATCATCTCAAGGGCTGCAAGTCCCCGAGCAGTGGCGTCTCGAACCGGACTCAGCGCTCGCACCCAAGTTCGCATTTCTGCCAACGCTTCGCTTGACGTGTGCTTCGCCATGTGGATTTCTTGCCATGCCTGGTCGAGATCGGTACTCCGCAGCCGCTCTGCCAGCTCGAGGCTCATCGCCACGAGCGTGAGTCGATGCCCCAAGCCATCATGAAGTTCTCGTGCGCTTCGGGCACGTTCGTCGGAGAGCAGTAGTTCCTTCTCGACCTCGGAAGTGTGTTGCAGCCGTTCGATTATTGCTTGGTCAGCGTTTCGACGTTGCTCGAATCCGCGCAATGCCAAACCGAGAATGAATCCAAAACATAGTAGCGCGACTACTGGAACAACATTAACCAACCCTTGGGCCATGCTCATCACAGCCGACATCGAAGTCCCTTGACCAGTTGATGTCAGGAGGGCGAACCCTACGACTGATATCCAGATCATTGCGTGTATTCCGGCTTTCGGGGAGACGTCTGTCACGGCGAACGCGACGACAAGCAGGAGGACTGGAATCGTGAAGGTTACCGACCCGAAAACAGCCACCGGGGTAGCTAAGAATATCATCAGTATTGTCAGCGTAATCCCATGACCGATCCGAACCAGGTAGGGACGTACTATCCACAAAGCGCCGATGACAGGGGTGAGGATCAACCATGTTATAGCGACTCCCAACCCCGTGCCAGACCTGGTGGAGTCGATGATGCGCAGTATTGCCGCCAAGACCAAACAACACAGCGCCACCGTCTGCAGCGCCACCAAGGTGCGTTCGACATTCACGTGAGGCCGACTCATGCTCACCAAGTGTAACTTCCTGTTGCCAGGTGGTTAGGGGTTTAAGGGTTGGTTCAAGCAGTCCTGAAGAGCATGCGGTTCAATTTTCACTATTCGATGTCGGGGATGTGGTGGCCTGGGGTGTGGGGGATGCCGTTGACGTAGAACCAGCGACCGTCCACCTGGAGGAAGGAGCTGACTTCCCGCATGGTGCCGGTCCGGTCGCCCTCCTCCCAGGTGGCCGAGAAAGCGACCATTCCTTCATCGTCCCAGGCCTTGCCCGACCCGCTGTGTTCGATGGTCAGGCCGGTCCAACGGAGCTCGGGTTCGGGGTCGACCGTGTCGGGGCGGGTGTTGGGATGCCAGGTTTCCAGGAGGTAGTCCCTGAGCCCCAGCGCGTAGGCGCTGTAGCGTGACCGCATGAGAGCGACCGCGGTGGCTGCGGGTCGGCTGCCGTCGTGGAGGGGGCCGCAGCACGTCTCGTAGGGGCGACCGGTGTCGCAGGGGCAGATGACGAGGGGATCACTCACGAACCCAGTATGTCGCGTGAAGTCCAATAACGCTCAATCGATGTCGTCAAATGGTTAACGGTGAGACTGGGGTGTCCTGCTGACGTGGTTGACTCTGACGTCGCGTCATAGTTTTGACTAGGTGGTGTCGAACCGGGATGCCGGGTCTGTACGTCGACACGTGGAAGGCGCATGGTGGCTGAGCAGCTGATCATTCCCACCGCCACTGATTCAGCCGAGAGACCAAAAGCTCGGGGACCGAGGCTCCGCGTTGAGGCGGGGTCAGCCGGTTGCGCAGTGCACTCCGACGCAGGTGTGGAGGCGACATCCGGACATCCCGTGATTCCGGGACCTGATCCAATGCGACTGGAAGGGAACAACGTCAGTGGAAATACTCAACATTCACGGTCTGTGCAAGCGATACCCGTCCTTTGAGCTGAAGGACGTCTCATTCACGATGCAGTCCGGCACCATCATGGGATTCGTCGGCAGGAATGGCGCGGGAAAATCGACGACGCTGAAGTCGATGCTGAACTTCGTCCATCCCGACGCGGGCGGTGTCGAGTTTTTCGGGCTCGATTTCCGCAGCCACGAATTGGAGATCAAGGAGGCTTATTCATA
>JABCNW020000170.1 GCA_013333945.2 Propionibacterium sp.
GTTGGGATCGTCGGTGGACGACCCCGAGCAGGTGCTGTCGCGGTGGCAGGACAACGGGTCCTACGTGAACCGGTCGGCCCCTGCCGTGCCCCGGGAACGCGCCGGGGATCTGCGTGCCATCGTCGGGCACGCCGGTCTGGAACCGTTCACCATCGACCTACGCTCCCAGGGGCCGCACGCCCTGGTGGGTGGCACCACGGGAGCCGGCAAGTCCGAGTTTCTCCAGGCCTGGGTGCTCGGTATGGCCCACGCCCACAGCCCGGATCGGGTGACCTTCCTGTTCGTCGACTACAAGGGCGGTGCGGCCTTCGCCAAGTGCGTGGAGCTTCCGCACTGCGTCGGGATCGTGACCGACCTGTCGTCCTACCTGGTACGGCGCGCGCTGCGGAGCCTGCGGGCGGAGATCCGCTACCGCGAGCACCTGTTCAACGCCAAGGGCGTCAAGGATCTCATCGAGTTCGAGAAACGCGGCGACCCGGAGTGCCCGCCGAGCCTGATCATCATCGTCGACGAGTTCGCGGCCCTGGTCGGTGAGGTACCGGAGTTCATCGACGGCGTGGTGGACGTGGCACAGCGTGGTCGTTCGCTCGGACTGCACCTGGTATTGGCGACGCAGCGCCCAGCCGGTGTGATCAAGGACAATCTGCGGGCGAACACGAACCTCCGCGTGGCGCTGCGCATGAACGACGAGCACGACTCCACCGACGTGTTGGGCAGCCCCGTCGCGGCCTCCATCGACCCAGCGAACCCGGGCAGGGGGGTCGCGAAGATGGGACCGGGACGGCTGATCCCGTTCCAGTCGGCGTTCCCGGGTGCCCGCACCCCCGCGGAGCCCCCCGCTCCTCCCATCGACGTTGACGAGCTGGACTTCGGAATGGTGACGCGGTGGAAGATTCCCCGCGCCTCCGCCTCCGGCGACCAGGTGGAGAAGGACATCGAGCGGGTGGTGCGCACGGTGTCACAGGCCTCGATGCTGGGACGAATCCCGACTCCCCGCCGACCCTGGCTGGACACTCTCAGCGAGTCCTACGACCTTCTGACATTGAAACAGCAGCGCGATTCCACCCTCATGCTGGGTGTCGTGGACGACCCGGACAACCAGAGCCAGTACCCGGACGCTTTCCATCCGGACGAGACCGGGAACATCGTCTATTACGGGGCCGGCGGGTCGGGCAAGACCACGGCGCTGCGGTCGCTGGCGATCGCGGCCTCCATCACGCCGCGGTCCGGCCCTGTTCACATCTACGGCCTGGATTTCGCGGGTGGCGGTCTCAACATGCTCGAGCCGCTGCCGAACGTGGGTGCCATCATCTCGGGCGACGACGACGAACGGGTGTCGCGGCTGATGGAGATGTTGACCAAGAAACTGGACGAACGAGCAGCGGCTTTCAACGCAGTGGCAGCCGACGTCCTCAGCAAGTACCGGCAGCAGCCGGGCAAACAGGATGAACCTCGTATCCTGATCCTGCTCGACGGTTTCCAGAGTTTCCTCACCGAGTACGACTCGGGGTTGCAGCGGGCGAAGACCTACTCCCAGTTCCACAGGTTGCTGGCGGAGGGCCGTGCCGTCGGGATCCACGTGGCGGTCACCGCAGATCGTGGGGCCGCGATTCCTTCGGCCATGCAGGGTTCCTTCCAGGAACGGATCGTGTTGCGGATGAGCGACACGGATCAGTACCTGACCCTCAACGTCCCGAAGGACGTGCTGAACAACGCCAGTCCTCCGGGACGTTGCATGAACAGCCGCAACGGCAACGAGATGCAGCTGGCGGTGCTCGGCAGCGACCCGTCGCCGCCGGCCCAGGCCCGGGAGATCGAGCTGCTGGCCCAGAGCATCGCGCAGTTCCAGCGCACCCGTCCCGAGCCGGTGAGGCGGTTGCCCGCGCAGGTGTCGGCCGACGAGCTCCCGGTCACGGTGGGTGGCCTCCCGACGCTGGGTCTGGAGGATCAGAGTCTCGGACCGATCGGTTTCGAACCGCAGGGGGTATACCTGCTGGCCGGGCCGCCGAAGTCCGGGGTGTCGTCGCTGGTACGGAGGCTTGCACAGTCGATGGCGAACGCCCACCCGCAGGTGCCGAGGATTCTGCTCACGGCCCGGCCCTCGCCGCTCGCCAAGCTGCCCCTGTGGACGGCGGCGATCACGGGACCCGACCGGGTGCAGGACTACATCAACAACCAGTTGAAGCCCTACCTCCCCACCGAGGCCGAGCCGGGAAAGCCGCGGGTCGCAGTGTTCGTGGAGCAGTTCTCGGAGCTGGCCGGTTCCCTCGCGGACGCGACGTTGGCGGAGGCGTTGAAACTGGCACGCCGCAACGGGCACCTGATGGCGGGGGCCGGGGAGACGGCCTCGTTCTCGGGTTTCAACTCCAGCATCCCGGAGCTCAAGGGAGCCCGCCAAGGTATGTTGCTGCAACCAGAAACCACGGACGGCGACATCCTGAAGGCCGCCCTGCCCCGATCCCGAGCCGCTGATTTCCCGCCGGGCCGCGGTTTCTGGGTGAGCGCCGGCAACGTCGTCAAAGTCCAGGTACCGGCCTTTGACTAGCATGTTTTGGCCGGTTGTCATGATGGTGAGTTGAACCCATTGCTGACCCGAAAATTTTCGGGCACCCTAGAAGGCGAAAGGGGAGTAGATGTCGGATCGGCTAGTTATCAAGAATCAGCTGGTTAAAGACGCTGGTCAGGGCGCCAAAGATGCCAAGAACTACTTGGACAACTCGGAGAATTTCGCGGGCAAGCTGGCAACAGCTGTCGGACCTGCTGGTCCATTGGCGAAAGAGGTCGAGGATCAGGAAAGCGAGTGGGAAATCCGCCGCAAGAAGATGTCCGAGGGCCTCGGCAAGCTTTCTCAGCTGGTGGAGGACTGCGACAAGGAATTCGAACGACTCGACCAGAAAGCGGCTGAGGGTTTCAAAGATGGAGCCGACAAGGCGCAGGGCCAGGAGAACAACTCCGGCAACCAGGGCGGCGGCGGGAATAGCGGCTCCGGTGGTGGCGGCTCCAGTGGCAGCGGCTCCGGTGGCGGCGGCTCCGATAGTGGCGGCTCCGGCTCCGGTGGTGGCGGCTTCGGCGGCAACATCAGTGGTGGCGGAGGCGCGAATGTTCCCCCGATGGGCGGCGATTCCGGTGGCGGTGGTGGCGGCGGCTTCACTGGTGGCGGTGGCGGTGGTGGCGCTGACGTTCCTCCACTCGGTGGCGGCTCCGGTGGCGGTGGTGGCGGCTTCGGTGGCGGCGACATCAGCGGTGGTGGCAGCGGCGTAAACGTTCCTCACCTGGGCAGCGATTCCGACGCGAGTGTCCCCCCGCTGGGCGACGTCACTGGCGGTTCTGGTTCCCCCCTGGCCCCGGGCACCGAGGGCTCCGGCGATGCTTCCTCGCCGACCGATGTCAATCCCGAGATTCCCCCGCTGGAAGGAACCGATTCGGGAACCAACGCGTCCGACGGCCTGCATGGCTTCATATCGCCGGGTGCTGCGGGATCCATCGGGACCGATCCTGAACGAAACCGCCAGCTGGGGCAGCTGATCAACGACTTCGCTCAGCGCTGGGCCGAGCTCACCGGACAGCCGGTGGGTACGGTGCTCAGCGTCATGGGTGGTCTGCTCGGCGCCGGCGCCCTGGCGTCCCTCGGCGTGGCCGCCGGCGCCAAGGGGACCGGCCCGATGCCTGGACAGCCTGGAAGCTCCGGCGGAATCGGATCCGGGATCTCCCTGGATGATCGAGGAAACACCGGGACCTTCCCCGAGCTGGGGCCCGATGGCTCACCCCAGGACTCGGGCGTCTCCGGCACCGACAACGTTCCCGCCTTTCCGTCGTTGGGCGCCGAATCCCCGGCACCGACCCAGGACGGACTTCCCCAGGATGGGCTCCCCCAGGGTAGCGACCCTGCGTCGCCACCGGGCAGTGACCCGGGTACCTCACCCGAGATCCCCGACCTCGAGCCCGATCAGTCACTCGGCAGTCTGGAAGATCCGAACAGCGGGTCTTCCGGGCCGACGGGCAGCGGCATGGCCGATCTGCCGCCACTCACGGGCAGCGACGACATCGGCGGTGGGATGTCTTCCCCGGATCCTCTTCCCGATCTGGGTTCCGGCGACTCGGGCACGGCAGCCAACAGCGGTACGAGCACGCCGTCGCCCGAATTGCCCAGCCTGACTGCCACCGAATCGGCGGCAACCACGTCTTCCGTGACGACCAGCACGCTGCCCAGTCTCGACAGCAAGCCCGAGAACCGCAGCGCCATGGCGGGTGCGCCGATGATGATGGGCGGCATGGGCAGCATGGGATCGGGCGGCTCAGGAGGCGGCTCGTCCTCCTCCGATGTCTCGGTAGCGGCTCAGGAGGCGGCAGGATTCGACCGCCGCACGGAGCGGCAGGAGGCGGCCAACGTCCTGCTTGATGATGATCAATTCCGAGGGGAGGGCTCAGATGGGTCTGGGCTGTGATGTTTCATTCGCCGGTGTCGGTAACAACCTGGACGGCGAACCCAGTGAGATCCAGGATGGCGCCAAGCGCATGACGACCGCCGGCAACCAGCTGATCGACGCGAGTCACGCCGTGGACAAGCTGGTCAACAGCAGTGATGAGATCACCTCGGATGCTTTCAAGGCAATCGGCGAGAAGGGGGTCGTCGCCACCAAACAGCTGCGGGCCGCGGGCATGCGATATCAGGGAATGGCTCGCGCGCTGCAGGAGTTCGCAGGGGTCCTGGACGAGGAGCAGCGCAAGGCGCGGGCAGCCGTGCAACGTGCCCAAGCAGCGAAACAACGTAGGGATGCCGCCAAGCAGAACTACGAGAATGCACGCAAAGCTGCCCGGACCTTCGACAAGGAGGCCCAGAAAGCCGCAGTGGACCATGCGACCAAGGCGGTGGAACAGCACAAGGCGGCGGATTGTGATTACCAGAAAGAGGTCAAGATCATCCAGGACGCCGCCAGCCGGGTCCAGGAGGCCAACAAGGACGCGTGTTCGAAACTCGTCACGGCCAGCGACAACGCCGGGTTGGATGATTCCTTGTTCGACAAGTTGAAGGACTTCGTCTCGAAGGTCGTCAACATAGTCGTCAAAATCGGCAAGTGGATCTGGGATCACATCGACGAGATCTGTATGGTGCTGGACATCGTCTGCTTCGTATTGGCCTTCGTGCCGGGGCTGAATTTGGCAGCCGTCCTCGTCAAGGCGTTGACGACACTGGCGCGGGTCGCCAACGCACTGTCCAAGGCTGCCAACTTCGTCCAGACGGTGAAGACCTACGTCACTGCTGGCCAGAGCGTCGTGAAGGCCATCAAGAATCCGACCGAGGAGAACATCACGGCAGCCGTCACCGCGGTGGGCGGTACTGCTCTGGGCAAATACGTGGGCAACAAAATTACCGCGAAAATCGACGCGGAGGTCAACAAATACGCAGGTAAGTTGGGGGGCAAGGCAGAGGCCTTCACGGAACAGCTCTTGAAAGGAAAGAAAGTTTTCCCCAAAGCGATGAAGGCTTTCTCCGAGAAGATGCCGACCATCGCCAAGAAGATCCCTAAATTTGTCGGCGATAAGGTGACCAGCCAAACGAAGGAAGCGTTCGGCAAAATCAAGAGTAAGGCGTTTGAGTGGGGTACGTCCACGATCGTAGGTATGTTCAAATCGAAGAAGCCGCAGCACGCCTGACCTGCTGGTCCTGAGAACTGAGGTGATCACATGGTGACATACAACTATCTTCTCCCGGATGACTGGGTCCAGGTGCGACTGGATCCGCTGGATCGTTCGTCGGTCAAACAGTTGACTGATCGGATGTTCGCGGACATCGATGACGAGGTGACACGCGTCCGCGTCTCCGGCTGGGTCACCAGCCGGATGACGACCCAGCTCGAGGAGATCTCGAGCCAGGGGGCCTGGGCTGCCTACCTGCCTGCCGAGGATCCCCGGCTCTCCCCGGTACGGCCCATGATCGTGACCCGCCCCTTCGACATGACAACCACGGATTCCGATCCCATGGAGGTACTCGTCGCGTTGGCCGCGGACTCGGACGGGGAGTTCTCGCCGATCGAGCCCCAGAACATGGTGGGTTTGAAGATCCGGATGCCGGAGGATCCGGAGAAGGCCCTGCTCGATTCGCTCGCCGAGGTTCCCGAGGACATCCTCGAGTTGACCACCCGCGACGAGCTGCTGGCGGCGGCTGCCGAGACCACCCGGTTGTCGCGCCGCGTCCAGTACATCATCGGCGACCCCTCAGACCGGAACCGCTGGATGGCGATCGAGGCATCCGTCAGCTGCATGCTGGCCGAGGAGGCCTCCACGGCCCTCGACGGGGTGGAGGAGTTCTTCGACGCCTGGGTGACTGCCGTGAGCTGGGTCGACGAGGATGACGCGGACGAGTCCACCGAGGAGGAAAAGCCCGATGAGTGAACCGACACCCGTGGTGCTGCCGCTGCCGCCCAACATGCCGCAGGAGCAGGCACCGGCGTGGCTGAATGAGGTGTTCCCCGATCTGATGCAGACCGGCATCGTCTCGGATCCCGAGGGCACGGCAGCCGTGCTCCTGGAAATGACGGCGTTTGGCATCCCTGAGCCTGCGGTAGCGTGCTGCGCCCTGCTGCTTCCCAACACCATGCCGCTGCTGGTCGCGGTGTTCGCCTCACCGGATGCGGGCGAGGCAGCGATGCTGCCCAGCCTGCTCGTCGATGACACCCCGGGAGATACTGTCATCAAA
>JABCNW020000171.1 GCA_013333945.2 Propionibacterium sp.
CTCGGCGTCCTCGTGAAGGTGACAGTCGCGAAGGCGATTGTCATCGCGCTTGCAGTGCTGTTGGCATTAGTCCTCGAATGGATTCCCCTGTGGAGAGGAATTCTGATTTTTGCTGCACTTCTACTGGTCACGACCGGCGTAAATCTCTACCAGCTCAACACCGACTCCGACAAATCCGCTTCGGCGGCATACGCCCTGGCGGTGTCCGCACTGATCGGCGTGGCCGTGCTGACACCCATGATCGGGCATCCGCTGTTCTGGAGCGCTACCGGAGTGGTCGTCGCCGCCGCCGTTTCCCAAATTGTCTTTCGGCGATGGATCCCTGACTCGGAGTCAGGGCCCCGGGACGAGTGACCGCGGAAAGGTCAATGACCGCATGCGGGTTCGGTTCTCGGCCCCGGCCCGCTTCAGCGAACGACTATTCTGCAGGACATGTACCGGCTGTCCCCAGAATTGTGGCCGAAGTTGCCGATCCTGCGGGAAAAGAACGCCCCATACGCGCCGTCACGGCGGACGGCCCCCGAGGACCCACGACGCGCATTGGAGGTGACTCGAAAAGCACTGGTGGACGCCGGTATCCGCGTGTACTACCGGGAGGTCAGTACCATCGACGCCATCCAGGCAGGGCTGCGGGTAGTGAAGGCGCTGTCACCGGACATGGCACTCATCCATTCCCACGACGCCTGGCCATTCCTGCACAAGGTGGACGGCATGGTGGAATCGCGCTATCCGGGCCGAGGAGCGGAATCCCAGTTCCCCAATCTGAAGCCGCATCCGCTGGGGTGACGCGACGAGAACACCATTCTTCGACGATTTCTAGCAGGCCTCCGAATTGAACCCCCACAATGTGGGGGAATTCACGCGCATGATGGATTCCCACGATCCGGAGGGCAGGCAGCTGCGCCTGGACTATCCGCTCGCGCCCGCCCCGCTGCCTCACACCCGTGGGCGGCCCCTGGACAGGCTCGCGGCGCGGCACAGAAGTGGGCGGGGTTTCTCGTCGCGACCCCTCAGCGCCAAGGACCTGGCGCGGCTGCTCGGGTCATGCCGGGCGTGGGGCGGTTCGGAGCATCGCGCCTTTCCGTCGGCGGGTGCGTCGTATGCGACGGAGGTGTTCGTGGTTGGCTGGCGGGTGGAGAACCACACGGGCCGGATGCTCTACTACGACCCCGTCGACCACGGCCTGGTCACCCTCCCCGACCCGTCCCCACCGTGGCCCGAGGCGCAGTCGCGGATCAACGTCCCCGTCGCCGGGGAACCGGCGTGCCTGGTGGTCGCGACGCTGTTCCCCGACCGCCTGACCGCGAAATACGGGGAGCAGGGAGGTCGTTTCGCCCTCCTCGAGGCGGGTGCCGTGATGCAGCAACTCTCCTTGACGGCGGCGGACCTCGGCCTGGCGGGAGTGGTCGTGGGAGGCCTGCTCGACGACTACTGGCTGGCCCGGCTGGGCCTCACCCGGACCGGCGCCGTCGTCGCGTTCGGCTACCAGGTGGGTCACGGGGATCGCGGGTAGGAGACGACCCGCGTTCTCATCAAAGCCGGTTGAGCCGGGCCGCGAGAAACGAGCAGCCCGGCTCAACTACATAAGCGATCTGGTAAGATTCTATGCAAGATATTGCTAGCCAGATGGGGTGATTCATGTGACGACTGCCGTTGACCATATCTATCAGAGTTCAGATCTGGCGGGCTCTCGTCGGAAGGAAATCGTGGAAGCCGCTCAGCGCGGCACAGCGTTGCTACGTGCGCCCAGCGGCGACGCTTTGGCCTTCCTGCCTCACGTTGAGCTTGAGCGTTTGACGAGCATCCGGGACTATGCTCGTGGTTTCGTCATGTTGGAAAGCGCGTTGCGTCGCCCTCGCAACGAACGCCGTGCCGCTGATTTCGGCGCTTGGGCCTTCGTTTTCTCTCTCTCCGAGGAACAACTGCTTGAGTTCCGCGACGATGTGAGTGACGCCCTGATGCGAGCGTGTTCCGGGGTTGACACCGTCAGCTCTCTGTTGAACGACTGGAGAGCCACTGCCGAGTTCATGGCGGACGAGACCGCAGTGACTGCGCTCGGGGAGGACTTGGAAAACTTCACCGCGATCCAGCGTCCCAAAGACACCGAAGCGTGACCCCATGTCTCCGACCGCCAACAGCGCATACATACCCTTTACTCCCGCACGCAGACCTGGCGGGAAACCGGAGAATGAACCTCGGTTCCGGGTCGTGGTCCACAGAAAGTATCTGCCAGCTTGGACAGAACTGATCGATCGGATCGGTCTTCCAAGCGCGCAGCGCGCTTGGGATTACTTGGCGATGCAACCCGACCAGCCACCCCGGATAGGCCAGTGCACAAAGTTACGCGGAATGGCCAAATACGCGAGGGACGGCTGGTCGGATGTCTACCACTACGAAGCCAGCTCAATGGTGCGCATCGACTACCAGTTCCACCGTAATCACCAGACATCCGAGGAACGAGCACCATGCCCAGTTGTGCGCATCCTCAGGATCAGCCTCTCAAGCCATTAGCCTTCAGCAGTTATGGCCCGGGAGGTTCAGCCAGGTGATACCTCGCCAAATGAGTCACTACAGACTTCAGTACCTGGCGACATCCTCCACATCAACTAACCTCACCCCTGCACACACTGGCAACAACGAGGCTTATTCATAAGGGTGTTTTGCTTTTCCTCAGCTAGCGCTTTGTCCCGAGGGGGATGCGAGGGCGGCTTGCCCGATCTGAGACAATTCAAAGTGTCCTACCACAAAGACTCTCAGGTGAAAGGCAAGCCGCTGCCGTGAATACTACTACAAGCCTTGACCGCAACCAGATCCTCAACCTGTGCGAACTGATCCAAACCTCCTGCTCCGGAAACCTATCCGGCAGCAGGGTCCCGTGTCCTGGGGTTGTTCCACTGCACCCAGGTCACTGTGTTAATGCTCAGACATAATCTCACCCAGGAGTTGCTGGCCGACATCCACACGGTCTCCCAAGCCACCATCTCGAGAGTGGTAGCGGTCTACACTCCCTTGATTGCCGAACTCCTTCAAGCGTGGATACCTGAGGTGGAAGACCTCGACCCGAACCGCCAATACATCATCGACGGCACCCTTGGTGCCCTGCTGGTCATGGCACGACCGTCCCGAACTGTACTCAGGCAAACACCACACCACAGGAGTGAACCTGCAACTGGCCTGCACCCTAGCCGGACACCTCGCCTGGATCTCCCCACCCCTGCCAGGTGGTGTGCATGACGCAAAGGCCATCAAGGAATCCGGATTCCTTGAGGCACTTGATGCCACGATGCATATTGGGGACAAGGGCTACATCGGACTGGGAATGATCACCCCCGCGAAGAAACCCGCCCATGGCGAACTCACCAACACCGACAAGAGAAACAACACGACCATCAACCGCGTCCGCTACCTCATCGAACGCGTCATCGCGAACCTCACAACATGGCGTGTTCTACACACCGATTACCGCCGCCCCTACAACACCTTCGAAACCACAATACAAGCCGTCACCGGACTCATCTTCGCCTACACCCCATGAATAAGCCTCATAGTATTCACATATGACGTAGTCCTCATCGCTCATGTGAAGCAGCGTCTGAACCTTCGATGGCAGCCTCTTGCGAAGGTGGAATTGCAGTATCGCCGTCGCTAGGATAACAATCAGGGTGAGCAGCAGGAACTGACCGGTGGCGACCCTCTCGTTCACCCCGACGAAGAAGAACTCGTCGCTATCCCCGAACATCAGGCCGACACCGCCAATCAACAGCGCCAGCACAGCCAGCACGAGGAGCATGATCA
>JABCNW020000172.1 GCA_013333945.2 Propionibacterium sp.
CAATAGGCCAGGCGGTACCACTGCCGCTCCAGGAGTTCCTCCAGGGGAAGGTCCTCGGTGCCCGGTCGGATGGGGAAGGCGTGGTCGTGGTAGGTGACCACGGGCTGTTCCTCGCCGTTGATGGTGTCCGTGGTGAGGTTGATGTGTTCCAGCTCCTGACCGATCCTGTTGCCGAGCACTGGCATCAGGATGGTCTGGGAGTCGGTCATGTCGAGATCGAACCAGTTCGCGTACTCCGATTCGGGGCCGCGCCGCAGCACGTCCCACAGGGCGTGGTTGTGCCAGATCGGTGTGGGGACCGCCATGTGGTTGGGCACTACGTCGACGACGACGCCGATGCCCTGCTCGTGGGCTGCCTGCGACAACCGCCGGAAGGCCTCCTCCCCGCCGCACTCCTCGGAGATGCGGGAGTGATCCACGACGTCATAGCCGTGGGTGGAACCGGGGGAGGCCTGCAGGATCGGGGAGCAGAACAGGTGTGTGACGCCCAGCGCGTGCAGGTAGGGCATCCACGCCGCGGCGTCATCGAAGGTGAAGCCGCCGTGCAGCTGCATCCGGTAGGTCGAGTTCGGTACGGTCCTGTTGGTCTCCACCCTCTTCACTCTACGCAAGGCCTGTGACACCTGCTGGTGTGCCGGGCTCTTCAGGTGCTGGATATGTGTTTGGGAGAGCTGTGTCCATGGAAGTGGTTGAGCGGACCGGCCAGAGAGGCCGGTCCGCTCAGCGGTTTTCGGCTCAGGCGGTTCGCCCGGGCAGAGGGGGTGGATCAGAAGTGGCCATTGGAGACGTCGGGCGGAGGAGTTGTCGGGATTCCGTTGGTGTCATCGCAGCTGTCGCCGATGCCGTCGCCGTCGTAATCGGTTTGGCCGTAGTTGCGGACGGTGGGGCAGTTGTCGGTTTCGTCAGGGATGCCGTCGCCGTCGGTGCTGATGTCGACCCGGGTCGTGGCGGTGGAGGTGGCTCCGGTCGAGTCGGTCACCCGGACGGTCACGGTGCCGGAATAGGCGGTGTCCCAGGTGTGTTCGTGGGTCGGGGTGGTGGTTGACACCTCGAAGCTGCCGTCGCCGTCGAGGTCCCACTCGTAGCTGGTGATGCCGCCGTGCGCGGAGTAGGAGCCACGGGCATCCAGGGTGAGGGACGTTCCGATGGCGCGGTTGTAGGGGCCATCGAGCCAGGCGAACGGTTCGCCGGTGTGCTGTGTGGCGCTGATCTCGCGTGTGAAAGTGGCCGGATCCACCGCTTTGGCCAGGGCCTCGGCCATCTTCTGATGACCGGTCTTGTTCGGGTGATACCACTCGTTGATGTCACCGGAAAAGATGACTTGCTCCCCTTTCTCCGTGTCGTAAGATCCTTCGGTTTGGTAGTACCTGTTGAGCAAGCCGACACCATTGATGCCCACGTGGTAGGAAGGATTGGGCTCATGATCCTTGAAGTCTTTCTGGATTGAGGAGACGTGGTGCAGGGTGTGGTGGCTTCCGTCATTGTTCGCATTCCAGTCCTGAACCGTTTTTTCCTGAGCAGCGAACAAGTAGTATTCAGCATCCATCGTCATGCTGACGCTCGGGTAGACATATTTTCTGGCGCATTTGGTCGACGGGGGTTCCTTGTATTTGAGGCATTTGCCGAATACGAAGTGCGGGGAATCCACGATGATGTTTGGATTTCCCATCAGGACTATCTGTGCATGATTGTCCGGAAGGTGGGCTTCGAGATCCTTCAGCAGCGCCTCAGTTTTTTCCTTGAATTGTCCTCCCTTCGTGAAGGCCAAGGATGCGTCTATGCTTTTTCCGCAGTTGTATGGATCGTGCAGAAACATCACGAAACAGTCCCGGGCGATTTCCCTGAAGTGTCCCTCGTTGTCTCCTAGGCTGAGTACGATGAGGTCACTGTCCTTGCGGACCTGCGGGATCTGCTCGGTCCTGATGGTGTCGGTCGTCGCTCCGGAGGACGCCAGGTTGTGGTAGCTCGCAGCTATGCCTTGGTCGCGTAGCGAATTGACGTAGAGCTGCCCCCAGTTGTTGTGACTCCGGTAGCTCTTCGAGGAATTGTCGTCGTAGTAGTCGCCTGCGCCGTTGCCGGCTGCGAGGGAGTCGCCGAGCACGGTCACCACCGCGGCCTTCCCGCTGTTGGGTGGCGGGTCCGCGCTTGCAGAGTGTATCGGCGCGAAGGTGGCGCAGAAGGCCAGTGCCAGTGGGGCCAGGAGGATCTTGCTCTTGATGGTCGTATTCATTGCTGGTTTCCTGAAAAGTGAAAGACGTGAAACGGATGAATCTTAGGTGGATGCATCCGTGGGGGTGGTTTAAAAGTTGAAACAATAAGCCATGACTGCTGCTCACTTTGTAATTGTAATCCAAGCTCTTTGTAGGGCTGGGAACTCGAAGCTGCTTCGCGTGTCGCTATGGAGTGGTTCCTTGTACCTCGGCTCCGCTGTGACCAGGAGGCCGCGGAAGGGGGATCTGGTTGAATTTGCAACATTCTTTGCGTTGATGGGGTGTCCGGGGCGAAGGGTCATGCCGCATCAAAACCGCCCCATGCGTGTCTGAATAATTTGGTGTCACAGGCTCTGGCCTGTGGGTGGAGCAAAGAGCAGGCAGGTTCTGAGGTTCACGGTGCCTTGCTCCGGCAGGGCGACGAATGCTGTTGATGACCGGTTTGCATCCTTTGTTGATGTCGGCGATTTCGGGTGTGCTGTAGTTAGTTGATGGCGATGGTGAAGGTTGTTACCAGGTTTGTTTCCGGGTATTGTTTGCATCTGGTTGGCGTTTTTGCTGAGATGTACAGCTGCATTTTTTCTTTGCGCGCCCATCTGGTGGTTGCTGGTGTGGAGGCTGGTTCGTCTTCTTTTCAGTTTTCTTGTTTGGCGGTTGTCATGATTCTTTGAGGCTTATTCACAGACGGCGTGTCGGCCAGCAAAGCCCCTAGTCAGGGCGCACTTGAGGAAGGCTGTGAATAAGGCTCTTTGTACTGCTTCTTCTGGGGGGAGTGTTGTTTTCAAGCAGCGGGTGATGGATGGTGGGGGGTGGTTTCCATCCTCCGTCTGTGGATTCTTCGGTGCCCAAGGATTCAATGCCGTCCCAGGTTGCTGTGTAGAGGGGGCCCTGCTGGAACTCGTTTTTCTGCAGGGTTTCGGCTGAGCATCCGGTGAGGAGGAGGCATGTGGCGAGGATGAGGGCGATAGCGGTGGGTGTGGTTTGGTGGTGCTGGGAAATGTGTGGAGTTGTGGAAGAGGGTTGTGTGGTGGCCCCCCCAGGGGGGGGGGGGCCCCACCCAGGGGGGGTGAGCGAACCCGGGTGGGGGGGGCGGGGGGGTTTGGGGGGGGGGGTCATTGTGTGGTTTTTGGGGATTGGGGTGGTGGGGCGCCCCACCTGGGGGTGGGGCCACCACACGATGGGGATGTCAGCTACCCGTGTTGGGCAGTCCGGGGTGTAGTGGTGGGGTGATGCTTCGGCTGGGAGGTTGGGGAGAGGTGGGTGTTGGTTGCTGGGTTGGGTCAGGGGATATCGGTGCCGTGGTCGGAGCTGGTGGGGGTTGTTGTGTCGGTTGTTGGGTTGGGTCTGTAGTCGGGCTCTGTGGTGGCTCAGTGGTTGGCGTGCTCGGCGGCTGGGGCGGTTCCTGGGTGGGGCCCCC
>JABCNW020000173.1 GCA_013333945.2 Propionibacterium sp.
ACACAACTACGATTCCCTACCATGACGAACCCTGCCTACAACTCCGGCCTACCCACCAAACCCGCCCTCGAAGGTCTCGAGAGCAAATGGGGGCAGGTGTGGCACGAGGATGGCATCTACGCATTCCGGCGTCCCGCTTCCCGCGAGCAGGTGTTCTCCATCGACACCCCACCACCGACGGTCTCCGGATCGCTACACGTGGGCCACGTCTTCAGTTACACCCCCACCGACACCATCGCCCGCTACCAGAGGATGCGGGGCAAAGAGGTGTTCTATCCGATGGGCTGGGACGACAACGGCCTGCCCACCGAACGCCGTGTCCAGAACTATTACGGTGTGCGCTGCGACCCGTCACTTCCCTACGACGAGGACTTCACTCCCCCGGCCAAACCCGATCCAAAACGCCAGGTGCCCATTTCGCGCCGCAACTTCATCGAGCTGTGCGAGAAACTGACTGCCATTGACGAGAAGGTCTTCGAGGATCTGTGGCGGTATCTCGGATTGTCCATCGACTGGGACACCCTCTACACCACGATCTCCCCGGCCACACAGGCCGTGGCCCAGCTGGCCTTCGTGCGCAATCTCGCCCGCGGTGAGGCCTACCTGAGTTTCGCCCCCACTATGTGGGACGTCACGTTCCAGACGGCAGTGGCGCAGGCAGAACTGGAGTCCCGGGAGCACCCGGGCGCCTATCACCGCGTCGCCTTCCACGGCGCCGACGGGCCGGTTTTCATCGAAACCACCCGCCCCGAGCTGCTGCCCAGCGTCTGCGCCCTGATCGCCCATCCCGATGATGAGCGCTACCAGCATCTGTTCGGGACCACCGTCACGTCCCCGGTCTTCGGGGTGGAGATCCCGGTCCTGGCACACACCGCCGCCGAACCCGACAAGGGCGCCGGCATAGCGATGTGCTGCACCTTCGGTGACCTCACTGACGTGCAGTGGTGGCGGGAACTTGATCTGCCAACCCGCACCATCATCGGCCGTGACGGTCGCCTCCAGCGGGAGGTCCCCGAGTGGCTCACCAACGCCGAGCCCTGGGCCGGACTGGCCGGCAAGACGGTCTTCTCCGCCCGGGCCGCCGTCGTGGAGTTGCTGCGCACCTCCGGGGATCTCGATGGGGAACCGAAACCCATCTCCCGGCCCGTCAACTTCTACGAGAAGGGCGACAAACCGCTGGAAATCGTCGCCACCCGCCAGTGGTACCTGTCCAACGGTGGCCGCGACGAACAGCTGAAGGCCGACCTGTTGAAGCGTGGCTCGGAACTGGCCTGGACCCCGGAGCACATGCGCCACCGCTACGACAACTGGGTGGGTGGTCTGAACGGCGACTGGTTGATCTCCCGGCAGCGGTTCTTCGGGGTGCCCTTCCCGGTCTGGTATCCGCTCGACGCCGACGGTGAACCGCTCTACGACCAGATGATCGTCGCCGACGAGGCCAGCTTGCCCGTCGACCCCGTCACCGCGTGTCCGCCCGGCTACGAGGAGTCACAGCGCGGGATTCCGGGCGGGTTCATCGCCGACCCCGATGTGATGGACACCTGGGCGACCTCATCGCTGACCCCGCAGATCGCCTCCGGGTGGGAGCGTGACGAGGAACTGTTCACCCTCACTTTCCCGATGGACATCGCCCCTCAGGGCCACGACATCATCCGCACCTGGTTGTTCTCCCGGATCGTGCGCGCCAATTTCGAGAACCACTCGCTGCCGTGGCGGCGCACCACCATCTCGGGTTTCGTCACCGACCCGGACCGCAAGAAGATGTCCAAGTCCAAGGGCAACGTGGTGGTTCCCTCCGACATCCTGGAGCGTTTCGGCTCCGACGCGGTCCGCTGGCGCGCCGCCATGGCCCGTCCCGGCATGGATTCGCCGTTCGACCAGTCGCAGATGAAGGTGGGGCGCAGGCTGGCCATGAAGATCCCGAACGCGGGCAAGTTCGTTCTCGGCCTGGCCCCCGAACCCGGGGATCTCGCCGCCGTCACCAACCCGGTCGACAGGGCGCTGCTGGCATCTCTGTCGGATGTTGTCACCGCCTGTACAGAGACGTTCGACGCCTTCGACTACACCCAGGCACTTGAGACCGCGGAAACCTTCTTCTGGTCCTTCTGCGACGACTATTTGGAGCTGGTCAAGGAACGCGCCTACGGTTCCCGGGGTCCTGAGGCGCAGGCCTCCGCGCAGTCGGCACTGGCCATTGCTCTCGACGTGCAGTTGCGGTTGTTCGCCCCGTTCCTGCCGTTCGTGACGGAGGAGACCTGGTCCTGGACCCACGACTCGTCCATTCACCGTTCCCCCTGGCCCCCCGCCGGGGAGCTGGCACGTGATGGTGACCGGCAGTTGCTGGCCGACGTCGCATCGGTGCTGATCGCGGTTCGTGGGGCCAAATCGAACGCGAAAGTGTCCATGAAAACCCCGATCCGGAAGGCCGTTTTCCTGGGTGAACAGGCCGCCTTGGAACGCCTGAAGGCCATCGAAGAAGACCTTCGTGCCGTCGGTCACATCACGGGCGAGGTGGTGTGGAAGATCACCGAGGCTCCTTTGACCGTCGAGGCGGAACTGGAGGAACCCCCCGCCGCCTGAAATCAACCCGGAAGGGGGTCATCGCCGTTTCACGGGGGTTGACCCCCTTCTGGTTTTGCCGGTTCAGCCGGCGAAGGCCGCCGGAGGCAGTTTCGGGGGTACCATCGCGGGTTTCTCCTCCAAACGCACCAAAGCCTCATCAACCGCGACGTCGAGTTGCAGATCTTCCCCGTTCTCCCAGTCAGACGGCCCCAAGGGAACCTCGATGTCAGGGTCGGTTCCGTGATTCTCCACCCCAAAACCGTGCCTGTGAAAGGCAAAGGCGTAGCGAGGCTGGGTGACACCGGTACCGTCAACCAATTCGAACCGCCCGTCAGTTCCGACCACACCACCCCAGCTGCGCTCCCCCACCACGGGACCGAGCCCGAGGTTCTGGGCAGCAGCAGTGATGATGTCGCCATCAGATGCCGCGTAGGGATTAGTGATGAACACCACCGGTCCGCGCATGCCCTGTACTGGATACGGTTCTGGTGTATCCATATGCCGGGCGTAACCCCAGCCGACGACGGTCCGCATCAACCGTTCCAGTACCAGAGACGATGTATGCCCACCGCTGTTGTACCGAACATCCACCACCATCGCCTCGCAGCGGGAGGCCTGCTCGATGAGACGGTGAAACTCGGCCCAACCCTCAGCCATCATGTTCGGGACGTGCACGTAACCTACTCGCCCCCGTGAACGTTCCCTGACCCGTTCAACCCGGGAGGCCACCCATTCGTGATAGCGCAGCCCAGCTTCACTGGCCACGGGAACCACCACCACTCTTCGTCTCGAATCTCCCCGGGCCAGGGTCAGTTCGACAGCGGTGCCCGCAGCTCCCAGCAACAGGGCGTTGATGTCGGGGACTTCCGCAGTGGGTTTTCCGTCGACGGCTACGATCACATCCCCCGCCCGGGCTGCCACACCCGCCGCGCGCAGCGGGGAACGGGCTTTGGGGTCGGAGGATTCGCCGTCGAGGATGCGGT
Organism: Propionibacterium sp.; assembly: GCA_013333945.2. Taxonomy (GTDB): domain Bacteria; phylum Actinomycetota; class Actinomycetes; order Propionibacteriales; family Propionibacteriaceae; genus Arachnia. Next base: position 3,546 of record JABCNW020000173.1, read on the forward strand.
TGATGACGACCTCGCCCTTCTCGTTGCGTCCCAGATCCGCACCCAACCAGGCCACTTTCGCCTCGCCGTAGCCATTGCAGGGGGTGACGTAAGCGTGGGATGTATTGAGTTCTGCATTCGTTTCCACAAGCACGTCGACCAGGTCGTCATGGGTGGCGATCTGTTCCAGCAGCGGCCGGTAGCCCGCGCATACCGCGTCCCAGTCGACGCCGTTCATGTCCTCACGCCAGTAGTGATCACGCATCAGCCGGGCGTTCTCGTCGAACATCTGCCGCCACTCGTCACGCGGAAGCAGCTGGCGGCGCAACCGATTCAGGTTCACGGCGATACGGTCCTCATCCTCGGCCCGCACATCTACCGGCTGCACCCACAGGTCGTCGCCGTTGCGAACCACCACTTGTCTACCGTCCCCACTGACTGTTGCATCGTCACAGGCATCGACCACCACGGTCAGTTTGCGTTTGGTGACGTCGTAAACCTCGATGCTGTCCTTCGTCTCCTGTCCCGGCAGTTGCCCAGAACCGAGCACACCGGTGTGCGGGGTAAGGCGTCGCCACAAGACCCCCTCAGCGGTAGCGCAGAGCCCGTCGTAGCGACCGGCCGGCACAGGCAATGGAACCATCCGGTCCTCCACACCCTCGATATCCAGGGCAACATCCACATCCGGTTTCACGGCATCCTGGTCCGTTGCCTCGTCCTTCGTCTCCATTTCCGGTTTCTTGGCCTCACTGATGGCCCAACCATCGACAGAAGGCCCGAACGGGGCAGGCTCCTCCGCGCTCAGGGCAATCACATAGGGTCGCACGGTATTGGTGAAACCAAGATCAAAATTGATCTCGTCATAGGCAGGATCAATGGTCCGGCTCGACAGAAAATACAGGTACCGACCGTCGAGACTGAACGCGGGCGAGAAGTCATTGAATTGCCCGCGGGTCAGTTCAAAGGGTCGGTCCTCCATGAGGTCATGACCGACCAGCCGTCCCAGCGCACCCTCATTCCCAACCGTCTCCCGCCACACCACGTAACGCCCGCTGGGACTGAAGGCCAAGCCCGTGGCCTCCCCTTGCCGTGACCTTCCCACTTTCTTGACCGTGTTTCCAGCAACGTTTACCACAAGCACCGTGCCGTCGTGAGAGGCCACGGCCACCTCAGAACCTTCCGAGTTTGCCGCCAAAGCGAGTACCCGACCCAACTGACCATGTCCGATCCTGCGAGGATCCTCTTGGCCGTCAAAAGGCACGATCTCCAAGCAGTCCTCGCCTTCCAGGTCGGTGGCCCAGATACCCTTTCCCGTGTTCCCGAGTGGAGTGGCCTCCCGGATTCGCACACCCGGCAGGGCGCTCAGGGCACGGGCCGGCCCGGAGCGATGGGTCAGGAACCAGGCCTGTCCTCTCCACTCGACGAGGGAGCCGTCGCCACCGTTGTCCGGTATCACAGACTCCAACCGGTCCAGTGCCTCGACAGCGACAGGAAGCGGTTCGCCCAGCGCGAGGTCAACTGGGATCTCCCGCGGTTCAGCCTCG
>JABCNW020000174.1 GCA_013333945.2 Propionibacterium sp.
ATGGGGTCATCGACCGTTGCATCGTGCTGGAGACCGGCCAGGTCACCGTCGACATCACCAGCGACCGGCTGGGGCAGCTGCCCGATGCCTGGTTCGCCGACCACGGGCTTCGCCGGCTGCGCCGAACCGAGTTCCGGCCGGCGCCGCCGGATCCCTTCGACCAGGCCGGGCCGAGGATCCGGGACATCCAGTTCGCCCATCCCCGGTGCGCGCCGCTGTGGCGCATCGACGAACTGACGCTGCCCGCCTCCGGGGTGATCGGCATCACCGGAGCCAACGGCGTCGGCAAGACCACCTTGATGAAGGTCCTGCTGGGGCTGCTGAAATCCCGGGGAAGGATCGGCTGGGGCGAAAGGACCTGGACGAGACGCCAACGCATCCGCGACTGCGCCCTGGTGATGCAGGACGTCGAATACCAGCTGGTGGGTGAATCGGTCTGGGACGAGATGTTGATCGGTTCCCCTCCGGGACCTGCGACCGAGGCCCGGGCCGTCGAGCTGCTGGCCCGCACCGGTTTGGAGGAGTTGCGTGAACGTCACCCACTGACCCTGTCGGGCGGGCAGAAACAGCGCCTCGGAATCGCCCTGGCCTGCATGAAACAGGCGCGGGTGATCTGTCTCGACGAACCCACCTCGGGCCTGGACGCCGGGAACATGCAGCGGATCTCTGGTCTGCTGCGGGACGTGGCCGGGGACGGCACCCTGGTGCTGGTCATCACCCATGACGCCGAGTTCATCGAGTCCACCTTCGACCACACCGTCCACATCGACGGCCACCAGGTCGTCCTGGAAAAGCTCGCGAGAAAAGAGGAATGATGAGCGAGTCAACAGAATCCACACAGCCCGCGGCCCCCACACCGAACCATAGGAACTCCCCGGTCCGGGACGCCGTCACCATCGGCATCTTCATCGCCTTGTACATCGTGCTGTTCTTCATCTGCGGCATGACCATGGGAGCCATCCCGCTGATTATGGTGCTGCTCCCGGTGATCTTCGGAATCTTCGGCGGTCTGATCTTCATGGTCCTGCTCGGCAAGGTGCAGCGCACCGGCATCTTCCTGATCACGGGCCTCATCATCGGGCTGATGATGATCTCCATGGCCCCCGGCGGAGTCATGTGCTACATGACGATCGCGGGCAGCGTGGTCGCCGAGGTGATCTACTGGCTGATGGGCCACAAGTCCTTCACGTCCATGACCGCGGCCTACACGGCCTTCGTGACCCTCTTCGCTCTCGGCGAGTACATCCCCTTCGTCTGGATGAAGGAGGCCTACCTGGAGCTCTACGCGAACAACCCCACTTTGGACGTGGCGAAGGTGGGGATGGACATGCTCAATCCCGCAACCATGGCCATGTATTGCCTGCTCGCCATCGTGGCCTGCGTCGCCGGGTGTTTCTGGGGCCGCGCGCTGACCCGCAGGCAGTTCTCCCGCGCCGGAATAGTCTGACGGGTCACGCCCGGCCAAAACTGGACGGGTTCCCTCTTCCCTGGAAAACCGGAACTCCCAATCCCATCAAGGAAGGAAACATGGTCGCCACCATTCCGCGACAGACCCCAACGAGCATCTGGGAACCGATCAGATCCGCACACACGGCAATGTTCCTGGGCGGCGTGGTCGCTTTCATCGGGGCGGCGCTGAAGATCGTCCCCTACATCGCGCTCGTCGAGATCGGGCGCGGATTCCTCAACGGCGCATCCGCCGCGCACCACTGGGGCTGGTTCACGGCTGCCGTGGTGTCCATGGTCATCCACGGGATCGCCTACACCGGGGCCCTGGGGGCCACCCACATCGCCGAGGCGAACCTCCGCAACAAGCTGCGGTTGAAGCTGGTGAACAAGCTTCCTCGCATCCCGCTGGGTTGGGTCAACGACCGTTCCTCGGGGCAGATCAACCGCGCCGTCATCGGCGACACGGAACAGATCCACACCTTGGTGGCCCATCTGGCCGGCGACATGATGAACTCAGCCGGGACCGTCGTCGCCGGGTTCGGTTACCTGTTGTGGCTCGACGCCCGTTTCGCGGGGCTGCTGATACTGGCCTGGCTGCTGTTGCTGGGCATGTCGATGCTGCCCGCCACGAAGGGCATGAAGCAGTCCTTCGACGAGTACTCCGCCGCCCAGCGGAAACTGTCCGAGGTGACGGTCGAGATGGTTGACGGCATCAAGGAGGTGAAGAACTTCGGCATGACCGCGGACGTCTTCGGCCGGTTCTATGCCGCGGCCCGCAACCACGCCGACGTGACCATGAACTGGATGCGCAGATCCGGGGTCAGCATGGCGATCATGGCGGCCGTCATGCAGCCGGCCGCGATGCTGGCCCTGACCATCGGGTTGGGTTTCTGGTTCTTCCACCTGGGTTGGGTCACCCCGATCACCGTGGTGGCCTTCGCCCTGGTGTGGGTGGGGATTCCGGAGGGCCTGACCGGCCTGGTCCAGATATTCCAGCACATCTACGCGGCCAAGCAGGCCGCCAACTCCACCTTGGAGATCCTGGGCACCCCAGAGCTCGCGACCCCCGCCACCCGGGCCGCGCTGACCGCCGATCCGTCGCTCATCGAGGTCGACGACATCACCTTCGGATACGAACCCGACAATCCCGTCGTGAAGGGCATGACGCTGACCTGCCGGCCGGGCACCGTGACCGCCCTGGTCGGTCCGTCCGGGGGTGGTAAGTCCACCCTGGCGAAGCTGATCGCCCGGTTCTGGGACGTCGACTCCGGCGCGATCCGGATCGGCGGCGCCGACGTCCGTGAGCAGACGGATGAACAACTGATGGGTTCCATGGCGTTGGTCTTCCAGGACGCCTTGATCGCCTCCGACACCATCGCGAACAACATCGCGTTCGGCAAACCGGAGGCCACTCGCGAGCAGGTCGTCGAGGCCGCCAGGAAGGCTCATATCCACGACCGGATCACGGCCCTGCCCAACGGCTACGACACGATGCTGGGGACGGGCGACGGGTTCCTGTCCGGCGGCGAGGAACAGCGGCTGGGCATCGCCCGGGCCTTCCTGTCCGCCCCACGGATCCTGATCCTCGACGAGGCCACAGCCCAGACTGACGCCCACTCCGAGCTGGAGATCCAGCGGGCCATTTCGGGGCTCGCCGAGGGCCGCACCGTGGTGATGATCGCCCACCGGCTCTCGACCATCCGGACCGCCGACCAGATCGCGGTCATCGACGAGGGCCGGATCACGGAATGCGGTTCGCACGACGAACTGCTCTCCCGGGACGGGCACTACGCCCGGCTCTGGGCCGCCCAGCAGAACACGATGACAGGAGGCCGGGATGCTTGAGCGTTTCCGGAAATACCTCGACCGCCCGCAGACCGTCTACACCCTGATCCTCGGCTACACCATCGCCGCGGTGCTGCAGGGCCTGGCTTTCGGCGCATTGATCTGGTTCCTGCGTGGGTTTCTCTCGGACGACCCGTCCAGCGCCACCGGGGCATTCTGGTTGCTGATCGCCCTGGGGGTGATCTCCTTCGCCACGATGTCCGTGACGATGATCGCCGCCAACAGGATCTCCGCCTACGACGTGTGCGGCAACGTGATCGCGAAGATCGGACAGCGGGTCTCCAAGCTGCCGCTGGGCTGGTTCGACTCCGGGGCCACGGGCCGGGTCTCCGCCGCGGTCACCCGCGAAACCGACGCCCTTTCGCACCTGGCCTCCATTGTCTTCCCGCAGCTCATCTCCTCCTTGGTCACCCCCGCCACCGCCATCGTGGTCACGCTGATTCACGACTGGCGCCTGGGTCTGGTGATGGTTGTCGTGACCCCGGTCGTGTGGGGGCTGTGGCGCTGGGCGATGCCCCTGATCCGCCGCGAGCAGGAGCTCACCCCCAAGGTGAGCGCCGAGCCCGCGCACCGCATCATCGAGCAGGTCCGGTTGCAGCCGGTGCTGCGCGCCCAGGGACTCAACGGGACGAGCTGGGAACCCCTCAATAAAGCGCTACACGACGAGCACGCCACGGTGAAAGGATTGATGGCGGCGCAGTCACGGCCCTCGGCGGCGTTCGGGATCCTGGGGCAGGTGTTCTTCGCCGCGGTCCTGGGCACCGGGTTGGCGCTGGCGCTGGGTGGGCGGCTCGACGTGCCGGGTTACCTGGCCATCGGCCTAATGGCGGCCCGCTTCACGACCCCGATCTCCCAGTCGGTGCTGTACGCAGCCGAAATCCAGAAGTCGATCGTCAGTCTGGATGCCATCGGTGCGATCGTCGATTCTGCGCCGCTGCCCGAACCTGAAGACCCGAAGGTTCCGCAGGGCACCACGATCCGGTTCAACGACGTCCGTTTCGGTTATGTCGCGGAGCAGCCGGTGTTCTCCGGGCTGTCGCTGACCGCCCGGGAGAACGAGATCACCGCGTTGATCGGGCCGTCGGGCTGCGGCAAGTCGACCGTCACCCGCTTGGCAGCACGGTTCTGGGACGTCGACGGGGGATCGATCACCATCGGCGGCGTCGATGTGCGGGACATCCCGACCACGAAGCTGATGGAGATGACCTCCATGGTCTTCCAGGATGTCTACCTCTTCAACACCACTATCACCGAGAACGTCCGGATCTCCCGTCCCGACGCGACCGACGCCGAAGTGGCCGACGCGCTCCACCGAGCCGGGCTCGACCAGACGATCGCCCGGCTGCCGGACGGCGCCGGCACGCAGGTCGGGGAGGGCGGCCAGAAACTGTCCGGCGGTGAACGGCAGCGCGTCTCGATCGCCCGTGCCTTCCTGAAGGACGCGCCGATCCTGCTGCTGGACGAGATCACCTCGGCCCTGGACGCCGAGAACGAGGCCGCGATCACCGCGACCCTGGGCGAGTTGTCGCGGGGCCGGACGGTCATTGTCATCGCCCACCGCCTGTCGACGGTGATGCAGGCCGATCACATCCATGTGCTCTCGGGTCGCGAGAACGGCACACCGACGCGGGTGGTGGAGGAAGGCAGCCCGGGTGACCTGGCCGCCGGGAATGGGTTTTTCGCCTCGTTGCTGGCCGATTTCGAGCAGACCGCTCGTTGGCGGGTCCGTTGAGTACCCGTCGTTACGAGGCGACCGCGGCCGCCGTGGTGCACAGCGCCGCGCGGTGCTCCGACATGCCCGGGAGCGCCACGTCGTGGATGCGCAGCCCGGCGACCGGGGTTCCCGGGACCGTTCCGGCGCCCACGTAGTCGCGGGAGATACCGCGCGACAGGCCGGTTCCGATGGCTTTGAGCAGGGCCTCTTTGCGCACCCAGACGCGCGCGAACGCCTTGGGGCGTTCGTCGGCGGGAAGACCGAGCAGTTCGGCTGCCTCCCGCGGGTGAAAACTCGGACCGACCTGGTGCACGGTCCGGTCATCCGGGATCTTCTCCACGTCCACCCCGATCGGAAGGTCACCGAGACCGATCAGCACTGTGGCGTCCTTGTGGGACAGCGAGAACTCGGCCCCGTCGATCGATGGCTTCCCGAACTCGCCGATGCGGATCCGTACATCTGCCGCGGGCGTGAGGGTCGCACGCCCCAGCACCTCGCGCAGCAGCACGCGTGCCCCGGTCCACACCTCCCCGAGCCCGGGAAAGACGAACCGCGCCGCCCGTTCCGCTTCCTCGCGCGAGAGCACCTCACCCCGTCGACGCGCCCACGCCGCCCCGACCGCAGTGTCGGCGAGCAACACCACCGCGGTATCCGGCCCCGGAAGACATCGCACACCCGGCAGTCCCGGCGGTTCACCGCGGGCTCCGTCCACGCCCAGGCGTCGCCTCAACTCGGCGACGGGAGGGGAAACAGCCATGCCACCACGCTAGCGGAGCCCTCGGGTCGGGGTCCGCCTCCAGCACACATCGTCCACAGCCCCACGAGAAAGACCCACCTTGAAGCATATATGAGCATCTAGATCCATCATTTGGACGGAAACCGACGCATATAGCATGAAATGATGCATAATTGCCGCATGTTGCTGCTTCAGTTCAGCCTGTCGAACCATGCCAGCTTCAGGGATGAGGCCACCCTCAACCTCGTCTCGCACACCCTGAAGTCCCACGTGCCGCGCGACTCGCACTGGTTGCGCCACGTCAGCCGGGTGGCCGCGATCTACGGTCCGAACGCATCCGGCAAGAGTGCCCTGCTGCACGGGATGCGCTTCTTCGCATCGATGGTGCGAAACTCAGCGACCACGTGGGCGGGAGACCCGAAACTGCCCCGAAGGCCTTTCCTGCTGGACGCCGGGTCCGCCAACCGGCCCTCGACCTTCGTCCTGGACTTCGTCGTCAACGACGTCCGCTACGAGTACGGTTTCAGTCTCACCGAACACGAGGTCACCGAGGAGTGGCTCCGGGGTTACTGGACGTCGAAACCCACGACACTTTTCGACCGGCACGGCGACAACATCGAGGTGGGACGCAGGCTGCGCGGCGGCGCCGCGCTCCTGAGCCGGATCACCGGCCCCCGGGAGCTGGTGTTGTCCCGCGCCTTCACCGCCAGGCACGAGCAGCTCCAGCAGCTGGCCAGCGAGATCATCGAGGGTTTCGAGTTCGTGTCCTACTCCGAGCATGCACGGGAGGAACGTCTTCGACAACTCACGACTGAGCTGGCCGAGGGGCGTTTCAAGGCAGACGATCTCGTCACGTTGCTGCGCGTGGCCGACGTCGGGATCTGCGATGCGGAGGTGAGCGAACGGGAACTTCCCGAGCACCTCAAGGAATTCCTGATGAACCTCGGCCCGGCCACCGACGCGACGCAGCCCGAGGCCCTGGAGGATGACACACCTCACGGTCCCACCCACCTGGTCCTGGAGGCCGACCAGCTCGAGGACATGATCATCCAGCTTCGTCGCGCCCTGAGATTCCACCACCTCGGGATCGACGGCGCCTACCCCCTGGATCTGAACGCCGAGAGCGCGGGAACCCTCACGTGGCTCGGCCTGGCGGTCCCGGCCCTGGCAAAGCTTCGCAGCGGCGGGGTGCTGTGCATCGACGAACTCGACGCCAGTCTCCATCCGCAGCTGGCGCAGGTGCTGGTATCCATGTTCACCGACCCGGACATCAATCCTCACGGCGCCCAGATCGTTTTCACCACGCACGACACGCACTTCATCGACAACATGAACCCAGCGCGGCTCACCCCCGAGCAGGTCTGGTTCACCCAGAAGGACGCGCAGGGGGTCAGCGACCTCTTCAGCCTTGACGAGTTCCCCACCCGGGCCGAACAGAACCACGCCCGCCGTTACCTGTCGGGACGCTACGGGGCACTCCCGCGCCTCGCCCCAACCCAGGTTCGGCACCTCATCGGCGTCCAGGAGCAACTGCCGATATGAGCGGGCGACACAAACGCCGACCGGCGAGGTCACTGAACCGACGGACCGGAACCCGACGAGAAAATCGCAAGCTCTTGGTGGTGACCGAGGGAAAACGGAGAAAGAGTACCTCGAAGGCCTCATGCAATCCCTTCGCCCCGATGGGATGCAGGTGACCCCAATTGATGTGGTGGACGGCAGAGGAGAACCGAGCAAGGTGCTCAAAACCGCGAAGGCACGATGTCATTCACACGCCAATGACTATGACGAGGTCTGGTTGCTCCTGGATGTTGACCAGCACGCAAAGCTCACCCCCGTTCTCCGGGAAACACGGCAGGAGAACTTCTCAGCCGCCGTGTCCAACCCCTGTTTCGAGGTCTGGCTCCTCTGGCACTTCGAGGACTGGACGCGGGAGGGCTCCAGCAGCGAGGTCCAGCAGGCCGCCAGACGTCACGGCTTGGGCAAGTCCATCCCTCCGGCCTTTCCTTACAGCAAGCACCCTGAGGCGAGACGTCGGGCCTCACACGCCCCGGTCGGTGCGAATGAGATCGGGCGAAACCCCTCCACCGCCCTGCCGTCCCTACTGGAGGCGATTCTCCAGGACAGCCCTGAATCCTGAGGAAAAGGTTCGATTCACCGGGATGGGCGGATCGATCCGATCGGTTGTGTTAGCGTCCTGGGCGGCCCTCCTTAGCTGGGCACCATGAGGACTCCCCCAGCTGGTCGCAAACGACCTTGTTCTCGGAGCACCGGGCGTGATGGCGCTGACGTGCTAGCCGGAGGTGTCGAACTGACGCTGGTACAGCTTCGCGTAGGCGCCGTCGGCGGCCAGGAGTTCGTCGTGGGTGCCGCGTTCGATGATCCGGCCTTTATCGAGCACCAGGATCAGGTCCGCGGAACGCACCGTCGAGAGGCGATGAGCCACCACGATCGCCGTGCGACCCTGCCGTGCGACGTCGAGGGCCTGCTGGACGAGATGCTCGGATGTGGCGTCGAGGTGCGCGGTGGCCTCGTCGAGGATGATCACGGGCGGCGACTTCAGCAGCAGCCGGGCGATCGCCAGCCGCTGCCGTTCCCCGCCGCTGAGCCGGTAGCCCCGCTCCCCCACCATCGTGTCGAGACCCTCGGGTAGGCCGCGCACGAAATCGGCAAGCTGCGCCCCCTCGAGGGCCTCCCACAGTTGCTCCTCCGTGGCCTCGGGCCGGGCGTATTCGAGGTTGGCGCGGATGGTGTCGTGGAACAGGTGCGCATCCTGGGTGACATACCCCACGGTCTCGCGCAGGCTCGCTTGCCTCAGGCCCCGCACGTCGGCGCCGCCGACGCGCACCGCCCCGTACTCGACCTCGTAGAGGCGCGCCACCAGGTGAGTGATGGTGGTCTTGCCCGCCCCTGACGGCCCGACGAGAGCCACCGTCTGTCCCGGCTCGACGTAGAAGCTGATTTCGCTCAGCACCTTCTCGCCGCGTTTCTGTTCCCTGTCGGCCTCCGGGGTGAGGGAGGACAGCGACACCTCCGAGGCCGTGGGGTAGGTGAACCACACCTTGTCGAACTCGACGCTCGGCGGGCCCGGCACGTCAATGGAGTCGTGGGCGTCGTAGATGGAGGGTTTCAGATCAAGCACCTCGAAGACCCGCTCGAAACTGACCATGGCGGTCATCAGGTCGATTCGCAGGTTGCTCAGCTGCGTGAGGGGACCGTAGAGACGCGCCAGCAGCGCCACCATCGCGGTGAGAGTGCCGAGGCTGAGTCGTCCCTCGATGACGGCACTGCCACCGAGTCCGTAGAACAGAGCGGTGCCAAGGGCCCCCAGTAGGGTCAGCGTGGACAAGAAGACGCGCACCATCATCGCCATCCGTACCCCGTCGCGAGCCACCTGCCCGGCCTGCTCCTCGAACATCCGGGACTCGCGTCGCGGGTCGCCGAAAAGTTTCACCAGCATCGCCCCGGAGACGGTGAAGCGTTCCGTCATCGTGTCGGTCAGTTCCGCCTGATGGTCCATCCTCAGGCGCGCCAAACGGGCGGCACGACGCGCCACCAGTTTCGCGGGCACCATGAACACGGGGAGCAGCACCAGGGCCGCCAGGGTCAGCTGCCACGACAGCACCAGCATCGAGCCCAGGACGAGAAGCAGGGTGGTGGTGCTACTCAGGGCCTGCGAGAACGTCGACGTGAACGCCTGCTGCGCACCAGCGACGTCCCCGGAGATACGGGAGATGACCCTGCCCGTGTTGGAGCGGGTGAAGAAGGCCAGCGGCATGGTGCTGACGCGGTCGAACAACTGACATCGCAGTCGTTGGGTCAGGCCCTCCCCGATCCGGGCTGAGCACCAGCGTTCCAGCAACGTCAGCAGCGCACCGGCCAGCGCTAACCCGGCGACGAGCAACGCCAGCTGCACGACGAGATCTGTGTTGCCTGCCAGCACTCCATCGTCGATGATGCGCTGGAACAACAGCATCGGCAGCACGGTGGTTGCGCTGCCCAGCAGGACCGTCACGGCGAAGACGATGAGCCAGATCGTGAACGGGCGCGCCTGCAGGAGTATCCGACGGGCCGTGCCGCGCGAGAAGTGGTGTTGCAGCACCGAGCGGTCGCGGGCGAGGGGACTCAACATCGCCCCTTCAGCCCGGCTCACTCCCAGTCCGTCCAGAAGTCTCATGCGAAGAGGGTAAACCCCTTCACCGTTTCAATTTCATTTCCGCGGCTAATTCGTCCTCAAAACAGCCATAAGAGGGGGTTCTGCAAAGCAAGAGAGCACGTTTCATGAGCGCCGAGCCCCCTATCGGACCGGAATGTGTCGCGAGAAGAAGGACGAACCACCACGCCACCGCACTGCTCCCCGCAGGACATCCCCAGGCCCGACCCCGAAACCATTAGGCTCGGTGCATGCTTCTGAGCGACCGAGACATCCTGGCCGAGGTGACCGAGGGACGGATCGCCCTGGAGCCGTGGGATCCCGCGATGCTCCAGCCGTCGAGCGTCGACGTGCGTCTTGACCGGTTCTTCCGAGTGTTCGAGAACCATCGCTACCCGCACATCGACCCCGCCGAGGAGCAACCCGAACTGACCCGGCTGATCGAGGTCGGCGACGAGGACGCGTTCGTGCTGCACCCGGGCGAGTTCGTGCTCGGTTCGACGTGGGAACAGGTGAGTCTGCCCGCAACGGTGGCGGCCCGCCTGGAGGGCAAGTCGTCGCTGGG
>JABCNW020000175.1 GCA_013333945.2 Propionibacterium sp.
AAAGACTCTGGGATCAATCTGACGCTCAGGCACCACGGAACCCAGGAAGGTCTGTTCACTGCCTTGGCGGCGGGGGAGGAGCAGGTGGTGTTTGCATCCAGTGACGAAGCCATGGTGTCGGTCGCCGGCGGCATGCCTGAACTACGAACCTTCGCCACCTGCTACCGGCAATACCCAGGGGTGATCCTCGGTGCCGGTGATATCACGGATCTTTCTAGTCTTGCTGGGAAAACCCTGGGAGTGCAGGGGCGTTACGGAGCAGGCTGGTACACAACCCTCGCTGCGCTGGACAGTGCAGGTCTCAGCGAGGAACAAGTGAGCATCACCGAAATCGGATGGACGCAGGTAGCAGCACTGACCACCGGTAAGACGGATGCTGTCGTGGGTTTCAGTAACAATGAGGCCGTCCAATTGGCAGCCGCAGGTTTCCCATTCAATCAGCTTGATGTGGTCGACAAGGAGAAACCGAACCTGGTCGGTCCCGGGCTGACAACTCGGGAGGGCGCTCTTCCCGTTGAGCAGCTCAAAGTGATCGCACAGGCCGTTCTCGAGGCGGAGAACCGGATCCTGAGCAACCCTGAACTGGCTCTCAAAGCCACGGAGGCGCAGGTTCCCGCTCTCGCGGAGGAAGCCCAGCGGAAACAAGCAGAAGCGGTCCTCGAGGCCACCAGTAAATTCTGGTTGGGCTCGGACGGAAAGGCCTCGGTGAAGGTCGAGCCAGATGACTTCACTCGGATGGGTGAATTCCTTACCCGAGTTGGGATCATTGAGGCCATCCCCGAGAACACGGTCCTGGAAGTGGGCTGAAGAGTTCCCAGGTGAAGCAACGACGAAATCAGCCGGACCAGCGCCGCACATGAATCGCCATGAAACCAGGTTTTACGGCGATTCATGTGCGAGGGCCGTGGGTTTCGCATACTGGGTCACTCATTGCCCTGATCGTCTTCGCTCAGTCGGTGAGTACGGTTTCCAGGTCTGGTTCATGAGTGCTCGTGACTGCCACGGTCGTGACGTCCGTGGGTCCCGGCACGGCGCTGCCGGGTAGAGCAACCGCGGCAGCCCCCCAGGCGACTCCCCGGCTCAGTGCGGTTGCTGGGTCGTTCCCTGTGGTGAGGGCGCTGAGGACTCCCGCCAGCAGGCAGTCACCGGCACCCACCGTGGAACGTGGCTCGGTGACGGTTGCCTTGGCGTGGTGGATGACATCGGGGTCCATCCACAGGGCGCCGTCGGAACCCAGGCTCACCACGACCACTCCGACTCCGTTCGCTAACAGTTCGCGGGCGGCATCGACTACAGCTTGCAGGGTGGGGAGTTCTCGACCGGTTAGCTCGGAGAGTTCCTCTCGGTTGGGTTTGATCAGCCAGGGTTTGGCCGTTACTGCGGCGGCCAGCGGGGCTCCGGACGTATCGACGGCAACCCTGCCGGGGTAGCCGGCGATCATTTCCGCTAGGAATGAGTCATGTGTACCGGGTGGCAGGCTTCCGCACAGCACCACGGGGCCGGCTGCCCTGCCCACAGCATTTGCGAGTTGGTTCATCTCGTTGGGGGACAACTCAGGACCCGGTTCGTTCACCTTGGTGGTGGTCCCTGTGGGATCGACGATGGCCATGTTGGTCCGTGTGGTCCCTGCGATGGGGATGGCGTCGAAAGGAATCCCGGCGTCCTGCAGCAGGGAGGCCAGTAGCTCACCGTCCGGGCCGCCCAAGGGGAGTATGGCACGGGCGGGATGGCCGTTGCGGATCAGGGCGCGGGCCACATTCACCCCTTTGCCGCCTGGGTCGGTTCGGCTACTGGCGACTCGGTTTACTTCGCCCGGCAGCAGGTTCTCCACAAGCATGGTGCGGTCAATGCTCGGGTTCGGTGTCAGGGTAGTGATCATGTGCGGGCCACCTCCAAGCCTGCGCTGTCGAATGCCTCGGTGGTTTCGTCGTCGAGGCGGAATTCGGTGATGAGGAAAGAAACCTCCTTGAGGCCGGTGAAGTGCTGGAAATGGTTCAGATTCGTCTTGCCAGCGTCCGCCAGCAGGATGGTGCCCTGTCCGGCTAGTTCCGTCAAGGCCTGGTGGGTGATGGGTTGTTTCTCACCCGTCGTCCTGACCTCGAGGTGCTGCAGATGCTTGGCTTGCGGTCGGCGGTGACGCCGCGTCGACGAATCTGAATGCGCGCATCAGGTTCTGATGCCCGTTCTCGAGGATCGTCACGTCGGTTTCACAGGGTGAGTAGTTCTTTGCCCAGAACAGCTTCCGTACGAGGAGCGGTCAGGGCCGGTTCTTGAGCAATCGGGATGGCCACCACACCGTGGGGCCGATGTCCTGGACCAGGGCGGGAACCAGCAGGGTACGCACGACGAAGGTGTCCAGCAGTACCCCGAAGGAGACGATGAAGGCGATCTGCAACAGGAACAGGATCGGGAGGACGGCCAGAGCGGCGAAGGTCGCCGCCAGCACCAGGCCGGCCGAGGTGATGACCCCGCCCGTGACCGCCAGCCCACGCAACATGCCCTCGCGTGTTCCGTGGTCCAGTGCCTCCTCACGTACCCGGGTCATGAGGAAGATGTTGTAGTCGATACCCAGGGCCACCAGGAAGACGAACCCGTACAGCGGAACCGAGGGATCGGCTCCCGGAAAGTTCAGGACATGGTTGAACACGACGGCAGCCACCCCCATTGCGGTCTCGAAGCTGAGGGCCGTGGTCGCCACCAGCAGCACGGGGGCCGGCAGGCTGCGCAACAGCAGGACGAGGATGGTCAGGATCACCGTGAGCACCAACGGAATGATCAGGGCCCTGTCGTGTTGTGTGGTGGTCCGGGTGTCCAGATCGGTGGCGGTGGCGCCTCCGATGCGTGCGGTTCCGGACAGCTCTGTCCGCAACTCGCGGACGATGTCGATGGCTTCGTCACTGTCGGCAGTGGCGGTCAGGGTGGCCAGAAGCATGACCTCGCCGTTGTCCACGGTGGGAGCCGGGGGTGGTGTCCCTGGCCGTCCTACAGGCTGGATTCCCGCCTTCGTGACGGGCGCAGAACCCGAGGGCGAGGCCTTCGAGACGACGCTGACAGAGGCCACCTCGTCGTTGTCCAGCAGCTGGTTTGCTTACTGATTGCAGAGTGTTCTCAGCGGTAAAGACGTAGGCGGGTGAGCCGGCCCCACCCGGGAAGTGGCGCGCCACCTCTTCCTGGCCGGTTCGGGCGTCGGAGGATCCCAGTACGAAGCTGCTGATGGGAACTCCGTCGGCTTTGAGGGTGGGAACGAAGGCAGCGCCGATGCCCAACAAGATGACGCAGGCAATCCACACAGCACGGGGACGCTTGGAAACGAACCGACCGGTTCTCGCGTACACACCGGTGTGGGTCTGTTCCTCATCCGTGCGGTCAGGATCGAAACGTGGCATCCGGGGCCAGTACGAGGCTCGGCCCAGCAGGTGGGTGAGGCTTGGGAGCAGTGTCAGCGAGGCGAGCACCGCAAAAGCCACACCTATGGCAGCCACCGGTCCCAAAGAGCGATTGGAACCCAGATCGCTGAACAACAGGCACAACAAGCCGGCGATCACGGTGCCGCCGGAAGCGAGGATTGGCTCCAGGACACCGTGCAAAGCGGCCCGGGTGGCTTCCGTTCTCGATTCGTGGCGTCGTAGCTCCTCCAGGTACCGGGCCGTGTACAGCAAGGAGTAGTCCGTGGCCGCGCCTATCACCAGAATGAAGAGGATCCCCTGGGTTTGTCCTGTGATGGTCAGTAGCCCCCATCTGGCCAGCCACCAGTTGGCCAGGAGGGCGACAGCGAGGGCGAAAACGCTCGTCAACAACACCACAAAGGGGAGGAGTACGGCTCTGTAGACGATCACCAGGATCACCAGCACCAGGCTGAGGGTTACGAGCAGCAGCAGTCCGTCGATCCCGCTGAAGGCCCGCGAGAGATCGCTGGTAAACCCAGCCGGGCCCGTCACGTGGAATTCCGTTCCTGCGAGGTCATGTGCTGCGATCGCATCCCGGATGGAGTTGACGGTCCTGGAGACGTTCGCCGTCGCGTCCACCCCGATGAATACCTGGGCTGCCATGGAATCCTCGGATGTGATCGGTGGCGAGACAGCAGCCACCCCCTCCATGGTCCCCAGGTCCTGCCCGAGGGCCATGATGGCCCGCGTCTGAACTTCCGTCAGAGGATTCTCCCCGGTGAACACTGCGATGGCAGGGATCTGATCGTTGCCCACGAAATCGCGATACCTCTGCCCGACGATGGTCGCCTCCGCGTTGGTTGGAAGGAAGCTCGCCTGGTCATTGCGTGCAACCTCGCTGACCTTTCCGAAGAACGGGCCACCGATCCCACCTGCCAGCAGCCAGCACAGGATCAAAACGACTGGGGTGACGAAACGAGCTGTTCTGGTCTTCACCGGAGTGAGCCTACGTTTCCTGGAATCTCAGAGGGCGTAGTAGAGCTCGAATTCGTGTGGATGTGGCCGAACGGCAATGGCCTGGATCTCGGTGCGTTTGAGTCCCACCCAGGTATCGATCAGATCGGGTGTGAAGACATCGCCTGCCAACAGGAACTCGTGATCCGCCTCCAGGGCATCCAGTACTGCGCTCAGGCTGGCTGGCACGGTGGGGACCTCGGCACGCTCCTCGGGGGGCAACTCGTAGAGGTCCTTGTCGATGGGGGTGGGAGGCTCGATGCGGTTCTGGATGCCGTCCAGTCCTGCCAGCAGGATGGCGGCGAAGGCCAGGTAGGGGTTGCTCGACGGATCTGGGCAACGGAATTCGATGCGCTTGGCCTTCGGATTGGCGCCGGTAATCGGGATGCGGATGCAGGCGGAACGGTTGCGCTGCGAGTACACCAGGTTGACGGGGGCCTCGAAACCGGGAACCAACCGGTGGAAGGAGTTGACGCTCGGGTTGGTGAAAGCCAGCAATGCGGGGGCATGCCTGAGGATGCCACCGATGTACCAGCGGGCCATGTCCGACAGACCTGCGTAGCCGTTCTCGTCGTAGAACAAGGGTTTTCCGTCGTTCCACAGCGAGGAGTGGACGTGCATCCCGGAGCCGTTGTCTCCGAAGATCGGCTTCGGCATGAAGGTGGCGGTCTTGCCAGCTTCCCAGGCGGTGTTCTTGACGAGATACTTGAACTTCATCACGTCGTCGGCGGATTTCAGCATGGTGTCGAATCGCCAGTTGATCTCGGCCTGACCGGCGGTGCCGCATTCGTGGTGGGCGCGCTCGCCCACCAGGCCTGCGTTCTCCATGTGGCGGACGATGTCGTCACGCAGGTCGCCGAAGTGGTCAACCGGTGCCACGGGGAAGTAGCCACCCTTGTACTTGACCTTGTAGCCCCGGTTTCCGCCGTCCTGCACGCGACCGGAGTTCCAGGCTCCCGCCTCGGAGTCGATGTGGTAGTAGGAGGCGTTGGGAGTGGAGTCGAAGCGGATGTCGTCAAAGACATAGAACTCGGCCTCGGGGGCGAAGAAGGCGGTTTCCGCGATGCCCGTGGAGACCAGGTATGCCTCGGCCTTGCGGGCGATGTTGCGCGGGTCGCGGGAGTAGGGCTCCTTCGTGAGGGGATCGTGGACGAAGAAGTTGATGTTGAGAGTCCTCGACCTGCGGAAGGGATCGACGAAAGCGCTGGTCGGGTCAGGAAGCAGCGTCATGTCCGATTCGTGGATCTTCTGGAAACCAGCGATCGAGGAACCGTCGAAACTCAGGCCCTCGGTGAAAACCTCAGGGCCGAAGGAGCCGGCCGGGACGGTGAAGTGCTGCATCACGCCCGGCAGGTCGCAGAAGCGGCAGTCGATTGTCTCGATGCCTTCCTCCTTGACGAAGGCCAGGAGCTCCTCGGCGCTTGTGAACATGAACCCTCCAGTTGAGTTGTGAACTGGGACTACCCTAGGGGTCCCAGATTGCTCAGATCTTCCGTCATCGTAACGGTGGTGTTACACCATGCAGAGTCGGCACGACCGCTCCATGTCAGGAATCATCCCTGGTGACAGGGGTGACGTCAGCATTCACAGCGGGTCCTTGTGCAGTGATCCCGTGATGTAGTGCTGGAGCACGGGTCCGATCAAGTCGGCGACTTCGTCGGTGGAAAGGCTTGCCAGCGGTTCGATGCCGACGATGTGGCGCGCGATCACCAGTCCTGACATCTGGGATCCGATCAGGGATGCCCGGAGTCGTCGTTCCGTTTCGGGGCCTTCGATGTGGGAGAGGAATCTGTTGAGCAGGGAGCGTGTGACGAATTCGCGCAGCATCCCCTCGTGGCCCACCAGGACCCGTCGTACCACCGCCTTCAGAGCGGGGGCAGCGGGTGAGGTCCAGACCTTGTCGGCGGCCCGCACCAGCTGCCGTCCCCAGTCCTCGGGCGATTCCGAGACGACCAATGCCTCCAGCTGCTCCGGGCGGATGGCGGCGTTCAGTACCGCCTGGAATAGGCCCTCCTTCGACCCGAAGTAGTGGTGGATCAGAGCGGCGTCGACCCCGGCTTCCTTGGCGATGGCGCGAGTGCTGACCGTCTCGAAGGACCGGGACGCGAACAGTCTCGCGGCAGCCTGCTGGATGCGTAGCTTGGTGCGTTCCGACTTCGAACCCCCGGGCAAGCGATCACCTCGTCTTTCTCGGCATGGAGGCCGCGGCGATGAGCAGGGCGGCGACGATCACCCCGGCCAGGGCGGCGAACCGCCACCAGCTGTCCGAGCTTAGCTCCGGATTGGCCAGCACGTCGCGCACGACATCGACCGCCCATGTCATCGGCAACCAGTTCGCGATGGCCTCCAAAACGTCTGGGAGCTGTTCCTTCGGGACGAGCAGGCCACAGAGAAAAACCTGCGGGGTGATGAAGACCGGCATGAATTGCACCGCCTGAAACTCGGTCCGGGCGAAGGCCGAGGCCAGTAGGCCGAAGGCCACCCCGATCACTGCGCCCAGGAAGGACAGCAGAAGCAGGGCCCAGGCCGGGCCGGTCAGCTCGATTCCCAGTGGACCCAGCAGCAGGACCACCAGGATGCTGCTCTGCAGCACCGCGAGCAGGCCGAACACGCAGGCGTAGGAGACCAGCAGGTTCAAGCGCGTCAGGGGAGTGGTGAAGATCCGTTCCAAGGTCCCGGAGGCGCGCTCCCGGAGCATGATCACCGAGGTGACGATGAACATCATGAACATCGGCAACACGGCCAGCATGATCGGGCCGGTCGTGTCGAAGACGCGGGATTGCCCGGGTGGTGTCGGCAGGTCGTAGAAGACGTAGTAGAGCAGGGTCAACAGCAGGGGCGGGATCAGGAGGATCAGGGCGATGGCACGCGGGTCGCCCTTCAACTGCGCGGCGATCCGGGCCACCGTGGCGAACGGTACCGATCGCGCGACGGTGTGGGTGCTCATCACGCCGCCTCCTCGATCAGGGCCATGAAAGCATCCTCCGGGGTGCTGGTTTCCGTTCTGCGCTGGAGAGCTGCCACGGGTTCGTGGGCCAGGAACCGTCCGTCCCGCATGAACAACACGGAATCGCAGCGAGTCGCCTCGTCCATGACGTGACTGGACACCAGCAGCGTGGTTCCTTGGCCGGCCAGGTCGCGGAACAGTTCCCACAAGGCATGCCTGGTCAGGGGATCCAAACCCACCGTCGGTTCGTCGAGGATCAACACCTCCGGATCGCCCACTAGTGCGCAGGCCAGGGAAGCCCTGCTTGCCTGACCTCCGGAGAGCTGGTCGATGCGGCGGTGCTCTAGGCCGTCCAGCTGCGCCCTTTCGATGACCCGTCGCGCCGAGTCGCGTCCGGCTCCCAGCAGGCGTGCGAAATACGTGGTGTTGGCCAGCAGGGAAGCATCGGTGTAGATGCTCACGGCCTGCGAGGTGTAGGCCACCCGGTGACGCAACCTCGAATGCCCGGCCGGCAGGCCCAGCAACGTTGCCGAGCCCGCGGTGATGCGCTGTACCCCCATGAGGGTGCGCATCAGGGTGGTTTTCCCGCAGCCCGAGGGACCCAGCAACCCCGTGACGGAACCGCGAGGCAGCGAGAAGGAGACCTCGTGGAGGATCTCGTTGCGACCGCGCCTGACGACGAGGCCGGACGCGGAGACAGCTGATTCATCAAATGATGAGTTCATCATTTGATGAATCATACATGCATCGGTCCGGATGGCCGCGATGGGAGCGAGAAGCGACCCGCCGGCCTGTGCAGAATCGGTGGGTCGGGGCCGATGGCAGTGGTTGGTGACGGTGACGCTCAACCGACCTCGGTCATACGAGTCCCGGGATGCGGTCACTGCGGTTTCGACACGGCCGGCTTGCGTAGTGAGCAACCCGACTTAGCCACTCTCTACCTTTGTGCTCTGATGGGAGGATTGTGTTGGCCGATGACGTGCTTGTGGATGAGTTTCCCGGTCGCGATTGTTTCCGGTCGTTCCTGTCTAATGTCTTTAGGGGAAACTGAGCTGGCTTAGTGGTGCTGAAATATTCAATAAAAGATGTGTGGGAAGAACCCTGTCGGCGTCTCTTGACCGATGTCGAGACGGCGACGTAGTGTGGTGCGAACTGGACGCTTCATAATCGATGAGCCCATTAGTAACCTTGCAGACCGGAGGTCGAAAATGAAGTCGATCCCCCCCGTAGTCCTCAAGCTCGTCTCAGTGGTGCTGGTGCTCCTGATGGTGGTACTTCCTGCTCATGCGGATTCTGGCAGCAGCACGCCTACGCCTGTCTCGGTATCCACCACGCTGGTAAAGGACCCTGCGCAGATCGCGGAGATCGCTAACACCCTACGGAAGAGCGATGCCCTGATGGCGACCTTCGAGAATGCTCCCAGCGAAGAGGTCACCACTCAGTGGCTTGAGACCTTCGCATCCGTCATGACCCGCGACCAGGCGCAGCGGTTCGTCGAGGTCACCGCCGGCAAGCACTTCGAGGTTATCGGCACCCAGGATGACGGACAACCCTCGGTGGCGCTGGTTGACGGCGCACCCAGGAGCGAATCCGAAGCGGAGTCCTGCTGCAGGTGCTGGCAAGCGCGTGTGGCCTTCTGGGCCTGGTGGGCCGGAACGAACCTCCTCTGTGTTGGTGCCGCAGGTGCTGCTGGAGTCGTTTCCGGCCCCGGCGGCGTGATCACGGGAGTCGTGTGCAGCGGTGTGTTTCACGAGATCGGGAATCTGCCGGACTTCGACAACGCCTGCACGTGATCGCAATGAGACGTTTCATCGTTAGTCCGGCAGGTCTTGGTGTCTTCACAGCGCTGATCATCGGGCTTTACCTGTGGAGCTCAACGGTACTGAGACAGGATTTCGCGCTACCGTGGTGGCGGATCATGATTGACCCGATTCCCATCGCACTGGCAGTTGGAATCGGAACACACCTGCGTGACAAATATTTTGATCCCGGGAAATCAGTCAATGCTGAAAGGGGTCCGAAGACCGAAGATGATGACTGAGTCATGACCGCAGACGCGTCACCGGTTGGGGACGACACCACGAAGCGTCAAGCGATTCCCCTGTTTCTGGTGATGAGAGCCTCATCGCGGGGCTTCCCTGCAGGGAATGCGGAAGCCTGGCTAGGCGCATGTGGAATTGAGAGATGCAGGAGCCGGCCAACAACGAGGTGGGCCGGCTCCTGTGAGGTCAGGGTTTGGCGACCGTGATGGTCCATCCCGCCTCACCAACGCGTTCGAAGGCCGTCACTGGATAGCCGTTCTCGGCAGCCCAGCGCGGAATTGCCTCTGTGGCCTGGGTGCAGTCGAAGTTGATCCGTAGCTGATCTCCGCTGGGGATTTTCTCGATGGCAATCTTGGCCTCTGCCAAGGGGAACGGGCAGACCTCGCCCGCGGTCTCCAACGTATGAATGGTGGACATGATTCTCCTTGTGGTGGGTGGTCAGATTGTTGTAGGTGCAGTGGCGGGAGAGGAAGCATCAGACGCCAGTGTTTTCTGGCGTGGCCTGAGGAACAGTTTCGCGGCTACCCCGACCCCGGCGAAGAATCCAGCGAAGGAGAGAAAACCGTTAAGACTGAGCTCGGCTGAACCAACGAGGGAACCTCCGATGGTGCACCCGCCCGCCAGGCTTGCTCCGATGCCCATAGCCAGTCCGCCGAGTAGCGCCTTGACCAGGGTGCCGGTATCCGGGACGCGGAGCCTAAACTCTCCGGAAGCTTTCGCGGCGATGTAGGAACCGATGATGATGCCCACCACCAGCAGTGTTCCCCAGTTGGTCAGTTCGGACAGGTCTCCAGCGATGAGCCCGTGGGCAAGGTTTGCTGAGGGAGTGGTGATCCCCAAACCGGATTCTCGCCCAGTCGAGTAGCTCAAGGGGTACGCCAAAGTTGCGATTGCTCCGATGAACATTGCCGAAACGAATGGATGCCATGGCTTCTCGAACAGCAGATGAGCCAGGCCGGTTCGTAGCGGGGGCAAGGAAGCGACCTTCAGATTCCGCTCTGCGCGGAGATGTCGCCATGTGAGCCATGAGACGCCTCCGGTCAAGGCGAACACGAAGAGCCACGGAGTCACATCGAGGGCTCCGTACAGGGTGGTCAAGCCGGTGTTATTCGCGTTCTGAAGTCCATCGTTGACGGGGCGCAAGACACCCTTTTTCATCATGGCAGCCGAGACTGCGTAGGTGATCAGGGCCAGCCAGGAACCGATCAACCCTTCCCCGGCGCGATAGTAGGTTCCGGTGGCGCAACCACCGGCGAGGATGATTCCAGCTCCGAAGATCAGGGAGCCGATCGTGGTTGCCAGGGGAGTCAGCGGGGTGTCGGAATCCTTCACCAGGCCGAACTGCAACAGGGTGAAGAAACCGATGGATGACATTGCGATGGCGATCAGATATGCGGTGAGCCAGCGAGTGCGGCCCGAGGTCCAGACCTCACGGAAGGCGCCGGTGACGCAAAAACGGCCGCGTTGGAGAATGAAACCCAGTAGTGCTCCCAGGAGTAACCCGGAGCCATGGGTGATGAGTGTAGACATGTTCATTCCTGAATCGGGAAAAGTTCTGGGGTCGCCTGAGAAAGCGACGAATCAAGGAAAAGGCCTCAAATCCTCGAGACCGACCGAGGACGAGAACGTTAGAAGCGACAGGTCATAGCGGCGGTGCGCTGAAGATCCAGGTGCAGACGCACGGTCAGGAGGAAACCGGTGACAACACCGGGTCCGAACGTGGACCGGTTCATCATGTGTCCTCCTTTCTGATCCTGATCCACTTTAGGGCATATCGGCCGTTTGCGGGCTGGCCTCGGGATGGTGTGTCGATACTAGTGTCCTCAACCTTTCGGCGAATACAGTGAGCTGCGTTGAGTAAGACCCTGCTGTTCGGGCACGATACCTTCAATTTCGCTGAGGTCACCCGCTGCATGGATGTGGCTGCCGGCTTCCTGGGGTCCGGTGTGTCTTCGCGGATATTCGCAGCGTTTCTTGTCCCCGATCGAGAAAGCAGGGTTCGAGTACCGGGCTTTGACTCCTGAAATGAACAATTCCGAGATTGGCATGGCAATGGATCTCGATCAAGGGCGTGGTCTCCGCCATCCGTTCATGGTCCCGATGGTCCAGCGACGGGTGATCAGCGCGCGGTCCCTGATCCAGAAGCAGAAGGTCGATGCAGTGGTGATCGGCACTACGCTGGGCCAGTTAATATCCGCGCGTGCCGAAAAGGCATCGTTGTTCTACGTCAAGCCTTTCGCCTACCTGATGCCGCACATGGCCCAGATGCGTCGCACTGGATTCCTGCCCAGAGAAACGACGGTGCAACGGCTCATCAGCGAGAGCGCCGCCCGGTTTTTCCGGAACCTTGTGGTGAGGTTGTTGCCGATGCCGAGGGGGTTCCGGTCGGCTGGGCGGGGGAGGTGTCACGCTTGCTGATCCATGTCGTCGAGGCCGGTGTCAACCTGGTGGCCTCTCCACCCGAGTTGATTCCGGCCTGGTGCGCTCTGCCCGAGAAGAAATTACGTGGCAATGGGGCCGGTCTATGCCCAGTTGCAGGTACCGGTTGCGGAGGATCTCCGGAACATCCAGGAACGTGGTCGTCTGGCTATCCTGGTGGCGATGGGTAGTTCCGCGAATCGGCGTCCCGTGCTGGATGTGACGCACAGTGCCTCACGTGCGGACGTCGAGATCATCTCCCCGAGTGCGGTCTGCCTGTCGGAAGCGGATCGTGAAACGCTGCCGGGCAACGTGCACGTCACTGGATGGATTCCGGTCCATCGTCTGGGAGATCTGGTGGACGTCGCGATAACGCATGGTGGGGAGGGAACGGTTCAGACCAGCTGCTCCAGAGGCTGACCCTTCATCGAGATCCCGCTGCAGCTGGAGCAGCGCTACGATGTCATGCGCTGCGTTGCATTCGGCGACGTTCGCCTGGTGAGCAGTAAGAAAGCATCGAGGACTGGCTGGGCGAAGCTGGTCGTGCGTCAACTCGCCGATCGAATGATGTGGGACGCCGCCGACCGGATGGTGGAATTGTGTGACGGGCTCGATGGTCCCGGGCGCTGCGCTGATGTGATACGGAATCATTTGAAGGGCCAGGGATAGGAATGAGGCTTCGTCTGCTAAAGGCCAGTGACATGTCCCGCGTCCTGGATGCATTCACATCAGCCGACGACATGGCTCGGCAGGGGCAAGTCAGCGACATGTCGGAGGCGGAGACCTATGTCGCAAGGCTGCTCGCTCCCGATGGTGAACATCTGCCGTTCGCAATGGTGGGAGACAATGATCTGCTGTTCGGGCTCGTTGCCCTGAGCGTCGATTCCGGGAACCGCAACGCGTGGTTCTGGTACTGGACCCATTCCGCGGCGCGGGGAAGTGGCTGGACAGGCCGCGCGGCGACCGCCGTCGCAAACTGGGCCCTGACGTCGGGCGGACTGCATCGTCTGGAGCTCGGGCACCGGGTCAACAACTCCGCTTCCCGGGGAGTGGCGCTCGCTGCGGGATTCGTTCAGGAAGGCGTCGAACGGGAGAAATTCCTGATCGACGGGCAACGAATCGATGTCGTGACCTATGGACGCCTAGCGAGCGATCCCATTCCGCGAACCGAACCGTTGCCGATCATTGCTGCTCCGCGCGGTGGGCGGATGCGACATCGACCGGTGCCCTCATAGGAGGTGAATCACTCGGCCGCCAGCAGCCAGGCTTCTTCTAGTTCGTCCTTGCGAGCCCGGGCGGTCCGCAGGTCCGCATCCAGCGCAGCAAGCTTTTCGAAATCGGTTGCCGCGGTGGTCATGGCTTCGTGAATGCGCTTGATCTCGGAATCCACCTTGGAAAGCTGTGACTCCAGGCGTGCCAACTCCTTCTTCCGGGCGCGTTCGAGTGCAGCATCGGATCGGGGCTTGTCCCCGGTCGGGGGAGCGGGCGCGGGGGAAGAGCTCCTCGTCCCACGACGACGCTCCAGGTATTCCTCCACCCCGCCGGGAAGCAACACGCAAGAGCCGTCACCCAGCAGTGCCCACGAAGCGTCGGTGACGCGCTCCAGAAAGTAGCGATCATGGGAGACGACTATCAGGGTGCCCGGCCAGGTGTCCAGGTAGTCCTCGATCACCGTGAGGGTGTCGATGTCGAGGTCATTGGTCGGTTCGTCGAGGAGC
>JABCNW020000176.1 GCA_013333945.2 Propionibacterium sp.
CGGATTCATCGAGTTGACGCTGTGGCCGAACCGCGTGGTGTGCGACCGGATCGAGGCCATCGCCGCCCACGAGTTCCACCACAACGTCCGCTACGGACAAGGCGGGATCGTCTGGGACCCGATGGCGGTTGCCCTCGGTGAGCAGATCGTCGCCGAGGGGCTGGCCGACGCCTTCGCCAGGGAACTTCACGGCAGGCGCGGGTACACGCACTTCGCGGTGCCGTGCCTGGGAGATGACGCCGCTGTGGCGAAGGTGATCTCCGGCATGGAGATCACGGGAATGCGGAACTTCACTTCCTGGGTGCTCGGCGATGCCTCCGCCAGGAGATTCGGTGCTGCACCGGTGGGATTGCCGACCGGAGCGGGATACGCAGCGGGGAACCGGCTCGTTGACGCATACCTGGAGCGGTGCGGAACCACCGCCGCGGCCTCGGTGCGAACAGACTGGAGAGTCGTCGCTGAGGCTGGTGTGGCAGCCTTGGACGTGACGAACCGCTTCAAGGAATGAGGGACATGCGGTGGAGTGGCCAACCGGGGAACTGGCAAGACGCGCTGGCATCTCGACCCGGACGCTGCGTCACTATGACCAGATCGGCCTCCTGACCCCGACCCGGACCTCCGGATCCGGGCTGCGTTTCTACGACGCCTGGGCCGTCGCACGGCTTCAACGCATCCTGCTGCTCCGCGAGACCGGAATGTCGTTGGCTGGTATCGCCGAGCTCCTGAACGGCGAAATGGAGGGCCAGGAGGACGAGGCACTCGAGGAACAGATCCGGCGGCTGCACCGGGAACGGGACGCCCTGGACCGAAAGATCCGGGCCGTGGAACACCTTCTCGAGGCGCGCCGTGAGGGGAGGGCGCCGAAACCGGACGTGCTGCTTGACGGGTTCAACGACCTCCATGAGGAAGAGGTGGTCGCGCGCTGGGGCCACGAGGCATACCAGGCGGGCCACGACTGGTGGCACGGCAAGACCCTCGCCCAGCAGCAGGCGTGGAAGAAGCGTTCGGAACGGCTCGTCGCCGACTGGGTTCGCGCCCGACGCTCCGGGGCTGCGCTGGACTCCCCAGAGGTGCGTCGGCTCGTCGACCAGCATGTGGCCTGGCTCGGTGAGATCCCGGGAACCCCGACGCACACCGGCGACCGGAAACGCTCATCGGCCATGATCCGCGGGCTTGCCCGCATGTACGTGCAGGACCCCGCGATGCGACACGCCTTCGGGGGACGGGTCGGTGCCGAGTTCGTCCGTGACGCGCTCCTGTTGCACATCGAGGAAGAACAGGAATGAGGCGCCCGGGGCCGATGTTTCGCGTCTCGGCATGAAAGGCTTCGGACATGCGAATCATCATTGGCGCTCCGGGCAATGGAGCCGTGCTGAAGGAAGCGCTCAAGGAGAAGTTGGCGGGTGACGAACGGGTGAGTGCCCTGGTGGACCTGTCCATGCCGGACATCACCTACCCGGAGATCTCCTTCCGGGCAGGCCAAGCCATCGCGGAGGGAAGAGCCGACCGGGGCATCCTCGTGTGTGGTACCGGCATCGGCACCGCTATCGCCGCCACCAAGGTGCCCGGAATACGGGCCGCGACCGCCCATGACCTGCTGACCGTCCGGGGATCGGTGGAGAACTATGACGCCCAGATCCTGTGCATGGGTCAGAACGTCATAGCAGCACCGGCGGCCTGGGCTCTGGTGGACATCTGGCTCGACCTGCGTCACGACCCGGCGAGCAGCTACGGTCCCAAAGTCGGTGAAATCTCGGCCTACGAGGCCCGCTGCTGAACGATTTCGTAGAGCGCGATGGAGGCCGCCACCGATGCGTTGAGCGATTCCACCGTGGAGGTGATGGGAATCGAGACCAGGGTGTCGCAGTTCTCCCGTACCAGACGCGCCAGGCCTTCGCCCTCGGAGCCGACCACCACCAGGACGGGGCCGTCGAGCCCCGGGATGCCCGACAGCGGGGCTTCGCCCTCACCGGCCTAGACGTACACGTGATCCTGGACAACTATGTCACCCACAAACAACGACACCGTGACCCGCTGGCTGGCGTGAGAGACCTTCCGAGGTGAGTCTGTGACGGCTTGGGTGCCTGTGGTCCGCACCAACCCCTCAAACATCTGGAGGACCCTGCGTGACGTGACCTCGAGAGATGGACGCCGTCCGGCCGAGTCCCCGTCATCCAAGGAGCTGCCGATGTGGGGGGGCGGAGGGTCAGGCCTCCTGCGCGAGCACCTGCTGGATCGTGGTGTCGATATCCGTGGTCGCACGGATGCTCCGATTACCGCGCGGCCCTAGCCGCTTCTGCTCGTCCGCCCGGTACAGGTCCATCAGGCTCTCCGCGATGTGCGGCGCGAAGCCAGCCTCCGTCAAGGCATTCATCCAATCGGGCTCGGGGATCGGTACGACCTCAAGCAGCTTGCCCAGGGCATCACTCAGCGATCCAGCAACCTGACGCTCCGTGTACTCCGGACCCACGATGTCCACAGTTTCACTGGACCGTGTGTCTGCCAGCAGCTCCTGGACCGCGATCTCCGCAATGTCGCAGGTGGCCACCATGGGCAGGGGTGTGTCCGCACTTGAGGCGAAAACTGGGAAGATCCCCTCGTGCAGGACGGCTCCGAGGACATCCCCGAACTTCTCTTGGAAGTGTCCGGGGCGCAGCGCAGTCAGGATGGTGCCTGTCTGCGCGAGTGCCTGTTCCATGTGGTGCAGGCCCAGAATCGGTCCGGTGCCTTCGGCCAGATCCGCGCCGCCGGAGGAGAGCATCACCGTGTGGCGAACACCGGAGCCCTTGACTGCGCTGGAGACCGACTGGACCACTTCTGCGGCGTACTGATCCAGGTCTGGTACGGAAAGGTCGAAGGGCATCATGGCGAAGAAGGCTGTTGCACCGTTCAGGGCCTCGGTGAGCTTCTGGCTGTTGCGCAGGTCCAAGACGACCGCTTCAGCCCCTCGGGAGGTCCAATCGGCGGCTGCATCTGGACGGCGGACGATGACACGGACGGGGTGGCCAGAATCCAGCAAACGGCCAGCAACGACTGAACCGATGCGGCCGGTGGCTCCAGAGATGACGTACATGATGGCTCCTGTTTCTGTATGGCTGATCTTCTCAGGCAAGGCGCGCTGCAGTCGGAACAATTCCGTGGCCCTACCGGTCAGCCGGTCACTGCGGTTTGGAGAAGATGTTCAGGGCAGTTCCAACGCCCAGCCCCACAGCCCCCAAGAGCGAGAGAACGGCTCGCACGCTGTTCGCGGAGGTCCATTCATCCAGGTACGTGTGCCAGACCCGGGCTCCCTCAGCAGTTCCCGCCACCACGCCATCCAGGCGGTTGTTGCGTGGAACGTTGTAGGCGATGGTCAGCACCCAGCCTGCCAGATACAGAACACCTCCTGCAGCAGAGATCAGGTCTTTGACGGCCCGCTCCTCCCTACCCAAGCCGTGTATCACGGTCCAAACGCTGGCGACCGCTGCACCGAAGAAGAAGGTCATGAACGGCGCCTGCACGGCATTGCGGTTGAACTTCTGCATGGTCTCGATCGCTTCAGCGTCTGGCAATGAACCCAGCCGAGGCATCACCCTGGCCGAGAAGTTGGCGTAGACACCCCCGACAATGGCGGAGCCGACCGCGCCGCATGTGGACACAATGTTGATCAGTGACATGATTCTCTCCTCCGAAAAACCGGGGTGCCGACCGAAACCAAGCGGCGCTTCTCCGATCGCTGCGTGGCCACTTCCATTCCATCAGCGAGATATCCACAGCTCCATGGGATGGCGGCTCACCTCCATACGGCATCGGCTCTGCGTCCCTAGACTTCAGAGGTATGGACCTGTTGGAGGACTACCTGGCTCAGCCGCATGCGCGCGACGCGTTCCTGCTGCGCGTGGTCATGGGACGGCCCTGGTCGTTGTTGGTGGAGGACAAGGCGCCGCTGTCCATCATCCCCGCGCTTAGCGGTGGGGGTTGGATCACAGCAGACGGATCACGTCCGCACCGATTCGAGGCTGGTGAAATCCTCGTGGTGCGCTCTCCTACGACCTACACCCTGAGCTCAGACCAGGACCATGGTGGTGGTACCAGGATCGGGGCCGGCCAGGTCTGCTCAAGCCCGGACGGGCGTGACCTGTCCGAGGAGCTGAGTGCCGGGATCCGTACGTGGGGCAATGATCCGCAGGGTGAGGATCAACTGTTGGTGGGCCCCTACCGGCACCACTCCGAGCTGGGGCGGCTGATGCTGCAGTCACTGCCACCATGGTTCTTGGTGAACGCCCCTGTCCCGGAGCTGGTCAGTCTGCTGAACCGCGAAACCGCCCACGACGGGTTCGCGCAGTCCAGTGTCCTGGACAGGCTCTTGGATGCCCTGTTCGTCACCACGCTGCGTGCCTGGATCAACACCGGGGCGCAGAACCATGCCAGTCTCCTCTCCGCCCCCCGGGACGACGTGGTACGCAGGGTCACGGAGGCGGTGCAGGCGGACCCTGCGCGCGAGTGGGCGGTGGAGTCGCTCGCGGCTCTAGCGGGTGTCTCCAGAGCATCTCTCACGAGGCGTTTCAATGCCACGCTCGGCGTCTCCCCGATGACCTACGTGACCCAGTGGCGGTTGGCAACGGCTGCCGATCTCCTCGATCGCAGCGATGCCACCGTGTCCGCCATTGCCCGCCAGGTGGGGTATGCCAGCCCTTTCAGCTTCTCCGCCGCTTTCAAGAGCCGATACGGCCTCAGCCCCCGCGACTTCCGCGCCGCGGCTGCCACTTCACGCACCTGCTGACGGCTTGTGGCCGGTGTCCGGTGTCGATCAGGCACGACTGACAGCGAATCTCCCGAGGTTTCGTGCCGCTCCCAAGCGAATTTCTTTCTCCGGGGCAAGTGCTGGTTTCAAAATCGATTGAGGCAGTGCAGCCGAGGCTCTCGCGTGGCCGGTTGCTGAGGGCGCAGCCGATGGCCTCGGGTTCGTCGGCCGTCCAACGACAGATCGATGCCCTTGGAGGAAGTACTGGCGTAGCGCTCTCCGATCCGCAGGTGATCTCAGATGCGCTGCTGACTGATCTCGTAGAGCGCGATGGAGGCCGCCACCGATGCGTTGAGTGATTCCACCGTGGAGGTGATGGGGATCGAGACCAGGGTGTCGCAGTTCTCCCGCACCAGACGCGCCAGGCCTTCGCCCTCGGAGCCGACCACCACCAGGACGGGGCCGTCGAGCCCCGGGATGCCCGACAGCGGGGTGTCACCCTCGCCGGCCAGACCGACGACGGTGAAACCGGCGCTGGAGGCGCGTCGCAGCATCTGGTTCAGGTTCGTGACCTTCGCGACGGGAATGCGCGCCGCAGCTCCCGCGGAGGTCTTCCACGCAGCAGCCGTCATGGAGGCCGAACGGCGGGCCGGAATCACCACACCCTGAGCGCCGAAGGCGGCTGCCGACCGGATGATCGCGCCCAGGTTGCGGGGATCCGTCACCTGGTCGAGGGCCACGACGAGACCTCGTGAGGGAACCTCGAAGGCCGCGTCGAAGATGTCCTCGACATCCGTGTAGTCGAAGGCAGGAAGTTGTAGGGCGACCCCTTGGTGGGCGAGACCACCAGTCACCCGGTCCAGCTCGGACCGGGTCGCCTGCAGCAGCGGGATCGAGTGTTCGGCTGCGAACTTGAGGATGTCGCGGAGTCGGTCGTCGCGCTCAGCCCCTTCGGCGACGTAGGCCTGTTTCACAGGAAGCCCTGCTGTGAGGGCCTCCAGTACGGGGTTTCGGCCCACCACCCAGTCCGCCCCCACCGGGGCATGGCCGGTTTTTGCCTTCGGGCGGTTGGCCTGGCGTTTCAGCGCCTCCTGCTTGGCCTTGTACGCCTTGTGGTAAACGCGGTCCTCTGCCTTCGGAGTGGGACCCTTTCCCCGCAGGGAGCGTCGGATCCGCCCACCCGAACCAGCCGTATTGCCTTTGCCGCGGCTCCTGGCTCCGGGGCGTTTCGAGTTGCCTGCCATCTACTTCTTCTCCAAACTCCAGCGGGCCCCATCCGGGGTGTCGGTGATGCTCAACCCTGCTTCGGTAAGGGTGTCGCGGATGGCGTCGGCACGTCCCCACTCCTTGGCGGCCCTGGCCTCGGCGCGCTGCTCCAGCAGTGTGGAGACCAGCCGGTCCACGACGGGGGCCAGATCGTCGCCCCCGGCAGCGGTGATCCATGGGGTATCGCCGGGGTTGATTCCCAGGATGCTGGTCATTGCGGCGACCGTGGCGTACAGGTCGGCGGCTTCCGGGTCGCCGTCACCCAGGGCCTTGTTCCCCGCTCGCACGGCCTCGAAGAGCGTGGCCACTGCGGTCGGGGTGGCCAGATCGTCGTTCATTGCGGCTTCGAACGCATCCCAGAACGATCCACCGACTGTGCCGTGCGTCACACCGCGTTCGCCGGCAGAGGCCAGGAAGGAGTCGATGCGCTCAATGCCCTTTTCCGCCTCAGCCAAGGAACCCCGTGCCTGCTCGTCGGCGGGCGAGAACTCGATCTGGCTGCGGTAGTGAGGGGCTAGCAGGAAGAACCGCACGGCGCGCGGATCGAAGTTTTTGGTGACCTCCGAGATCAGAGCGGTGTTACCCAGCGACTTGCTCATCTCCTCGCCCGCCATCGTCACCCAGGCGTTGTGCATCCATATCCGGGCGAAACCGCGCCCAGCCCCGGCGGACTGCGCCAGTTCGTTCTCATGGTGCGGGAAACGCAGGTCGATGCCGCCACCATGAATGTCGAAGGTGTCGCCGAGGTATTTCCCGGACATGGCTGAGCACTCCAAGTGCCAGCCGGGGCGTCCCCTGCCCCAAGGCGTGGGCCAGGATGCGGTCTCGGGTTCCCCGGGTTTGTGTCCCTTCCAGAGGGCGAAATCGCGGGGGTCGCGTTTGCCGCGCGGATCGGCGTCCTCCGCGGCGGCCATTTCGTCGATCTTCTGACCCGACAGTTCCCCGTAACGCGGCCAGGATCGCACGTCGAAGTAGACGTCCCCGGAACCGTCGTCGGCCACGTAGGCGTGGCCGCGTTCCAGCAGCTCCTCCACCAGCTCGATCATCTCCGGGATATGGCCGGTGGCACGCGGCTCATAGGTGGGGGGCAGGCATCCGAGTGCGGAGTAGGCGTCGTGCAGTTCCCGTTCGAAACGGTAGGCGTGCGCCCACCACTCGATACCGGCCTCCGCGGACTTGGCGAGGATCTTGTCGTCGATGTCGGTGACGTTCGCGACGACGGTGACGTCGAACCCCTGATGGGTCAACCAACGGCGCAGCACGTCGAAGACCACTTCTTTGCGAATGTGCCCGAGATGGGGGGAGGCCTGCACCGTCAATCCACAGTGGTAGATCGATACCTTCCCGGGAACCAGGGGAATGAAATCCTCGACGGCTCGGGTGGCTGTGTTGTACAGGCGCAGATTCACCTTGTGAAGTCTAGTGCTGCCCGGTGCTCAGCAGCGGGCGATCCGAAATTGCGCCATCCTTCGAGGGCAGAAAAACACGGTGACTGGCGCCTGATAGGTACAGCTTGGAACGACGGAGAAGTACGCCGGGTGCCTGTGATGTGGGCCTTGCCGACTGTGCTGGAAGATCGAATCCTCCGGGTTCCCGGAATTCCCCTCGCTCGGTGACCAGACCAGACGAGTGCAGGTCGAGTTGCACCTGTCGCGGGCCTGTCCCGTGACATCGTCCCTGAACGGATCGCGGATCTCGATGCCTGTGTTTCTGATAGTTGGTGAGCACATTTGTTGATGCCGGGACGGGGTGGCCGCCGTTCCGCTGGGACGTCTGGGACCCTGAAACCATGCGAACGGAAAGAGTGCGGCGTTACTGGGACCGGACCGCGACTCGTTACGACGAGCGGGTGGCACGGGTGGAGGAGCGTTATCTGG
Source organism: Propionibacterium sp. (assembly GCA_013333945.2). GTDB lineage: Bacteria > Actinomycetota > Actinomycetes > Propionibacteriales > Propionibacteriaceae > Arachnia. The sequence continues at coordinate 7,867 of JABCNW020000176.1, forward strand.
TGCCGAGCCGCCGGTGGGTGTGCGAACGGGCGGTGGGGGAGGTCCTCGAGGTTGCGGTGGGGAGCGGACTCAATCTGCCGCACTACTCACCGAAGGTGAAGCTGACTGGAGTGGACCTGAGTGAGGGCATGCTGCAGCTGGCGAGAAGACGCGCAGCCACCGCCCGATGTGAAGTCGAGCTGCTGCAAGCCGACGGGGCGCAGCTGCCTTTCGGGGACGAATCCTTCGATGCCGTGGTGTGTACCTTCTCACTGTGTGGTTTCCCCGATCCGCGTGCCGGAGTGAAAGACATGGTCAGGGTGTTGAGGCCGGGGGGATCGTTGCTGCTCGTGGACCATGTTGGATCCACCAATCCGTTGATCAGACTCGGCCAGTGGGCTTTGCAGGCGATCACCATCCCGACCGAGGGTGAGCACTGGACCCGGCGCCCCAAGCGGTACGTCGCAGCCCTCGCCCTTCCCGTCATCGAGACCGGCAGGCTGCACCACGGCATCATCGAGAGGCTTCACGCCTCCCGTGAGGCACGGTGAAGTGCTGATGCAGCCCGCCGGTAACGGGGGCGGTCAGGAATCCCGAGCCGCCTTGGCGCGCAGGGCGTCAATGTCGAAACCGAAGGTGACGGGGATGGCCGGGTCATTGGCGCCGTCCTCCCACGGATCGTAGGGCTTCTCGTGCTGGTCGTCCACGAATCCCTGGAACGGGTCGTACTTGTTGACCAGTTCCTGTCCGACGGGCTCAACATTGCTCATGTGCTCGTCTGGCAGCGTGGCCAGCACATCCGAGATGTATCCGGCAGCGGCTTCCTCGATGGAGACCTCCCGGTTCTCTCGTTGCGACGGGTACCAGCGGTAGTCCAACAGTTCGTGGAAGAACTGTGCCGGCTCACGTTTGCCCTCCAGATGGGACGGGATGCGGCTGACAGCAGGTTCGAAAACCTCTGCCAGCCACTTGTGGGCCATCACCGATTCGCTCATGTTCCCAGGGAGCTTCGCCCGGAAGGTGTCCATGTCGTTGAGCAACCTGCGTGCCTGATGCTCCTCCGCGTCCAGCCCGGTCAGGCGCATCAGGCGCCGCGCGTGGTGCCCGGCTTCAACCACTTTCGGTTGCATGCGGATGGTGCGACCGTCCGGGGAAGTCTGCACGTCGATTTCCGCGACGTCGAAGCCCAGCGCGTTGAGACGACGCACCCGGCCTTCGAGCCGGTATATCTCGGAGTCGCTGAACTCCTCAACCCCCGTCAGCTCTGCCCACAGGCTCTGGTAACGCTCCTCGATGGTGTCTACCAGCCACTGCGGATCCAGCGAGGGATCCAGCATTCCGCCGGCCCCCAGGTCGCAGAACTCGCCAAACAGATTCGTGCGCGCGATGTCCAGGTCGTGGGCACGCTGCCCGGCGGTCAGGGTGGGATGCACCTCACCGGTCTCGGCGTCCACGAGGTAGGCGGCGAACTCGCCCGCGTCGCGCCGGAACAGAATGTTCGACAGGGACACGTCGCCCCAGTAGAAGCCGGTCAGGTGCAGCCGGGCGAACAACGCCACCATGGCGTCCAACAGCCGGTTCACGGTGTCGAGTTTCACACCCGAGTAGAACAGCGCCCGGTAGGGAAGGGAGAACGGCAGGTGCCGGGTCAGCAGAATCGGGTCCAAGGGGTCGCTGTCGTTGGTATGTCGTCCGAGAACCACCCCGACGGGTTCAACGGACGGCACGCCCAAGCGTCTTAGCTCGGTCAACTGACGGTACTCATGTACCGCCACCTCCTCCAGGATCTCCTTGGCCGCGAGGATCTCGTCACCCACCTGGATGAAACGAACCACGTGCCTGGAGATGCCTCGGGGCAGCGCCACCAAGTGCTGCGTCGGCCACGCCTCCAGTGGCGTGTTCCACGGCAGCCGGAGCAGCGCTGCATCTGGCTTGGCAGCTAGGAATCTGGGCACAAACCAACATTACCTGCTCTGTTGTGATATTGGACCCCATTTGAGCGCTTTTCTCGCGCTGTGGGCGTTCTAGTTGTGGCAGAGGAAAAAGTGGCCTGCAGTCGGACGTTGTCGTGGTGTGCAATCCTTCGATCAGGGGGCGTTCTCCGAGGATCGGTGCAGATCCGCCCAGTCTGCGTCTCGACCGATCTCCTCGGCGGCTGCTGTGGCGACCTCGCTTGCATTCGAGAGGAAGCGCGTCAACATGCTCACTTCGTCCGGCGTCCATGACTCGAGCAGACGCGCGAGACGCTCGTTGGCCTGCGCATAGGTGTCGGTCAAGCGATTGATGCCGGTCGCGTGGATGCTGATGGAACGCCGATCGGTCTCGTTGGGACGTCGTTCGATCCACCCGTCGCGTTCTAGTCGGGTCAGGATTCCGGTCATGGTTGCGAGGTGGGTTTGGGTGCAGCGAGCCAGCTCGGTCGGCGTCTGAGGGCCTTTCTGATGCAGAGTGTCGAGTACCGCGAGGTCGGTGTCCTTGAGGTGGAACCGCGCTCCGACCGTGCGGTTGCTGATCATCAGTGCGCTGTTGAGGCGTCGTAGGGCCAGGATTGCCTGCCCGACTGCCGTGTGCGTGTTCGCTCTCTCCTCGCTCATGAACACTCCTATATAATATGAAAATCATATTATATGATCATCGTAATAGTTTGTCACCGCTCGCGGAGGACGTCGAGCGGCGACTAGACGTACATGCGGCAGCGAGGAGAACGTGATGATCAGAGCCGTCCAATACCGCAGTTTCGGGGGCCCCGATGTGCTGGAGATGGTCGACGCTCCCATACAAGAGCCGGGTGACCGCGAGGTTCGGGTTGTCGTCAAGGCGGCGGGGCTCAACCCAATGGACGAAAAGGTCTTCGAGGGCTCCCGTGCCTTGCGAGTCGTTGGTTTCATCGACGCCCTGTCCAAGCCTGCACAGTGGTTCTCGCCCAGCTTCCCAAAACGGGTGGGACGCGATTTCGCGGGGATTGTCGACGCGGTGGGCAGCCGTGTTGACGGCTTCACCGTCGGTGACACCGTCCTCGGAACGCTGAGGGGTGCACCGGGGACGAGGACGAAGTGCGGCTCGCTCGCCGAGCGTCTTGTGGTTACCGTAGAAGATGTCGTCCACAAGCCCGAACCGCTGAGCTACGAGAGTGCTGCGGCGCTCGGCGTCGCTGCGCGGACTGCTTGCGGCGCCCTGCGTGAACTTGATGTACAGAGCAGCGACGTCATCGTCATCAGCGCCGCGGCCGGTGGGGTCGGTTCGCTGGCCGCGCAACTCGCGATACATCGCGGTGCGACGGTGGTTGGCATCGCGGGGGAGGGAAACGCTGAATTCCTGCGTTCGCTCGGGGTCGTTCCCGTGGCGTACGGCGCCGGAGTCAGGGATCGAATCCTCGCTGCGTCGCCCGGCCCCATCACGAAACTGCTTGACTGTTATGGCAGGGACTACGTTCAGCTCGGATTCTCCCTCGGCCTGCGCGGCTCAGCGGTCGGAACCCTTGTTCCCTCGCTGAGGGTAATCCTTCGTGGCGCCCGGTTCACGGGCTCTCGGCATGCGTGGCCCGGGGATCTCGAGGTGGTCGCCAAGCTGGTGGCTGACGGAACTATCAAGACTGTCCTCGCGCGTACGTTTCCCTTTGAGATCGAAGCCGTGCGCGATGCGTTCACGGAGCTCGCTGAAGGGCACGTCCGTGGCAAGCTCGTCGTCAGTCTTGCTTCGTCCTGATCGGTATGGCGCCCATCAGCGGACGTGGGATTGGCCGGGCCTCGAGCGCTGGCGAGCGAGTCGTGTTGAAACTATCACCACGCGTTCCTGGGGAATCATGGGCGGATCTACTTTCCGGCTGTTGGATGGCTTCGACTCAGCCGTTTGCTAGCGCTCACGAACTGGCTCAACCAGCGTCCCATGAATAGCCTCCAGGGGCGGTTCGTCAATAGGTGTTGATTCCCCGGGTCCGGAACTGCTCCCTGACTCTGTCGGTCAGTTCCTTCGATGGCGGTGAGGTTTCGGCCAGCTCATAGGGCAGGTCCAAAGTGACCCACTTGTCGCGACCCATCTGGTGGAAGGGCAGCACCTCCACCCTCGTCACGACGGAGATCTGCTCCACGATCCCGGCCACCGCCTCCACATTCTCGACGGCGTCGGTGAGACCCGGAACCAGCACGCACCTGATCCACACCTCCTCGGTGCCACGCTCCGACAGGCGTCGTGCGAAATCCAGGGTCGGCTGAAGTTCCCGTCCGGTGGCTTTCCTGTAGACCTCGGGGATACCGGATTTGATATCCAGCAGCACCAGATCGAGGTCGTCGAGGTGCGCGTCAGAAGCGTTGACGCCCAGGAAACCGGAGGTGTCGATGGCGGTGTGGATACCAAGCTGTTGTGCCTCGTGCAGCAGCCGACCCACGAAGGCAGGCTGCATCAGGGGCTCGCCCCCCGAGACCGTGAGGCCACCTCCCGTAGTGCGGAAGATCATCCGGTACCTCTTTAACCGGTTCACCAAGTCGTCCAGCCGCACGGGCTGGCCCTTAGCGGCGAACATGGTGTCAGGGTTGTGGCAGTACAGGCAGCGCAACGGGCAACCTGAAAGAAAAACCGTCATCCGGGTTCCGGGGCCGTCGACGCCGGTGACCAGTTCCCAGGAGTGCATGGATGCCAGTTCACCGGAGCGCACCTGCTCCAACCTGTCGTTGCGCTCGAGATCGTCGGTGATGTCGATGCCCGCCACACCGAAACCACCAGACCGCAACCGAGGGACCTCCAACGTCACTGGCTGGGGGCGGTATTCGCCCGTGACCCCGTCGGCTGCGGTCGATGCCGTCACCTGGACCACTCAGGAACCCTGGTGGAAGGTGCGAGACAGCACATCGCGCTGCTGCTCCTTGGTGAGTTTGACGAAATTCACGGCGTAGCCGGAGACACGTACCGTCAGGCTCGGGTACTTTTCCGGATTCTCCATGGCGTCCTCGAGGGTTTCGCGGTTGAGCACGTTGATGTTGGCGTGGAACAGGCCAGGGACGTCGCCGCGGGCCTCACGGGCCGCTTTCATGTCGGATACGCGCTCGTCGAAGGTTTTGATTGCCATTGTCTTCTCCTGGAATGGATTGGTGATTTCAGCAGCAGCCGTCGGGGACGAAACCGGCGTCGAGGATACCGACGAGGTTGTCGACCTGTTCGTCCTTGGTGCGCCCAAGGGCGGACGGGGTGATGGTGTTGGTCAGTGAGATGCCGTCCAGTGCATCGGAGTAGTCGAGCTTGCCCACCGACAGCATCGATGCGAGCATGCCGTGGTTGTCCACGCCGTTTTCAGGGTTGGCACCCGGAGCGAACGGAGTTCCGGCCCTGTGACCCGACGGGAATGAACCGGTCGCCTTGCCGTAGACCACGTTGGATGTGATCGTCAGCACCGACTGGGTCGGTATGGCATCGCGGTAGAGAGGGATTTCCTTGATCTTGCTCATCACGGTGTGGACGATGGTGGCGGCGATCTCGTCGGCCCGGTCGTCGTCGTTGCCGTAGGTGGGGAAATCGCCCTCGGTGATGTAGTCGATGACGAGGCCCGTATCGTCACGCACGGGAGTCACCGTGGCGTACTTGATGGCTGACAACGAGTCCGCCACGATCGACAAACCAGCGATCCCGCACCCCAGGGTGCGCACGATGTCGGAGTCGTGTAGCGCCATTTCGATCGACTCGTAGGCGTAGCGGTCGTGGCAGTAGTGGATGATGTTGAGGGCTTCGACGTAGGTGGCAGCCACCCAGTCGAGCATCTTCTCGTAGCGCATCCACACGTCGTCGAAGTCGAGAGGACCGTCGCCCACGACTCCTTCGTGATCGGGAACGATCAACGTGCCGCTCATCTCGTCGCGGCCACCATTGATGGCGTACAGCAGGGTCTTGGCTGCGTTCATGCGAGCACCGAAGAACTGCATCTGTTTACCCACCCGCATCGGCGAGACGCAGCACGCTATTGCGGCGTCGTCCCCCCAGTGGGAGCGGATCTGCTCATCGGCCTCGTACTGCACCGAGGAGGTCTCGATCGAGATCGCGGCGCAGAAATCCTTGTAGCCCTTGGGGAGCTTCGGGTCCCAGAAAATCGTGATGTTTGGCTCCGGGGCCGGACCCAGGTTGCGCAGCGTCTGCAGCAGGCGGAACGACGTCTTGGTCACCAGGGAGCGGCCATCCTCACCGATGCCGGCGTCGGACCAGGTGGCCCAGTAGGGGTCGCCGGAGAAGATCTGGTCGTACTCGATGGTGCGCAGGAAACGTACGATCCGCAGCTTGATCACCAGGGCGTCGATGATCTCCTGAGCGTCCTCTTCGGTGATCAGGCCCGCGTCGAGATCACGCTGGAAATAGCAGTCGAAGAAAGCAGACAGTCGCCCGATGCTCATGGCGGCGCCGTCTTGTGACTTCACGGAGGCCAGGTATCCGAAGTAGGTCCACTGCACGGCTTCCTTCGCGTTGCGAGCGGGGCCGGAGATGTCGAAACCGTAGCTGGCGGCCATGGTCTTGAGTTTCTTCAGCGCCTTGATCTGCTCGGCATGTTCCTCGCGGAACCGTGCCCAGTGCTCCGAGAACGATGTCTCGTCGACAGCGTCCTTGTCGACCTGTTTGAACTCGATCAGTTTGTCCACCCCGTACAGCGCAACCCGACGGTAGTCGCCGACGATGCGGCCTCGGCCATAGGCGTCGGGCAAGCCGGTGATCACGTGTGCAGAGCGGGCGGCACGGATGCGGGGGGTGTAGATGTCGAAGACCGCCTCATTGTGGGTCTTGCGGTATTTCGTGAAGATGTCCTTGATGTCCTGGTTGGGTTCCTTCCCGGCCTCCAGGATGGCGGTCTCCACCATGCGCCAGCCGCCGTTGGGCATCATCGCCCGTTTCAGCGGGGTGTCGGTTTGCAGACCGACGATCACATCGTCGTCCTCGCTGATGTGGCCGGGGGGAAAGGCATCGATGTCGGCAGGAGTCTCGGTGTCCACGTCGTAGACGCGTCGGGCACGTTCAACCGACAGATAGTCCTTCTCCAAAGTATCCCAGACCCGTAGGGTCTTGGCTGTCGGGCCGGTGAGGAATGATGCATCACCCGCGTACGGCGTGTAGTTTCGCTGGACGAAATCCCGGACGTCGATCGTTTCCTGCCATGGTCCGGGGGCGAAACCGTCCCAGGGGTCGGCTGGGGAGGGGGCTTCGGGAACGGTTTCCGTGAGGAGAGTCATGGGGCCTCATTTCCTTAGAAAGTTGAGTCATCAGCGATGGCCGGGCCGGCGATGGAACGTCAGGGGCACGATGACGATGAGCGGTTTGTGTGACGGAATGAGCGTTTTGTGTAACGGCTGTCCGGCCAGTCTAGCCACACAGGTTCCCACGACCTCACGGGGGTGACTCGGCATTACCCCTGGGCCCGCTCCAACGCCTCGCACACAGCCGCAGCCAAGTCCTCTGCGGACTCTAGGCCAATGCTCAGACGCAGCAGGCCGTCGCCGATCCCGGCGACCGCGCGGGCTTCTGGGCTCATGCCGGCGTGAGTCATGGTCGCTGGGTGACAAATCAGCGATTCCACCCCGCCCAAGGATTCCGCCAGGTGGAAGACCTGCAGTCCCTGCAGGAAACGCTCGACTGCGGGACGACCACCCGCCAGGTCGATGCTCAGCAGTGACCCGAAACCAGATTGCTGCCTGGCCGCTAGGTCGTGTCCCGGATGGGTTTCCAGCCCCGGCCAGTGCAGGGCGGCAACAGCAGGATGTCCCTGTGCGGCGTCGACGACCGCCTGGGTGTTGAGCGCGTGCATCCGGATGCGCGCATCCAGGGTCCGCAACCCCCGCAGCGTCAGGTAGGAGTCGAAGGCGCCGGCTGTCAGCCCGAGAGTATTGGCCAACCAGCCCACGTGCTCTGCGGCCTCGGGGTCGCGGGTGATCAGAGCCCCCCCGACCACATCAGAGTGTCCGTTGATGAACTTGGTGGTGGAGTGCAGCACGTAGTCGGCTCCGAAATCGATGGGGCGCTGCAGCAGAGGTGAACAGAAGGTGTTGTCTGCTGCCAGTTGTGCGCCGGCGGCGTGGGTGGCCTCGGCGACGGCTTCCAGGTCGGTGATCCGCAGTAGCGGGTTCGACGGGGTTTCCGCGAGCACCATCGAGGCGCCGTCGAGAGCAGCGGCGAAGGCCGTGGGGTCGTTGAAGTCGACGAATCGCGCCTCCAGGCGGCCCCGGGTGGTGTGGTGGTTCAGCAGCCGCCAGGTCCCGCCATAGCAGTCGTGCTGGCAGACCGCCACGCCACCGACCGGGACCAGCTCTTCGACCAACAGCGTCACGGCCGCCAGACCCGTTGCCACCACTGTGGCGGCTGCGCCTCCCTCCAGGGTTGCCAAAGCGCCCGAGAGGAGGTCGCGGGTGGGGTTGCCTGCGCGGGAGTAGTCGTAATCGCCCGGTTCTCCGGGGGCCGCGAAGACGTAGTTTGTCGAGAGATGGATGGGAGGCACGACCGCCCTATGGGAGGTGTCCGTTCCGAGTCCGGAGCGCATCGCGCGGGTCCAGGTGCCGAGTTCTGCCATGGCCGTCTCCTGTACAGGGGCGTCAGATCCGGCCCCAAGCTACCGCACCCTGGCGTTGTTCTGGGCACCCATCTCATCGGGTTCGTCCAGGTTCCGCCTGATGGTTCTCGGACGATTTCTCGTCCGGGCTGAAAACACGAGGTCCTGCACCCCGGGATGGAATGCAGGACCTCGTTACCTTCCAAGCGCCTCAGGAAATGCGTTCCTGGGTGGCGTTGCTGAACACGTGCACGCTTTCCGGATCGGCAGCGAGGCGCACCACATCCCCCTTGGCAGGTGCCTGGCGGGCACCGACCCGAGCGACGATCTGCTGGGCGCCGACGAGCTCGTCCTCGCTCAGTCCGGCAAGCGTGCCGTACAGGTAGGAGTCTGCGCCGAGTTCCTCCACGACGGCGATGTCCAGGCCGATGCCCTGTCCATCGGTGGCGATCTTGAAGGATTCGGGACGGATACCCAGGGTCAGGTTGGTCTCGTCCCCGGCCTTCGCGAGGATCTCGCGGGCCACGGGGACCACGTAATCGCCGACCCGGACGCCGCCATCGACAACTTCGCCCTCCATGAGGTTCATGGCGGGGGAGCCGATGAATCCCGCGACGAAGAGGTTTTTCGTGGTGTCATACAGGGCCAGTGGGGAATCGACCTGCTGCAGGATGCCGTCCTTCATCACTGCGACCCGGTCTCCCATCGTCATGGCCTCGACCTGGTCGTGAGTGACGTAGACGGTGGTGACACCGAGACGTCGCTGCAACGCGGCGATCTGGGTGCGGGTGGACACGCGCAGCTTCGCGTCGAGGTTCGACAACGGCTCATCCATCAGGAACACCTGCGGCTGGCGCACGATGGCGCGCCCCATGGCGACGCGCTGCCGCTGACCACCGGAGAGAGCCTTCGGCTTGCGGGACAGGAAGTCCTCGAGACCCAACAGGTGGGCGGCTTCCTTGACCCGCTTCTCCCGCTCCGCCTTGGGGACGTTCTGCATCTTCAGTGCAAACCCCATGTTGTCGGCGACGGTCATGTGCGGGTAGAGGGCGTAGTTCTGGAAGACCATGGCGATGTCGCGGTCCTTCGGCGGCAGGTCGGTGACGTCGCGGTCACCGATGAAGATCGAGCCCGAGTTGACTTCCTCGAGGCCGGCGAGCATGCGAAGCGAAGTGGACTTGCCGCAGCCGGAGGGACCAACGAGGACCATGAACTCGCCGTCCGCGATTTCCAGGTCGAGCTTGTCGACTGCGGCGCGATCCGAGCCGGGGTAGATACGCGAGGCTTCACGGTAGCTGACAGTGGCCATGCCACATTTCCTTTCCACGGGCAGGTACGTGCCCGACGATCCGTAGTGGTGGAAGTGACTCTTCCTCGATGGACAGAGTAACAGTTGCCCTACGCCCCGAATCGGGGACCCTCAGGCAAAAAGAATGTCCGGGAAAGTTGCATCGATGGGGAACCAGCGACTGCGAAACCTCCGTTGACAGGGCGTGGGGAAGCCCTGCTGCGGCACGCGCATTTTGTCGGGTTGTTCCGGGTCCTGCCCTGGCTGCGGCCCGGTCGTGTGGCGGTGACCGTCCCGGCGCGGAGAGTGCGGGTCCGGCGAGCTCCTTGAGGGCTCTCCGGTCCGTTGGCTGCGTTCCTCGGTGGGCCTTGGACCACCGGCTCCGGAGCGCTTGCAGAGAAGAACACCAGGGGTACGCCGATCCCAAGAACCCGTTTGGATATGCTCCCTCCGTTCTATGAACATCTTTGGGGGAATGCGGAAACATGCTCGATCAAGTTCTGCAGATTCTGAGGACCTTCGTCGAATCGGGGGTGCCGGTTCTGATTCCGGTTGGGGCGGTAAGTGCTGCCATCCTGCTCGGGTGGGTTCTGTTACTGGTTCTTGGTGCGATCCGGGCCGGAATACGCAGACTGCGCGCTGAAACAGAAATCGGGCTCTCGATCCCGAGGGGATTCCGGGTCAAACCCGCCAGGGCGTTTCGTGAAGTTGGAGCGTTCCTCCTGGGCTATCCGCACTGGCGGGTGGCCAAGAAGGACGGCACGAGAGACCTCAGATGTCGGGACAACGCCGTGGTCAGGGGGCTCTCGGTACTCGAAATCGGACGCTGGCGGCTGGTTTCCCGGTCCGTGGTGCGCCTCTATGATTTTGTCATCGCGTTGCGTGGAATGGGCCACAAGATTGCTTTTTCAAACGAGGAGGCGGAAAAATTCAACCGGATAAACGGCCAGGCCCAGTTGAGATGGACGGGGGACGTCAGCGATGGCCTCTATCGTCGCTTTTCCGGAGATCCGACGCAGTTCGAACAATTCTGCGCGAAGCTGTATGGCTGCCTCGGATACCGGGTGGGGGTCACTCCTCCGGTTGCGGATGGTGGATTCGACCTGAGGATGTTTCGTGGCAGTGAAAAGATCTTGGTCGAGTGCAAATGCTTCAGGCCCGCTAGTTCCGTCGGGCGTCCCGTTCTTCAGAAACTTTTCGGAGCCAACGCGGTCGAAAGAGCCAATCACCTCATCCTGGTGACCACGGCCACTTTCTCAAAGAAAGCGATTGGCTATGCCCGGGACGTCGGTATTGAATTGGTCGACGGGCTGGCCCTGGTCACTTTGTGCAATCGTGTCTGGGGAGGTCGCCCGCCTGTTCGAGGGGCGACGGCGCAGGAAGCGCAGCTGACGCTCGAGGACCATCTTTCGCGTATGCCCGCCGACATCCGGAATCCCCGGACCTTCCTCGGCTGAATCTCACCGGCGGCTGCTTCAGGGGCGGACCACCCCGTCGGTCATGGGAGCCACTGCGATGGCCGTGGGACCCTGGGGAGGCGGCCCTGCACATGATGGCTGACTCATTGTTTCCCGGACGAGCCCCTCGGTCAGGGTGTGCGCTTCTTGACGGGAATCCCGTTGCCGGAACTGGGGTTGCCGGAGAGGCTCGCGTACCATCAGCCGGGTGAGTGAGGAACCCGAAACCACCGAAGAACCCTCCGACACCGAGGGTGAGGAGCAGGCCACCGAGGAGTGGTGGCAGGCCGATGGCATGCCCTGGAAACACAAACCAGGGCGCGCGGACATCGCGTGCAGGGTGTGGATCGGGATCTACAGCGTCTACGGCCTGGCGCTGCTTCCAGTGCGTGGTTGGCTGTTCGGCTCTGCCACGGAGGTGCTGGCCATGATTACGGGCGGGCGGGTTTCCGTTGCCGCCAGCGGGGCGCTCGCAGGGGTCGGGCGGCTGCCGCACTGGCCAGTGGTGTTGGTGGTTGCAGCCTTGTCCAGCATCAAGCTCGACTGGATCTACTGGTGGGCGGGGAAGCTGTGGGGTCACGGGATGATCGAGATCTGGGCGGGCAGCAGCAAACGTGCAGCGCGCAACTATTCCCGGGCTGTGCACTGGGCCGAGAAACTCGGCCCCTGGGGCTTCTTCATCGCCTATCTGCCGATCCCACTTCCCATCATGCCGGTTGTCTTCGTGCTTTCCGGGGCGACCGGGCTCAGCCTTAAACGTTTCCTCATCTACGACTTCCTGGCGGGAGGATTCTGGCTGGCCTTGTACTTCTGGTTTGGCTGGCAGAACGGAGAGCCGGTGGTTGGTCTGCTCGATGCCTATGCCCGCATCTCGACGTACGTCGCGATCGGTCTGTTGGTGGTGGTACTCGGCTCCGCGATTCTGAAACCCAGGAAATCCGTCACGAAGCGGTGAGGACGGCCACCAGGAAGTCGCTGCCCGGATGCCAGGGACGCAGATCCCATGTGGAGAAGGCCAGGTCTGGGGAAAGGCCCGCGGTTTGCGCGTCTTCGAGGAAATCGGTGAATTCGTAGCCGCGGCCCGCGCCGAAACCGGCCACCACGCGTCCTTCGGGGGCCAGGTGTTCCCTGAGGCGGCGCAGGGTCTCCACATGGGTCGAGGGAGCCAGGAACCCCATCACGTTGCCTGCCGACAAGATGATGTCGAAATTCGCTTCGACACCGCGAGCGGGAAGGTCCAACTCAGCCAGGTCACCTACCAGGAAGACCGGGCCGGGATGGTCCTCCTGAGCTGCGGCGATCAGGACAGGATCGACGTCCACCCCCACCACGTGATGGCCGCGTTCGTGGAGCCAGCCCGCGTGCCTGCCCGGCCCACATCCCGCATCCAGGATGCGCGCACCTCGCGGGGCCATGGCGTCTACGGTGCGGGCCTCACCGTAGAGGTCGTGCCCGGCTGCTTCCATGATCTTGAAACGTTCGATGTAGCGGTGGGAATGGTCGGGGTCCGCGGCGATCATGCGCGCCCATTTGCTCGGCTCGGGAGTCATGGACGCCCATTGTGCTCGGGGTTCTTCTGATTGTCGAAGCCAGATGCGCTGGCAGGTGCCCGGGTGAGTGACCGGTTCTGTCTTCCGTGCGCCGATGGCAGCGCTAGAAACCGCCTCGTCGATTCAACCGTCCCGTGTGCGGATCTCTCAGTTGGCGGTCGGTCGCAGGTCCTAATCCTCAATGCTCTGAGCTTTCCGGTTTTGCCCGTGCAGCTCGGGACGGGACGGATCTCGGTGGTTTACGAGCCCGCCAGTAGCCGCACGCCGACAGCACCGCGAGTGGGCACCAGAGCAGCAGGGGAAGATAGCACCAGACCATGATGACCAGGGGCCAACCGCTCAAGGTGCCCCAGTCCGGCCGGTGACCGAAGGCGATGGCCGAGACCATGGCGATGTTGAAGATCCAGGTGGCTGCCAGCCCTCCGAGGAGCCCGAGCAGCGTGGGAATGATGCGGGGGATCCTCCAACCGCGGATTCGTTCGCCCCAGGGGCGTACCAGACCCACGGTGAGGAAACCGAAACCGAGTTGGACAATGCTCAGCGCGTAGACGTAGAGGTAGCCGCTGATGGTGCCCTGTTCCAACTCGCGATCACGAAGCTCTGAGGTGTCTGGCAGCCACCCCATGATCATGGCCACCCGCCACACAGCGGAGGGCACCGTGCACAGGAAGGCACACCATGCGGACAGGATCAGCCAGCCGGGTCGTTCAGGAACCGCATCATCAGAAGTCATGCTTCAGTATCACCCAGCGGAACCCCGGGACGTCCAGCGTTAAGGATGAATGGAGCCCCCGGAGGGAGTCGAACCCTCGACCACTCGCTTACAAGGCGAGCGCTCTGGCCGCTGAGCTACGGAGGCAGGTGGGCACAATTGTGCCCGGATGAAACGATGTGGCCAAGTCGGGGTGGTGGTGTGAGGGTTCACACTCCTGTCGCAGCCACGAACAACCGCCCTTCACCCCGCGCCACGACGGCCTCTTCGGCAGCCACGAACACGGCATGTCCGGCTGTCAGGACGATCGGATCGGCATCACCGGTCAGTTCGAATGACCCCGAGGCAACCAGGCAAATCCTGCCCGAATCCCCGCGTGGGAGCTGCAGAGTGTCGCCGTCGGTGGGTTGCAGCAGCCACAGCTCGAACTCTTCGAAACTCGTCGGATAGATGTAGGTTCCGTCCGACCCGCTCGGCAACAACACATCATTCGAGCCCGGGGCGAAATCGACGACGTGCAGGAGAGCGTCTACGTCAATGTGCTTGGCGGTCAGGCCGCCGCGCAGCACGTTGTCGGAGTTCGCCATCACCTCGATGCATGTGCCGCGCAGATAGCTGTGCATCACGCCGGGGGGCAGCGCCAGTGCCTGGCCGGGTTCGAGGGAGAAACGATTCAGCAGCAGCGCCGCGAGGATACCCGGGTCGGATGGGAAAAATTCGTCGATCTCCACGGCTGTGCGGGCGAAGACGCCAAGTTCGCCGGGCGCATCGAGATGGTTCACGGCAGCTCCCAGCACCTCGTCGACGAGGTGGCGGCGGTCGTCGAGGCTGAGGACATCGAGGAAAACCTCCTGGATGGCGGGTGAGCCGCTCCTGTCACGGAGGGGTCCGATCACGGAGGCCAGTGCGTCACCGACCCCGAGCGCCTCGAATAACTGGGCGGTCACCAAAGGATCGCGGAATCCGACCAGTGCCTCGAACGAGGTTAGGGCGACAATCGTCTCAGGTTTGGGCCAGTCGTCCTTGAAAGAACGTTCGGAGGCATTCAGAGGGATCCCCAGCAGCGACTCGCGGGCGTGGCCCTCGCGGGCCTGCTGGCGGGTGGGGTGGGCTTGAAGGCTGAGCGGAGAGGCGGCGGAAAGTACCTTCACCAGGAACGGCAGCCGACGTCCGAAGGTCATCAGTGAAGCCTTGCCGAGCTGATCCGGTTCCTGCGCCAAGTGCTCCGAGAGGGTTGAACCGTCCGGAGTGGGGGAGTCGCCGAGCGGATGGGCTCCGAACCACTGTTCTGCCCACGGCTGCCCGTCGGTGGTTCGACCGAGAAGGGCGGGGATGGCGTCCTTGGTGCCCCAGGGGTAGCGCTGGCGTACACCGATCAGTTCCAGCATCGTTTCCTCCAGATGGACGTGTCATACCAGTGAACCCGGAACAACCGGTTGGTCCAAGTCTCATGCACAATCTGTCGGGGCGCAGACATTTTGTGAAAACTCGACGACGCCTGCCCGGTCATCTCGAATCACGCACGTGTGATTTAAGACGGGGACCATCACGTAGCATGGCACTATGACCGAGGCCATCCTGGAAACCCCACTCGCCGAGCGCGATGCCGCAATGCTCGACTTCGAGGAACGCTGGTTCACCCTGGAAGTTCCGAAGGAGCAGGCGATCATGGAACGTTTCGGTTGCTCCACTACCCGCTACTACCAGCGGCTCAACACGCTCATAGACGACCCGGCGGCCCTCGACTACAAACCGCTGCTGGTCAAGCGGCTGCGCCGCCAGCGCGCCCAGCGCCAGGCCGCCCGCTCCGCCCGAAGGCTCCACGGCTGAGATGAAGACCGTCACCGGTGACCTGATCACATTGGCCCTCGAGGGGGAATTCGACGTCATCATTCACGGCTGCAACTGCTACAACACGATGGGTGCAGGAATCGCCCGGGCCGTCAGGGACCGGCTGCCCGAGGCGTTCGCCGCTGACAGGGCCACCATCAAGGGGGACTTCGAGAAGCTCGGCACCTACACCAGCGCGGAGATCGTCCGTGACGACGTGCGCTTCACCGTCATCAACGCCTACACCCAGGGCAACTACCGGGGCAGCGGGGCGCTCGTCGACTACGACGCTATCCGCTCGAACTTCCGGGCCGTCGCGAAGAACTTCCCCGACGTCCGGATCGGCTACCCAAAGATCGGGGCAGGTCTCGCCGGGGGCGATTGGGACAGGATCGCCGCCATCATCGACGAGGAACTCGAGGGCTGCGACCACACGCTGGTGGTGCTTCCCTGACCAGCTGGCAGGGCGGGTCACAGCTCCTTGGCGACGAAACCCCCGCCGGAGGCCGGCTTGGTCGTAGGGGATTCCACGGTGGTGAGCCACCAGCTCGACTCACGGCTCATCGGGGTGGAGACATGAGTCCAGCATCGCAGGACAGTCCGATGCCACGGCGGGGCGGATCTTGCCCGGGGCTTGGTTGACTACCGGTTCGTGTTTGATGGGAAAGCGCATGGATTGAGCGATGAAACACCTGGCGGAGGCATCATCGTGCAGACGCAGCGCGACTTCTGGATCGTCATCCGGTGTGATCGTCACCCGCGGTCGAAGAGCCACCTGGTCGAAGGCCCCTCCGCGTATGCCGTCCTCCGTCATGAGACCGCAGGGGTGGTCCTCATAGGCGATGACGCTGATGCCCGCATCTGCTGCGAGATGCAGGTACCAGAGCCTGTGGCACTGTGCCACGGCAGCTACGAGGAGTTGTTCGGGGTTCCAACGCGTTGGATCCCCACGAAAAGCCGGGTCGGCGCTCCCGAGGATGACGGGTCTACCGTCTGAGGACAGTTCATGATCCCTGCCATAGCTGCTGTAGGACCTGGTGCCATGGCCATGGTTACCGGTCCACGTCAAGGCGATTTCGTACTGATGGGTTCTGCTCATTGCCAATGCTCCTCGTGTTGCTGGTCAGTCGATCAGGGCTGGTGAGGGGTACAGGGACCGGAAACATCATGCCTGCTCTTTGCACTCTCCTTGGTGGAGTGCTAAAAATGTAGTTGGCACTCGGAGCCCCCGAGTGCTACCGGTAGGGTTGGTGAGGCCATAGGGCCGTCCGTCGCGGGCACTGTTCCTGCCGAACAAGACAACAGGATTCCGGGGCCCCGCCCCGGCTGGACGGGAGGACTCCCGAAACACCATGGCAAAGCTCATCGAATTCAACGAAGAGGCTCGCCGCGGCCTCGAGCGGGGCATGAACACCCTCGCAGACGCGGTCAAGGTCACCCTCGGCCCCAAGGGCCGCAACGTCGTGCTCGAGAAGAAGTGGGGAGCCCCCACCATCACCAACGACGGCGTCTCCATCGCCAAGGAGATCGAGCTGGACGATCCCTATGAGAAGATCGGCGCCGAGCTGGTCAAGGAAGTCGCCAAGAAGACTGACGACGTCGCCGGTGACGGCACCACCACCGCCACCGTCGTGGCCCAGGCGCTGGTCCGCGAGGGTCTGCGCAACGTTACCGCCGGCGCCAACCCGATGGCCCTGAAGAAGGGCATCGAGACCGCCGTCGCCGCCATCGCCGAGGAACTGTCCGGGCTGGCCATCGACGTCGAGACCAAGGAACAGATCGCCGCCACCGCGTCGATCTCCGCCGCCGACCCCACCGTGGGCGAGATCATCGCCGAGGCCATGGACAAGGTCGGCAAAGAAGGCGTGATCACCGTCGAGGAATCCAACACCTTCGGGCTGGAACTCGAACTGACCGAGGGCATGCGCTTCGACAAGGGCTACATCTCCCCGTACTTCGTCACCGACGCGGAGCGGATGGAGGCCACCCTCGACGATCCCTACGTCCTGATCGTCAACTCCAAGATCTCTTCCCTGAAGGACCTCCTTCCCGTGCTGGAGAAGGTCATGCAGTCCGGGAAGTCGCTGTTGGTGGTGGCCGAGGACGTTGAGGGTGAAGCCCTGGCCGGCCTGATCGTCAACAAGCTGCGCGGCACCTTCAAGTCCATCGCCGTCAAGGCCCCGGGCTTCGGCGATCGCCGCAAGGCCATGCTGGGCGACATCGCCATCCTGACCGGCGGCCAGGTGATCGCCGAAGAGGTCGGGCTGTCGCTCGAG
>JABCNW020000177.1 GCA_013333945.2 Propionibacterium sp.
AGCCAGGCCTCGTCCATATTCGAAAGGGCCGGTCTCACGGTCGCGCTGCACCGTCTCGGCACACCCAGTTCCTTCCACACGAAGGCACGGTGGCTGGAGAACCTGGGGCCGCTGGCACTGGTCACCGTGGTCGGATACCTCGTTGGCCTCGGCATTGCCCAGCCCGTGCTGATGGCCATGGAGAAAAAGCTCGGGCAGCAGGCCTCCGAGGCCGGAAACGTGGTGGTGGCCGCGGTGCTCGTAGGTGGCTTCATCCTCGCCGCCCTGGCGCTGGCTGCCACCCAGCCCTTGCAAAATCAGGTGCTGCACACTCAGCGGCGCCGCAACGACTGAGCACTCACTGACCTCCCGACCCGGAGCGGCGGTACACCCCCGGGCCGGGAGGTCACGACTGTGCCCCGATGTAACTGCGCACCGCCATCCGCCACGTGCCGATGGCCAGCAGGACAGAACCCACGAACGAAACCACGAGCAGCACCAGCTGACCGCTTTCGAAGAAGCTGTTCGCTGGGACGGTGATGGCCAGTCCGACCGGAACCACGAAGGTCAGGACGATCTGCAGTGGAAGCGCATGGAGACCCAGGGGCCAGCGTCCCACGGTCTCGAGGATCTGATTCGCCACGATGAGCACCCCCTTACCTCTGCGCATCATCATGCCGAGGCCGGCGATCAGGTAGCACCACGCGGCGAGCGTGCCGATCCCCAAGGCGAGCGCCACGACGTAGTGGGCAAGCCTCAGTAGACCACCACCAGCGTTCAGCCAGGTCGCAATCGTGATCCCGGCTCCGAGCAGCACGTGGGTCAGAGGGCCGAACGCCACCTCTGACAAACCGATCAGGAACAGTCGCGGTCCGGGGTTCAGCAGAATCAGGTCGGCACTTCCGTCGTGAATGCCCTCGATGAACCGGACCGTCGACGGGTACAACGCCACCTCGATGACTCCGAGGACGATGAAATGCGTACCGAGCAGAAAGACCAGCCCCTGGGCTGACCAGCCCGCCAACACTGACGTCCTGGACGCGACGAACCACAGGCCGAGAAGATCCGCGCTCAAGGTGATACAGCTCAGCAGGAGCGACATCCAGAAATCCGTCCGGTAGGCCCAGAGCCTGGTCACACTCATCTTCAGCAGCGCCGAGAAGCAGCGGATGAGGTATCGGATCCGCATCTCAGGCCACCACCGTCTCGAATCGGGCCACCGCCCTGCGCGACAACACAACAGCCGACAGCAACGCCAACGCGGCCCACAACGCCTGCTGTCCCAGAACCACCCACCCGGAGACGCCGTCATCGAACAGACTCAAAGGCAGCGCCAGCATGCTCGGGAATGGAGTCAGCGACGCGACCGTGTCAAACCAGTCTGGGAGCAACTCCAGCGGGGCAAAGCTGCCCGAGGCCAAACCCTGAACCGCAAAGTACAAGCCATTGACGGCGTTCATCCGTGTGGTCCAGAAGGACAACTGCGCAAGCCCCCACTCGATGAGAAACCGGATCACGATCGCCATCACCAGGGATGCGAAGAAGAACACAGCACGATCCCATCGAACGTCCAGGTAGGCCTTCCCCACGATCCACATCACCGCCCCACCGACCAAAGCCACGGGCCCGGAGAAGAGCTTCGAACCCAGCGTGAGCGCCAGATCGCGACCCACGACAGCGCCCGGGCGCAGCAACTGGAGGGCATAGTCGCCGGAACGGATCCGATCACCGTAATCCCACATCAGCCAGGTGTAGGACAGGTTGTTCACGACGAACGCCATGCTGAAGTACGCCGTCAGCCTCGCTCCACCAGCGCCGCCACCGATCCCCTCCACATTCGTCCAGATCGCCAGCATGACGACCGGCTGGAGGAGACTCAACACAATCCACACGACAGCGGCCCCCGGGTAACGCCACTCCGCCCGGTAGAAGACGAGGGCCTCCGCCCAGACTCCCCTGATCGTTCTCACCCGACCCCACCCTCGGCATACAACGCGGCAACCAGGTCGTTCATGTCAGGACGTCCGATGGTGATCTCCGTGAATGCCACCCCAGCCCCGGTCAGGGCATCAACCACCTCACGCGAGGACGCGTTCGTGTCGAACCGGAACACCGAGGCGTCGGATCCCGGAACCTCCCTGTGTTCGAAAGCCGCAATCACCCTCCTTGCCTCGTCGACACGCCCCGGATCGAGGGTGAGGCCCACACGCAGAGGAAGGGGAGCGTGAGAGACCATGTCCTGCAGTGACCCGTCGAATACGAGCCTTCCACCGTCGAGGAGCAGGGCCCGGTCACACACCGCCTCGACGTCCTCCATGTAGTGGCTCGTCAGGATGATCGTCGCCCCCGTATCACGGTTGTACTCCCGCAGGAAACCACGAAGCGACCTCTGCGAGGCAGCATCAAGCCCGATCGTCGGCTCGTCGAGCAACACCAGCTCGGGAAGGTGCAGCAGCCCCATCGCCAGCTCCCCACGCATCCTCTCCCCCAGCGGCAGGGTCCTGACGGGACGGTCGATATAGGCTCCCAATCCGAGGAGCTCCTCGAACCGCGCCAGGGTCTCGTCGAACTCATCGCGAGAGATGTCGTACAGCACCCGTTGCAGCTCCAAAGAGGCACGCAGGGGCACGTCCAGGTTGGCCCTCTGCTTCTGCCCCATGATCAGGGAGGTACGCATGAGAAACCCGCGGGACCTGCGGGCCGGGGTTTCACCCAAACAGGAAATGGTCCCCTCGCTCGGTCGCAGAACCCCGGAGAGCATCCGCATCATGGTGGACTTGCCCGCCCCGTTCGGCCCCAGCAGGGCCACCGACTCACCCGCCGCAACCCGGAACGAGACATCATTGACGGCCCGCCCCCTACCGGTCTTCGATCCGCGGGGCCGCCGGTAAGCGCGACTCACACGTGAAACCTCAATCACCGGCGAACTTTCACCATCACTTCGCATCACACCACCCCAGCTATCCCGCCCCTCATCCTCGCGGGTCCGGCGCTCTCATCCCGTACAACGAATACTCCGACGCCCTCTCCTTTCAAGGCGTTCGGTTTCCCCGCGATCCGCCCCTGATGGTATCAATCGCGAGAGGCTCTGTCAGTTCCCTCGGCCCTCATAGAACCCGAACCAGGCCGCTGCTCTCATTCGACGCGAAAGTTATCGACAACAAGTACCAACAGACGAAGTCGTCCTGTGAGGCGTGTTCACAACCATCGTCAAACGCGCTCTGACCAGGGGTTTCGCTGGCGAACGCAACACCCTCGACTAAACCTCACTGCCCACGAAATTACGTAGCCCCCCACTCCACTCCCGCATGATTAGAAGTTGCCGGATTTCGCTCCCCAGAACATCAATCCGGGTATAGTCCCAAACATGCTAATCCTCGGAGGGAACAGGCCACAAAGATGCATCTCTGCATTGATACCGCGATCTACTCAACAGGATAGGCTTACCAAACTACGTCACCTCGCATTGACCACGACATCCGCCCTACCCGGCTTCCGTCGAATTAGCTCAACGCAGACCGTCTCATTATCAGCACCGCATCTCGGCGACTGCACACCTAGCACGCATCCACACACTTGCACGCGGGTCACACGGCACGGCCTACCATCAATTTTTCCTGGTCCAAATATTCTATTAACTAAAAGTGAGAACTTTACATTATATCCCACGAAGCGTTGTACCCAACGAAACCCAGAAACCCTTCCAACTGCCCCCATGAAACATCTCGAAGCAGGAATACCTAATAATGTTTTCTAAGCAAAAAAATCCCATTCACCACCCACCCCCAACCGATCACAGTCGCATCTCACTCGCCATTATCGATGGCGATATGTTTGTTCGCCAAACCCTTACGGAAATTTTCACTCAAACGACCGATATACAGGTAGCTTCAACGCTGGATAATGCAGAGGAGGCAGTGCATTATATTCAACACAATCCTGTCGATGTCGCGTTGATGGATATTCACTTACCAGGAATTTCAGGCATTAAGGCAACCTCTATCATTCGACACCACTATCCACAAGTTCGGGTGCTCATCATGGCCTCCGCGGCGAGCCGGAACTCAATCGACACGGCGATGACAGCCGGAGCGACGGGATACTTGCTCAAGAATACGCGCACGTCTCAGCTCATAGCAGCTATTCGAGCTGTGGTCCAAGACCTTTCCGTATTCTCACCAGACTTGCTCAACCAGATTCTACCGAATCGTCATCACACAATGCGGACAGCAAACGAACTGGCCATTACACAAAAAGAGCTCATGGTGTTGCACTACCTGAACCGGGGGCTGCGAAATGCAGACATTGCCGACAAAATCTACGTCTCCGTCTCCAGCGTCAAAACCTATATCCATTGCCTACTGAAAAAACTCGGAGTTGACAGCCGCTTGAAGCTCGTAGCACGTGCCCGCGAACTCGGCCTCCTCGAGGATTAAGAATCAATCGTTGCACGTCTAAAGGGCACGGTCAAAGCAATGGCCCCGGCGACTGCCAACAGGGCTGCGACGACAACGGAGAAAGTAGACACATCTTCGGACACCATACGAACCGGCATGACCATGGAACTGACAATCGGTACATAGGAGAGGATCACCTGCGGCATTCCTTGGAGATACATCGCTGCAAACCACATTCCCATCAACCCAAGGTTGAGTGGAACTGATGCGTCACGCAACGCATCCATGTTTCGGGACCGAAGCCCAATCAAGGCCCAGAGAAGGCACACGTTGAGATAGCCGAGAACAAACAACGGAACATAGGCGACAAGAACACTCGAACCCAACGATTCTATAAGACCACTGGGCAGTGCGCGCCGCAACAGGAGCAATGCCGCGAGCAACAAAGTCATCTGAACAACCGAGATGGTGATGTTCGCTATTAATTTACCCAATATGAGGGCACGAAGAGGCATCAATTGCCTCAGGGTGTCATACACCCCTAATTTTTTGTCCTCGACGATACTGACAGCCAGCTGTTGGCCAACCATCAAGCCCGCGAACAGGAATCCGCAGCCGAGCGCGGCAGCGAAGAGCTGTCGTGTGACAACATCTTGGGTCTTCGCGCCATCTGCCGCAAGAGCTACTCGGACTTGATCATCGGCGGCGCCTCGTTCCACTGCTATCCACTGCCACGCTATAGCATGAGCGACCTGGGTTCCGGAGCCTGCGATCGATTCTGGAATCGTGACAGTCACCTTGAGGGTCGACTCCGAACCTGCCAGAGAAATCTGCGCCCGAATCACATCTTGGGACGCTGCAGTTCCCGGTTCCACAGGCTCACACAAAGCCCCCACTCCCGAACCCCGCCAGCCAGCACACAGGGATTGCGCCAAAGGCACGGCCGCCGATTCTGCCTCAACAACCATGCTCTTATCACTCTTCGAGGTCTGCAGATACTGAAATATCGCCACTGCCCCAACCAACGCTAGCGAACCGATCATGGCAACGATGAAGCTGCGATTTAGGAGCTTCCTGAAGATCTCTCGCCTGGCCACGATAAGGAACTGCATCCACGTGAATGGCAATTTACTCCTCCTCGCACGCACGGCGGGAACAAGCATCGTAAAACTCACGCATTCGAGTGCGATTTTTCTGACTCAGAGAGAAAATACCTCCCCATGATATGGACTGCGCCAATCTCGCCCTGACTTCATGAGTATCAGGCATCGCCTCGACACTCCCATCGGGCATGGTTACTTCCCATTCGCGACTCCCTTCGTGCATACCAAGGGTTGTCGATTCAGCACGCCCGGCATGGATCACCGTGACTCGGTCGCACAACCGCTCCAGAACATCAAGCTGATGTGAAGATAGAATCACTGCAACTCCTTCCTCCTTACGACTTCTGAGAAGGTCAGAAAGTGCATCAACCCCCTCCACATCCAGCCCAGAGAAAGGCTCATCCCAGAGAATGCAGTGCTGGGAACACACCAAGGCGGCAGCAATCTGGACCCGTTGCTGATTGCCAAGTGACAGCTCTCCCACCCGACGCCCAACAAGGGAATCCAATCCGAGGGAGGAGACGACTTCTCCGAAGAACTCATTTCGACGAGCACGAGGGTGGCGCAGCCGGGCGTAGAACTCCACGGTCTGACGAACGGTGTCCTGTGGATATAAGCCACGCTCTTCAGGCATAAAGCTGAAGGACCGCTGCACTTTTTCCCTCAGAGGAACATCATCCCACGTGATGGAACCTCCATCAGGCCGGGTGAGCCCAACGACACAACGAAGTAGCGTTGATTTTCCTGCCCCATTGGGACCAACCAAGGCAGTAATCTCACCCCGAGGCGCCCATAGCCGCACTCCCCTCAGAGCCTTGACGGTCCCGAATGACTTCTCGATACCCTCACACAGCAGACCACCCCCGGGCGGAGCAGCGTGCCGCGCATGATATTTCACCGTTCTACAGGCTCGGTAGTCTCAGATCTCCCCCTGTTTCGCCGACGTGCGTACGCTGCAATGAGACTGGAGGATACCACCGCCATCAGGACACACCCAACAGTGATGGGTTGCCTCAGAGAAGGAGGCGCATAGAAGCCAGTCGTCAAGGCTAGGCCCGTGAAGAGGGCCACTACGCATATGATCAAGATTACAACTTTACCTGAAAGGTCACTAGTCATCAGCCCTTCTCCTTTCTTGCGCCATAGTACCACCGAAGCCTCTTGACGAAAGCGAAGACACTTGCGTTTCGCGGCACGAATCACACACCCCAAGCAAATCCGCGCCATTCACCTGCGGAAGAGTTTCGGTTTCAAACCAACGCTCATACCAGCGGCACCGCACATCGGCTCGAGGAACGAGACTCATGGCCTTGCTGGGGCATCCTTGGCAGAAGTTGAAATACTCACACTCCACGCATTCAACCCCACCGGGCCTGGGGGCATTTGCCAATTGAAAAGATTTGAGACCACCGAATATTTCACAATACTCGTCCGTCAGTAGATTGCCCAGTCTCCCTAGAGAGTCACCGAAGTTGCAGGGACGCACGCCAGCCTTTACGTCAACAGCGACGGTGCGATGGCCTGCACCACAGTTTCGAATCTGTTCCACCCCGCCAGCCGCCGTGGGAGCACCAGCCTGCGTAATCCCGGGGCCGCTGTAACCCGCCTTCTTGAGCGCCTCCTCCAAGCGACGCGAAGTCCCAGCAGAGGCGAGAGCCGAATCGGTAACATTACATCCGCGCCCGAAGGGAGCCACCGGAGAAAATGCATGCAGCGCCGGAGCCAATTTGCGCCCCAGAGAAACGAGCTCAGGAACCTCATGCAAAGTCCCTTCAGAAATGCTCGTGGCAATACGCGTTGGTTTTCCCGCCTCTGTGCATACTCGCACCGCTTCAACGGCTCTCTGGAAAGAATGCCTATGCTTACGGAACAAGTCGTGCGTGCGCTCGATCCCGTCGATGCTGACCTGAACAGCCACGTTGTCGCGCCCCATGATGGCATCACGCACCTTTCCCGGAACCCCCAGAAGATACCCATTGGTCAGGACGCTAACCAGACTGAATTTCGAGCAAGCGAGGTTCAGCATCTCCGTGAATTTTGGATGAATAGTACATTCACCTCCACTTAATTCAACCACTTGGACACCATTGGCACTCAGGAGCTCGACCACAGTCGCGAAGGTGTCAATGGACATGAAACTGCCAACATTTTGCCGTGCCGCTATATAGCAGTGCTCACAAGAGAAATTACAGCGGTCCGTGATTTCGATTACCGCATGTTGCGGATAATAAGCGTCACGCCTGCCCGTGACCTGCGGAGGCCGTGCGGGCGACAGTGGCTGCTCGGTCCAGCGAAGCAATCCGCGCATTGAAAGCGCCCAGTTAACAGCTCGATCTGCCAGAACCGGCCCAAAGACTGGATCACTGCCCTTGACGTATCGCTCGACGATTTCCTCGAGGGTAACCGTGCCATCAGCAATGCTCACGACATCCACATAGAAACCATCGATCGCAAAGTATGCCATAGACATAAAGCCCCCTCGACTGTCAGCTGCATACCCATTCAACTCCTCGGCTTCTCGGGCATTTTGGAGGCTTATCGACAGACGACCACCACTTGCATCGCGATGAAATTTGAAAGCTGGATTCACGTGCGGATACATAGCCTTCTTCCCCTGAACCATGCGATCAGCGACCGCTTCTTACGAAACGTAATTGTTTACATATGAAACGTCAGCAAATCCGTTTGTTCTTGACGGATCGCGTTCGCCAGCCCCTGATCACAGTACTCCATAGACGCACTTCCACCGATAGACCACAGAGCGGCAGATGCTGCGCCAGCGGTGCCGTAGTTTATTTCGGCACAAACAACGCACAGGCCGCAGGCACCACAGACCCCACACACACCACAACCATCCGTGATAGTGAGGTTAAGCTCAGGCTGCTCAGCAGGCTTTCTTGGAGCTGCTTTCAGCCCCGCATCTGGGGTGAGCTCACCACTCATTTTGACATCAGTGATCACCACGGTAAAGATGGCATTCCCAACTACCCGTTGGCGCTGCACACCTGCTGGCCGCAGAGTTTCCTGTTCTCCTAGTTTGATCCTGTCATCAACGACACTTTCCGGACCGAGCACGGCACTGAGGGGCTGCGCATCACCGATCTCGAATGACGACTCTTCATCACAGAAGCACAAAAAATTTGCGAGATCATGCCGAAGCGAAGGCTTGTCTGCAGGAAAACCAAAACGCGCTACTTCTTCCAAGGTCGGCGTTGTTTCTCGCCCAGAATCCAAAAACAGTCCCGCGAAGGCACGGGTGAGTCCTGCAGACAACATTCGCGCCTTCCCATCATCCTGCTCACCGACGAGTGCCCCACAAGCAAGATCACGATCCGTGATCAACAGCACGTCAGCCACCAATTTCAGTGCATTCGGCATCGAAATACACCCTCCTCGATCTGAACCTCATTCTGCGGTTCTCCCGCAGAACCCGACATGTTTCACACTAAGCCACATCGAAGCGGTTTGGAAGACTCCTGCTCCTGAATTAGACCTTGGTACAACTCTTCAGTACGAACGGACAGTTATGTGAACCGAATCCGCCAGAAGTACAACGCCAGCACCTCTGGGACGCGATGCTTTTGTAGCCAGTGATGAAAGAGGCTTCATCGAGCACGTGAGCATAAATCTGCACTGCGCCGGCTCGAAGCGCAGCGAGGATTTCAATCAGCAGGTCGCGGCGGGGCAGTGGGAAACCCACCTGACCCTCACGCAACATCACCGATCCACACGATGCCCGTCCGGCCCACAACGCGCTTCCTCTTGACTCCACACATGGCTCCGACCTAGTGTCTGACCTCATGGAACATCCCCGCATGATGCAGCTCGGCGCGCACTTCACCGCCTCTGCATGCCGGTGTTCCCGCCCGGTCCGTCAGTTCTGACGCACCCGGAAGTCCGGATCGTCCCGGAATTTTCGTCTTCGCTGCGCGCTCATAGTCCTCTGCGTTTTCCGGCAGCCGTCACACACTGACCCGTCACACCCGTTGATGGTCAACGATCCACACCCTGACCAAGGAGTACCCATGCCCATTTCTCGTCGCCACATCCTGGGTGGCACATTTGCCTCGTTGGCCCTGGCCTTCACCGCCTGTTCCGGAGCATCGCCCGACCCGGTCGCCTCCTCCGGGACGGGATCAGCCGGCAACGGACAGTTCCGAACCCTCGACCAGATCAAATCCTCCGGCACCGTCAGGATCGGGGTTTTCAGCGACAAGGCCCCCTTCGGATATATCGATGCCGACGGCAAACCCGCGGGCTATGACGTGGTCTACGCGGAAAGAATCGGCAAGGACCTCGGCGCACAAGTGGACTACGTTCCCGTCGAGGCCGCTTCCCGGGTCGAGTTCCTGCAGACCGCGAAGGTGGACATCATCCTGGCGAATTTCACCGTCACACCGGAACGTGGGGAGAAGGTGGACTTCGCCAACCCCTACATGAAGGTCTCCCTCGGAGTGGTCTCCCCGGACTCGGCACTGATCACGGAGGAGCCCCAACTGGCCGGCAAGAAGATCATCGTGGTCAAGGGCACCACAGCCGAGGCCTGGTTGGCCAAAAACCATCCGGAGATCGAACCTGACAAGTACGAGCAGAACAACGACGCCACCAGCGCCCTGGCAGACGGTCGTGGGGACGCCTGGGTCACCGACAACACCGAGGCCCTCGCCTGGGCAATCGCAAGCGACGGTTTCACCGCCGGTATCACGGCTCTCGGTGACCCCGACAGCATCGCAGGCGCCGTCACCAAGGGCAACGGGACGCTGCTGTCGTGGCTGAACGAACACCTGGCCACCC
>JABCNW020000178.1 GCA_013333945.2 Propionibacterium sp.
TAGTGCTCCAGGACCGCTCCGTCCACCCACACCTGCGACCCGTCCGACACCTCGACGATCCCGTGGCGAGGATGCGTCAGCCGCACCCCGTCGCCCGCGACCCGCAGCGCCCAGCGCCGCTCCGCCAGCGACGTCTCACCCGCATCGAGGGGATGCCAGCGGTCGACGAGCGCCTCGACCGCCCCCGGGTCGACGAAACTCACGACCCGATTGCCCGCCAGTTTCACGCGACGCGGCAGGCTGAGGCAGCCCGCGTGGTTGCGGACGGTCGGGTCCTGGGCCTGCTGCCGCACCCAGCCGATCAGCAGCGGCTCCCCGTCGGCGACGGTGGCCTGCACGGCGTAGAGGTCGGGGCCGACATCGAGGAGGTTCGCGTGTTCGGCGACAAACCGCGGTCGCGCCCCATCGGTCTCCACCCGTCCCACCGCCGCCAGCTCCCCGGCGGGTCGGTCCCCATCGAGGACGGAGACCAGCAGCACCCAGCGGTCCTCCAGCCGGAACAGCTGCGGGCATTCCCACACGTCGGCGGTGACGGCAGCCGCCAGTACGGGGTCGTCGGCGATGAACAACCCCAGGTAGCGCCACACCAGTTCGTTCTGCCGGTCGAACAGCAGCACGACGGGGGTGCCGTCGCGGCGACCCGCCCCGAGGATCGCCAGGGGCCTGCCGTCGAGTTCGAAGACGAACGGGTCGCGCATCACGGCGATGTCGTCGATGTGAGGGGTGGGCGCGACGACGACGGGCGTGTCCCAGGTCACCAGGTCGGGGCTGCCCCAGCGCAGACACACCGTCGAGGCCCCCGACTCATCCGTGACTCCGGAGTAGACCACCCCGGGGCGTTCATGGCCGGGCAGGAACACCCCCGACCAGCAGCCGAAGGAGTCGGGACCGCCGGGGGTGGGGCCGAAGGCGACGGGCAACAACCGCCAGTTCGCCAAGTCGTCGCTGACGGCGTGTCCCCACGCGATCTGCCGGTGTTGCGGGGCGGCTGGGTTGTGCTGGAAGAACACGTGCCAGACCCCGTCACGGAAGGTCATGCCGTTGGGGTCGTTGAGCCAACCGCTGTGCGGTCGCAGGTGATAGCTGGTGGTCGGTGCGGTCACGTCCCAGGTTCCTCTCCGGTCGTGGGGTTTCCTTCATCGACGGCTGGTGAAGAATCCCTCCAGCAGCGCCGCGCAGTCGGCCTTCAGCACTCCCGAGGTCACCCTCGGACGGTGGTTGAGACGCGGGTCGCGCAGCACGTCGAACAGCGACGTCACCGCCCCGGCTTTGTCGTCGAAGGCCCCGAACACGAGGTGATCGATCCGGGCGGCGACGATCGCGCCCGCACACATGGTGCACGGCTCCAGGGTCACCACCAGGGTGCAGCCTGTCAGCCGCCACTGACCGAGGGCCTCTGCGGCGCGCCGGATCGCGACCACCTCCGCGTGTGCCGTCGGGTCGCCCGTGAGTTCGCGTTCGTTGCTGCCCATCGCGATCGGCGACCCGTCCGGTCCGAGGACGACGGCCCCCACCGGCACGTCGCCGCGCAGCCCCGCCTCCCGGGCCGCGAGGAGTGCCTGCCGCATCGCGGGCTCGTAGCGTCGCGCCACGGTGGCCGGTTCCTCAGTCGTCGAAGGCCTCGACGGCCCGCTCGAACACGTCCTCGATCTTCAGGCGCTGCGCCACCTGCATCAACAGCTCGTCGGAGTCCTCCTCGTAGTCGGTGGCGATGGCCTCCAGTTCGAAGCCCCGCAACCCGGCGGCGGCAAACATCTCCAGGTCCCCGACCGGAGCCGGGTCGTCCTCCTCGTCAGGGATCTCCTCACCCAGGTAGTCCACGACATCGCGGGCGATGGGCCAGTCGTTGGCTGCGGTGGCATCACTGAGCACCACCTCCACCGCCCGTCCCCTGACCCGGCAGATGACGAAGAATTCCCCCGCCACCGACACGTATCCGTCCGCCCCGGAATCACCCGGAAGACGGCTGAGCTGACGGATCAGTTCGTCGAGATCGTTGGCCAGGTCGAAGTCCATGGGAACCGCCGTCGCCTTGCCGTCTTCCCGGTACACGGCGACGACGAGGTCGATGTCGTCTTCTCCCGCGTCCTCGAGGTCGTCGTCGAAGAATTCCTCCTCCGAGTCGTCGGCGGCTTCCAGACCGCGGTCATCCCTCAGGTCAAAAGGCTCGGCGTCTTCATCAAAGGCGTCCACGGCTGATCTCCTCCCGGTCCTACGGAAACCCCATCCTTCCAGATATTCAGTCTCTTCGAGGCTCCGGGGCGATATCCGTTCCCCCAACCCCTCCGGGTGTGTCACAGTGGGCTCGTGGAACTTCGCGTCATCTCTCATCCGCTCGTCGATCACAAACTGACGGTCCTGCGCGACCGCAACACCGAACAGCCCACCTTCCGCAGCCTTGTCGAGGAACTGGTGACGCTGCTGGCCTACGAGGCCACCCGCGGGGTGCGCGTCCACGACATCGCCATCGAAACCCCCGTCGCCCCCACCATCGGCACGAAACTGGACTCCCCCGCCCCCCTGGTGGTTCCGATCCTGCGTGCGGGCCTGGGGATGCTCGACGGCATGCTGCGTCTGATGCCGACCGCCGAGGTCGGGTTCCTCGGAATGATCCGCGACGAGAAAACCCTGGAGCCCACCACCTACGCCGAACGCCTACCGCAGGACCTTTCCGGTCGCCAGTGCTACGTGCTCGATCCGATGCTCGCCACCGGCGGGTCGCTGGGGGAAGCCGTGAAATTCCTTGTCGGTCGCGGTGCCGACGACATCACCTGCATCTGTCTGCTGGCGGCCCCCGAAGGAATCGAGAGGATCCAGGCCCTGCTGGCGGACCTCGACGTCCCCTGCACCCTGGTGGTCTCCGCCGTTGACGAGCGCCTCAACGACCGAGGCTTCATCGTCCCCGGTCTGGGCGATGCCGGCGATCGGCTGTACGGGCTGGCCGACTGAAGAACCACACAGGGTTGCCCCGAGTTGCCAGCCCGCAGCAACGGTTCAGCTTTCCTTGCCCGTCAGCTTGGCCAAGCACTCCTGGGTGGCCTCACCTATGGCCTTGCTGTCTCCATCAGCGACACCGGTGCTGGCGCTGGTATCCGTCTTGCCGTCCGCGAGTTTTTGAAGAGTATCGGCGCTCACCTTGTCGTAACTGCCGTCAACCAAGCAGCCGACGTAGTCGTTGAGTGCGTTGTCGTCATACGAATTCTCGCCCTGCTCCTTCATCATCTTGATGATTCCCGCCTTGACGGCGTCCTTGCTCGGCTTTCCGCTGCACCCAGCCGCGCCACAAGCTATGGCGATCGAGGCCAGGACTGCCACTGACCCCTTGAGCATCCTTAAATTCATGATTGTATTTTTCCCTTCCTCGGCGCGGCTCATGCGCCGACACCGAGCAGGGTAGTTGCAACCGGGACCGTGATGACGGGTTCTCAGGAATTCAGTAGTAGTACGGAAAACCCGACCAGTCGGGGGTACGGTGCTCCAGGAAGGAGTCGCGGCCCTCCACCGCCTCGTCGGTCATGTAGGCCAGGCGGGTGGCCTCGCCGAGCAGCACCTGCTGGCCGACGAGACCAACATCGACCAGGTTGAAGGAGTACTTGAGCATCCGCTGCGCGGTCGGGGACTTCCCGCAGATCTTCGCCGCCCCCTCGAGCCCGGTCTCCTCCAGCTCCTCGTGCGGCACCACCTTGTTGACCATGCCCATCTCGTGAGCCTCCTGGGCGTCGTGGACGTCGCCGAGGAAGAAGATCTGGCGGGCGAACTTCTGCCCCACCTGGCGGGCCAGGTAGGCGGATCCGAAGCCGCCGTCGAAGGAACCGACATCGGCGTCGGTCTGTTTGAACCGGGCGTGCTCGCGGGAGGCGATGGTCAGGTCGGCGACGACGTGCAGGGAGTGCCCGCCGCCCGCGGCCCAGCCGTTGACGAGCGCGATCACGACCTTGGGCATGAACCGGATGAGTCGCTGCGCCTCCAGGATGTGCAGGCGGGCGAGTTTCGCCTTGTCGACGGTGTGTGCGGTTTCGCCGTCGGCGTACTGATATCCGGCGCGCCCCCGGATGCGCTGATCGCCGCCGGAGCAGAACGCCCACCCGCCGTCCTTCGGGCTCGGCCCGTTGCCGGTGAGCAGCACGCAGCCGATGTCGGCGCTGGTGCGGGCGTGCTCCAGGGCCGCGATCAGTTCGTCGACGGTGTGGGGACGGAAGGCGTTGCGCACCTCGGGCCGGTTGAAAGCTATCCTGACTGCCGCGACGTCGCGGGCGCGGTGGTAGGTGATGTCGGTGAACTCGAAGCCGGGGATCTCGTCCCATCTCTCGGGCCGGAACGGGTTGGTCATGCCCACACCCTAGAGGTTCCGCGCCTTCTCAGAGGTAGGGGCGTTCCAGGGCGCGGCGGGCGCGGTCGGGGAAATTCGTGATGACAGCGTCGACCCCCAGTGCCGCGAGGGCGCGGATGTCCTCGTTCTTGTCGACGGTCCACACGTTCACCCCGACCCCGGCCTCGTGGCACAGCCACATGTAGTTGGGTTGCTGGAGGGCGTAGAAGTGCGGGTGGAGGAACCCTGCCCCGAAGGCGTTCGCGTAGCACCAGGGGTCATAGAGGCCGTCGGAGTACAGCAGGCCGAGGCATTCCGTGGGTACCACTCCACGCAGGTCCGCCAGGGAGAAGTGGTTGAACGACGAGAACAGCACCCGGTCGAGCAGCCCCGCATCCTGGACGATCACCAGGGCGTCGTTCTCCATGCCGGGGTACAGCTCGATGCTGTTCTTGAGTTCGATGTTGATGCGCAGCCCGGTGGGTTCGAGCAGTTCGAGGACCTCCCGGAGGGTCGGGATCTGCACCTTCCGGTGGCCGACGAAACCGTTGCTGTAGTTGCACAGCCGCAGCTGTTCGAGGGTCAGGTCCACCACCCTGCCGAACCCGTTCGAGGTGCGGTTGATGGTCTCGTCGTGGATGACGACGAGCTGCCCGTCGATGGTGCGCTGAACGTCGAACTCGACGCCGTCCGCCCCCATCTCGATCGCCTGCCGGATGGCGGGGATGGTGTTCTCGGGGGCGTATGCCGATGCTCCGCGATGAGCCCAGATCGCTGTCATGATTCTCCTCCCGCGGGTCATGATATGCCCTCTGGCAAGGAGTTCCTGGAAATTCCCCGTCACGTAGCGGGCCGGCCCGCTTGATGCGGACCGGCCCGGTCGTGTCGGATTCCACGGATCACAGCGGCGGCGGGTTGTCGCGGAACTGCTGCTCGGTCAGACCGCCACCCGGGTCGCCGTCGACTCCCCCGGTCTCGGCGTTGGTGGCGTAGACGGTGGCGAACTGGTAGGTGCCCCAGTTGCGCGTGATCATCTTGGCCCGGCTGACACCGACTCCCGGGAAGTACGGTTTTCCTTCCGTCAGCTCCAGCCGCGGGTCATCAACCAGCACTCCGAGGTGTGGGTAGTAATCCACCCCCATCTGGAGCTGGACGCGTGCCTTGTCGAGGTTGTCGGGTTTCGCCGAGTCCGCCACCACGAGGCGGGCCGCCATCTTGGCGTGCATCGCCAGGATGTCACCGGTGTCATATGTGAAACTTCCGGTCCAGCCGTGGAAGGTTTCACCGACCTTGACGTTGACAGAGGTGTACAGCCCGTCCTCGCTGGGGATCGCTTTTGCGTCGTCCTTGGCCTTCCCGCCGAGGTCGGTGCCTTCCCAGTAGCTGCCCTCCACCGGCTTGACGACGACGGTGTGCCACGTGTTGTCGGAGCGGTGGAGGATGTTGAGGATGTACTTGCTCATCTGGACCCGGACATTGCTCACCGACGCATCGTGATGGGTCACGGCAATCATCCAGGGGGTGATCGCCTCCCACAGCTTATCCGTATAGAAGTCCTTGCGCACAAGCTTTTCGTACCACCAGCTTGGCGTGTTGGTGCCTCTGGCGTTGTTGCCCATGATCAGCTGCCCGGGCCCGGTTTGGGCACGAAGACTGCCCCACGCGTAGTCGTTCTTCCTGGACATGTCCTCGAACAGGTGCTTCAGCTGCTCCTCCCGGGTTGCGGGATTGGCGGGGATCTGATGGACCGGGACATCGTTCAGCGGTAACGTCCTGCCCTCGGCCCGGGCAATCCCGGCACCTGTCGCCAGAGCGGCTCCGGCCGCCAGTGAGAGTACCGAACGACGCTTCATGCTTTCTCCTCTCGGTTGCTTCCGGGGCTCACGGAGCCCCCTCCCGGTAATTATCCAAGAGGAGTGTGAAAATTATTTCAACCTTGTTCCAGGGGGTCTGAGAACATTTCAGGGACACCTGGGGGACACCACTGACAGGCACCGTGCGACGCCTGTCACACCGGGCCGCGAGGGCAAGCACCCGGATCGCGTCCAGGCGGGTCCATCACTCCTTCAGGGCGAAGGCGGTGCTCGGCACCCCGTAGCGGGCGTAGGTTGATTCGCAGCCGTGGCAGGGACCGACGAGCTGGGCCTCCGGGGAGTGAATCACCACTTCCATGCCGAGTTCGGGGAGTGCGTCAACGCCGTTCTCCTGCGCGGCCTGAACCAGCACCTTGAAGGCCGCATCCAGCGAGTAGTCCCATTGCGCGTAGGGTCCGCCACCGCGGATCGCGTTGTCCAGCCACGCCTCGTACCATGCGACGAATCCCGTCGACACCCGCCGGAACTCCCCGTCGCAAAACCGGGAATCGAGTGCCACCGACCCGTCGGTCAGATCGAGCGCCCACTGGGATCCGCAGCCGGCCTGCGCCAGGTGCAGCCAGCCCTCAGTGATCGGGCGCAGGTCGAGGCCGTAGCCGGGGCCGGCCCCGGATGCGGCGACCTCGTCGACGAACCACCGGGCGTCCGAGGGAAGCGAGATGGCGGAGGTGAACCCGGGGGCACCGAGCCGCATTCCGTGGTTGCGACCACCGATCCAGCCGGCCTCGTCCCGGGAATCCTCGGAGGCGTTTCGCAGCAGATCGAGGGTGCGCTGCAGGTCGTCGCGGGTGATGCGGGGAGCGGGTTCGAGTGGCGTCAGGAGCGCCCATTCACGCAGCATGAGGATGCCCTCGGGTTCCGTCGGCCCGTCGGCCAGGACCGCTCGCCCCGGGGCCCAGTCGCCGGAGCCGAGCTTGACCTCAGCGATCAGGTCCGGGCCGACACCGAGGAAACAGCCGAGCGGAATGATGTCGTTGCCGCGGGTGGCGGGGATGGTGCCGCTGGCGAGCACCTTCGTCGTGAGTGCCCGGGAACCGCCCATCCACTGGCGGTAGGTTTTCGCTGCCTCGAGCGGCACGTTGACGCTGCGGTCGATGCTGCCCATGGTGACGAGATACCTCCGACCCTGGAGGGTGGCCTCGAACTGCTCCACGTCGGGATCCTCGGTGCCGATGAGATCAGCCCGTCCGATCGCGGTGAGCAGCACCGGCCCGAACGCACAGGCCCAGTTGCATCCAGCGGTGACCAGCGCCTGGTACATGTCGTCGCCATAGCCGCTGGCCGTGACGACGGCCCCCGGGGTCCCGAGTGCACCGCCGTGGATGTCGAGGGTGATGAAGGCACCGTGGGGCGCTTCCTCCTGCAACGAGTTGATGTGACACTCGATCACGGGCAGCCCATCCCCCAGCCGCACGATCTGGACGTTGTCCTCCTCGGCCACGTGTGCGCCGGTGAAGTGGTTCGCGATCACGCCGGCCAGTAGTTTCTCCGGGGTGGGGTTCGGGTCGCTGGGATGACTCATGGTCCCCATGACAGCACATATCCGGGGCAACGAAAAAGCCTCGCGACGGGAGATCCCAGAGGCGAGGCCTGCTGCGTAGCGCGCTCGGAG
Organism: Propionibacterium sp.; assembly: GCA_013333945.2. Lineage (GTDB taxonomy): Bacteria > Actinomycetota > Actinomycetes > Propionibacteriales > Propionibacteriaceae > Arachnia. The sequence goes on from JABCNW020000178.1 coordinate 7,796, forward strand.
GGACTCGAACCCCCAACCTTCTGATCCGTAGTCAGATGCTCTATCCATTAAGCTACGAGCGCGGGCGAGGAGTAACTATACGGCCCATCCCTCGGCTTGGCAAAACAGCGTGAGCGCCGCCCGGAGCGGTGAGATACACCGTTACAACCTCAAGGCCCCGGAAGAAACCGGGGCCTTGAGATGCTGGCGGAGGTGGCGGGATTTGAACCCGCGATGGGGTTGAGCCCCAAACCCGCTTAGCAGGCGGGCGCCATAGACCAGACTAGGCGACACCTCCAGCGCGCTACAGA
>JABCNW020000179.1 GCA_013333945.2 Propionibacterium sp.
ATCGCCACCGTGCTGGTCTCGATCCTCAGCACCAAGGAACTCGAACCCACGCCCGAGGAACTCGCCGAGCTGCGCGCCCACAAGACCAGTTTCGTCGGCGCCCTCAAGGAGATCTGGGAAGCCATCGTCGAGATGCCAGTTCAGCTGCGCAAGCTGGCGCTGGTCTACCTGTTCCAGTGGTACGCCATGAACTGCTACTGGCAGTACGTGTCGCTGTCCGTGGGGGAGTCCATCTTCGGGGCGACCCATGCCCTGGAGGAAGCCGATCCGGATCGGTACAAGACCTTGTTCGAGCAGGCCACGGCATGGACCGGCCTGGTCAACGGTGCCTACAACGTCGTGACCTTCTGCGTGGCCTTCGCTCTGGTGGTCCTGGCCAAACGGCACGGCGCGAAGTTCGTCCACACCACCTGCCTGCTGCTGGCGGCGGTCGGCCTGGCCTTCTTCCCGCACATCACCGACAAGTACCTGCTGTTCGTGCCGATCATCGGCCTGGGGATCGCATGGGCCTCCATCTTGGGTGTGCCCTACATCATGGCCGTCCGCATGATCCCGTCCACCCGCTACGGCGTCCACATGGGCATCATCAACATGATGATCGTCATCCCGATGCTCATCCAGACCGTCACCTTCGGCACCGTCTACAAGCTGATCGGTGACCACCCCGGTAACGCGATCACCTTCGCCGCCGTCTTCCTGGCCCTGGCGGCCATCGCGATGCTCTGGATCAAGGAGCCGCCGATCGTCAAGGACGTCGACGATCTGTCCGAACCCGTGCCCGCCGAAAACTGATCTCCCACGATTGGAGGGGAAATGCTCAAGGACTACACCACGGTCGTCGTTGGAACCGACGGTTCTGAACTCGCCGGGCCGACCGTCACCCGAGCCGCATGGATCGCGGTCAAGGAGGACGCCGATCTTGTCATCGTATGCGCCTACGGCGGCGGTTCCCGAAGGGCCGACGCGAAGGTGTCGCTGACCGATACCGCACCGAGTCGCATCGGGCAGGTTCCGGGCAAGGAAGCGGCCACGCTGGCCGTCACACACGCCAAGGACATCGCCGTCGCCGCCGGGGCGCGTGTGAAGGCCACCCTGCTGGTGGAGGCGTATCCCGCCGAGGCGCTGCTCAGCAGCTCGAAACAGCACCTCGGGGATCTCATCGTGATCGGCGCCATCCGCGACCGCTCGATCGCCGGCCGCCTGCTCGGTGACGTCGCCAGCGTCGTTGTCAGGCGAGCCCATTGCGATGTGCTGGTGATCCGCCCGGTCAACCCGGACGAGGGCGACCAGGTCCGTCCGGAAAGCGACGCGTGACAGGTCGCACAGCAGGTCGTGCACGAGATGGAGGGGTCGCTTCAGTGGCCCCTCCATCTCGTTGCTCCGGCGACAGGTCAGTTCCGGCGGCTCATGCCGAGCCAGAAGATCATGACGATGAAACCGATGAAGAGGCCGATCCACAACCCCGACCAGCTGAGCAGCAGGATCAGGGTGTACAGAACGCTCGGCCAGTCGTTCAGCAGAGTCATGATCAGGTAGCCGAGGACACCCGGCCACACGCTCCGTTTCCTGAGCGCCACCAGCACTGGTGGGATCGCCAGCAACACCCCCCGGACGGCCTCGGCGGTCACCCGAGTTGGTGAAAGGGGCGCAAATCCAACCTGCAGCAGCGTGAACCCCAGGATGACGATCGCTGCGGCCCACACCGCCCCAAGCCGTTCACGCAGCCGCGGCAGCGCGTAGCCGAAGAACAGCACACCGTCCACGAAAACCGTCCAAGCCGGTACCAGCAGGATCTGTGCGACCAGCAACCACAGCGGGGTGTCCAGTGCCGGAGTGGGTTTCCCTTCCACGCGGAGCCAGCTCTCCGCGAAGGTGTAGGCCAGCAGCGAGACGCAGACCATGCAGGCCCCGACCGCCAGCGACCACCCGAAGTCGTGGGCAGTGAATGGCCCCAGGAATTTGCGAAAGCTCGTCCGTTCTCGCCTGAGCAGCCACCACAGCAACGCCAGGTTGAGCACACCGAGGATCGCCTGTCCCTCGTCGTACCAGTAGGGATTGTGTCCGGCCAACAGCAGCCAGACGCCAAACGCCAGCAGCGGGACCAACCGTGCCACCAGGGCGAGCAGCGGATGCCACAGCGCCACCGGAGGCCGGGGTTTCGCGGTCTTCTTCCTCGTCACCCCACCAAGTCTGCCCGGTCCCGGTGGAAACCTCACCGCCGACTGACCCGCAGCCGCGGCGACAACCTTGGAAGCCGCGGCACACACAGATTTCTTCGTCGCCGTCCGGGGCCAGTCGTCGTGGAACGGGCATCCACTCGCAGCTTCGAAGCAAGGACGACGGGTCGCACCCAGCTGGGTGCGACCCGTCGTTCTGTCTCGGAAAGGGTGAGGGTCAGAGCTCGATCAGAGCCTGGCCGCCCTGGACGGGCTCACCCTGCTTGACGAGGATGGCCGAGACCGCACCGGCCGCAGGGGCCGTGATCTCGGTTTCCATCTTCATGGCCTCCAGGACCAGGAGCACCTGGCCTGCCTCGACCTCGTCGCCCTCGGCGACGAGGATGCGGGCCACCGAGCCGGCCAGCGGCGCGACGACGGCGTTGGCGCCAGCCGCACCAGCAGCCGACGGGGCCGGGGCCGCCACCGGTGCGCCACCCGAACCACCGATCACGATCGGCGGAAGGCTTGGGGCTTCCTTCTCGACCTCGACGTCAATCTCGTACTCCGTCTGATTGACGGTCACCTTCAGTTTCATGGGTTGTCTCCTTCAATCAGCGCGCGTGCGGGACAGCACGGTTGTGGGACTGTTCACGGGTGGCCTGGACCCAGCCGGACTGGGACCTGAAGCGGACCGCCCGCACCTTGGCCTTGTACCCAAGGGAGGCCGCGACGGCGGCTCCGATGGCAACGAGATCCTCCTCGGGGATCCCCTGCCGGGCTTCGAGCTTGGCGAGACGCTCATCGAGGGTCTTGAGCTGAGCCGTCAGCTTCTCGACCGCCGCAAGGAGCGCAGCGTTGTTGTCAGACATCTACGACTCCGATCAGGCTGGGAAGAGACCGTGCTTCTTCGCGGGACGCAGCTGGCGCTTACCGGCCAGCAGCTCCAGCGACAACGCGATCTCACGGCGGGTGTCCGCCGGGTCGATGATGTCGTCAACCAGACCACGGGAGGCAGCCATGTACGGCGTCGAGAAAGTCTCGCGGTACTCCTCCACGAGCTCTGCTCGGCGAGCCTCGGTGTCCTCGGCGGCCTCGATCTCGCGGCGGAACACCACGTTCGCGGCACCCTCGGCACCCATGACGGCGATTTCGGCGGTCGGCCAGGCGAACACCTTGTCGGCACCCAGGTCCTTCGAGCACATCGCCAGGTAGGCGCCGCCGTAAGCCTTGCGCAGCACGACTGTGATCTTCGGGACAGTCGCGGCGGAGTAGGCAAACAGCATCTTCGCGCCGTGGCGGATGATGCCGCCGTGCTCCTGCGCCACGCCAGGCAGGAAGCCGGGGACGTCGACGAGGTTGCCCACGGGGATGTTGAACGCGTTGCAGAAGCGGATGAACTTGCTGCCCTTGTCCGAGGAGTCGATGTCCAGCACACCGGACATGACGCTCGGCTGGTTCGCGATGATACCGATCGAGCGACCGTTGATGCGGGCGAAGCCGACCACGATGCTCTTGGCCCAGCCGGCCTGCACCTCGAGGAAGTCGCGGTGATCGACGATTTCGGCGATGACATCGCGGATGTCGTAGCCCTTGTTGCTCTCGAGCGGAATGATCTCGCGCAGCTTCTCGTTGGGCTCGATCGAATCGTCGGGATCGACGATCGGGGGCTCCTCGGAGTTGTTCTGCGGCAGGAAACTAAGCAGCTTCTTCGCGATCAGGATGGCCTGCTCGTCATCGTCGGCCACGAAGTCGATGACACCGGAGCGACCCATGTGGGCGTCGGCGCCACCGAGGGCGTCCTGGGTGACTTCCTCGCCCGTGACCTGCTTGATCACGCCCGGGCCCGTGATGAACATGTGGGCCTTGCGGGTCTGGATGATGAAGTCGGTCAGGGCCGGGGAGTAGGCCGCGCCACCGGCGCAGGGGCCGGCGATGATCGAGATCTGCGGCACCGCGCCCGAGAGCAGCACGTTGGCGTAGAAGACCTTGCCGTAGCCGGACAGGGAGTCGATACCCTCCTGCACGCGGGCGCCGCCCGAGTCATTGATGAAGATGAACGGGGTGCCGGTCTCCAGCGACGCCTCCAGCATCTCGGTGACCTTGATGGAGTGGGTTTCACCAGCCGACCCACCCATCACGGTGAAGTCCTGGCTGGCCAGGTGGACGGGACGACCCAGCACGGTCGCGGATCCTGTCACCACGCCGTCGGCGGCCATGTAGGCCTTGTCCATGCCGAAGGTGGTAGTGCGGTTGCGACGGAAAGCACCGGTTTCCTGGAAGGAGCCTTCGTCGATCAGCTCTTCGATGCGTTCGCGGGCGGTCAGCTTGCCGCGGTCACGCTGCTTGTCCAGCTTGTCGGCGCCGCCTCCGGCCTCGACCTTTGTCCGGGCCTCCTCGAGCTGCTGAAGGCGCTCGGCCATGGTGTGTTGCTTGCTCATTTCGCTCCTCAGGCGGGCTCGACGGAAACGCTGTGCGAACGGCCAGCGATGGTGACGTTGTACTTGACGGGACCGGAAATTCCCTGGGCCTTGCGCTTGGCGGCCTCTTCCTCGGCGGCCAGCTGCTCAGCGGTCTTGCCGACATTCTTGGGACCCTCAGCGCGGGTCTTGAAGAACCCGGGAGCCACTCCCGGGAACATGGCGTTGGTCAGGACGTCCTCCTCGGTGCCGTCGGCGCCTTCGAGTTCCTTGGCCTGGGTGACGAGCTCGTCCCATTCGGGCTTGAGCAGGTCCGCGGGACGCACCGTGATGGGCTCCTTCTTGGCCTGGGCCTGCGCCAGCGCGATGACCTCGGGGTTGCGCTCACCGAGGCATTCGCCGTAGTAGCCGAGCATGAGGTCCGCAAACTCGCCCGTCAGCACCTTGTAGCGGCCCATCAGGACGTTGAAAACGGCCTGGGTGCCGACAATCTGGGAGGACGGGGTGACCAGCGGCGGATGGCCTGCGTCGGCCTTGACCCGCGGCACCTCGGCCATGACCTCGTCGATGCGGTCGCCCGCGCCCTGGGCCTTGAGCTGCGATTCCATGTTGGAGAGCATGCCGCCGGGGATCTGGGAGGAGAAGATGCCGGTGTCCACCAGCGTGGCCGACTCGAACTCGGCGTACTTCGGACGGATCTTCGCGAAGTGGTCGCGGATCTTGACGAGGCGATCCATGTCGAGGGCGGTGGTGTAGCCGGTGCCCTCGAGCATTTCCACGAAGGATTCGGTCGGGTTGTGGCCGGGGCCAAGGCTCATCGATGAGATGGCCGTGTCGACCACATCGGCACCCGCCTCGATGGCCTTCATGAGGCTGACGAGGGTGACACCCGTGGTGGAGTGGCAGTGAACGTTGATCTGAATGTCGCCGTAGGTTTCCTTGATACCGCGGATGATGTCGTAGGCGGGCTGCGGCTGGAGGAGAGCGGCCATGTCCTTGAGGGCGATCGACTCGGCTCCCATGTCAATGAGCTGCCCGGCGAGCTTCACATAGCCCTCGACGGTGTGAACCGGCGAGATGGTGTAGCAGATGGTGCCCTGGGCGTGCTTGCCGACCTTCTTGACGGCCTGCATCGCCTTGGCCATGTTACGGGGATCGTTGAGGGCGTCGAAAACACGGAAAACGTCCATTCCGTTTTCTGCCGACTTCTCGACGAACTCTTCCACCACCGTGTCCTCGTAGTGGCGGTAGCCGAGCAGGTTCTGGCCACGCAGCAGCATCTGAAGACGGGAATTGGGCATCAGTTCACGGAACGTGCGGAGCCTGACCCAGGGATCCTCATTGAGGAAGCGGATACAGGAGTCGAAGGTGGCTCCACCCCAACACTCCACGGACCAGTAACCTGCGGCATCGATGTCTGCGCAGGCATCGACCATGTCTTCCATGGCCATTCGGGTTGCCATCAAACTCTGGTGTGCGTCCCGGAGGGCTACTTCGGTGACGCCGATCTTTCGAGGA
>JABCNW020000180.1 GCA_013333945.2 Propionibacterium sp.
GATGGTGCTGCTGTTGGGGGCGATGCTCAGCGACACCCCGCACTCACGACCCCTCCCTGTTGCCATGTACACCTACGACTCACAGCTGCGGGGCAGCCTGGCCATCGAGGAACTCACTTACGAGGGCCCGACCGGGATCACGGGAGTGGTCAACCAGATGCTGATCGCCGAAGGATTCCCCAGCGCATCCATGTGGGTCTCCATTCCCCACTACGTCGCCACTCCCCCGAACCCGAAAGGCCAACACGCCCTGCTCAGCCGCATGGAACAGGTTCTGGGCACCAGTCTTGGAGCCGGTGACCTGCTCAGTGAGGCTGGTAAGTGGGTGCAGGCCGTTGACGAACTGAGCGCGGAGGATCCTGACGTGGCCGAGTACATCGAGCAACTGGAGGAGGCACGCGACGCCTCCGATGTAGAGGGTGCCACCGGAGATTCCATTGCTGCGGAGTTCGAACGCTATCTCCGCAACCGGGGTGGTGACCCGGGCTGAATCAGCAGCGGCAGGCAGCTCCGGCCAGCTCGCGCAATGTTCGCACCATGGCGTCTGGGTCAGGGGCGTTGTAGACCGCGGAGCCAGCCACAAAGGTGTCAGCGCCGGCCTCGGCACAGCGCCCGATCGTTTCTACCGAGACCCCGCCGTCGACCTGCAGCCAGAGCGGGCGATCCCCCATCAGTTCCCTGGTTCGGCGGATTTTCGGCAGCACGAGGTCGAGGAATTTCTGTCCGCCAAAACCGGGCTCGACTGTCATGAGGAGCACCATGTCCAGTTCGTCGAGCATCTCGGCATAGGGCTCGATCGGGGTGGCGGGTTTGAGAGCCATTGACGCCCTCGCCCCCCGGGCGCGCAGCTCCCGAGCCAACCGGATTGGGGCGTGGGCCGCCTCGATGTGAAAGGTCACTGACTCCGCCCCTGCCTCGGCGTAGGCCGGGGCCCAGCGGTCTGGATCCTCGATCATCAGGTGAATGTCCAGGAAATGATCAGTCACTTTGCGCAGACACTCGACCACGGGAAGCCCGATCGTTAGGTTCGGCACGAAATGGTTGTCCATGACATCCACGTGCACCCCATCCGCCCCAGATATCCGTTCGATCTCGTGGGTGAGATGTGCGAAGTCAGCGTTCAAGATGCTCGGGGTGATGCGCATGTCCGAAGCCTAGCGATGCTCAGGACATGCACCGCAGCAGCGCCAAGAACATGGCATCGGTTCCGTGGCGGTGGGGCCACAGCTGCACGCACCCACGTCGAGTGGCATTGGGCACCTCAGGGAGCAAGGACGACGCATCCAGGAGCTTCAGGTCCGGAAAATCTGCCATAACCGCCTCGACGACGCCGGTGGTCTCGTCCGCGTGGGGTGAGCAAGTCACGTAGGCAACCACTCCCCCGGGAGTGAGTAGACCGATGGCTGTTTTCAACAGAGCGCGTTGCAACAAGACAAGTTCCGCCACGTCGTCCGGTGTCCGGCGCCCCCGGGCCTCGGGGCGACGCCGCAACGCTCCCAGGCCGCTGCAAGGAGCGTCCACCATGATCCTTGCGAAGGGGCGACGCGCCCTGACCGGTTCCGAGTCACGCCCGTCAGAGCAGATGACGTTCACTGTTCCAGGCGGATAGACCGCCAAAGCCTTTTCAACGAGTTCTGCGCGATGCGCCGCTACTTCGTTGGCGACGAGGTACTCCCCCCGTCGCCTGGCCAGTCCAGCCAGGAGAGCGGACTTCCCACCGGGCCCGGCACACAGATCGAGCCACGGTCCATCTGGGGTACTCACTCGGTCCAGGGCCAGACACACCAGTTGTGATCCCTCGTCCTGTACGCCGGCTCGGCCTTCCTTGACCGCCATCAGGTCACCCGGAACACCGTCGAGAACCGCCCCGAACGGCGAGTACATGGTGGGGACGGCGGGAACGAGTTCTTCCACCTGTGCGAGTCCGGGACGTACCACAAGGGTCGGTTTCGGCGCAAGGTTGTTGGCCTCCAGAGCCTGGACGAGCTCGTTTTCCGGGAGCACTTTTTCGTAGGCCGCCACAATCCAGCGGGGATGATGGGTAGCAACCGCTAGCCTGCCGTTCTCGTCAAGACCCACGCTCAGCAGCTCCACCCATTCCCGGAAGGCATGGGCGGTGATCCGACGCCCGACAGCATTGATCAGGCCGGTGACCCGCTGCCCAACGGTCTCGCGGGCCAGATTCACTGTGGTGTCGACGGCAGCCCGCGCGGGCACGGCCATATTAAGCGCCTGATGCGTGAGCAGCCGCAGCAGGTCCACCACCGCGGGTTGCATGGTTTTCAAACCTCGTCCCGAGGCGGATTCGATGATCGCATCATAGGTTCCCCGCAGGCGGCAGGTACCGGCCACGAGTTCCGTGACGAAGGCCGCATCCCGGGTCTCCAGGTCCGCCTGAGCCAAGGTTTTGGCAAGCGCCAAATTCGCGTAGGCGCCCTCGCCGCTCACCTGCCTCAGCACGTCGAACGCAACCCTCCGGGGAGACACGCCTCCGCTCACACGAGCCTCCCTGACGCGACACCGGCACGAGCCCAGTCAATGGCCGCCATTCGCCGTTTGCCCGGGGCCTGGACTTCCAGCAGCTCGAGAACACCATCACCCCCCCCGACAAAAACCTGGCGTTTGGTCACATGCAGTTCCCCGGGTGATGGACTGAACTGGGCATCGGCGATTCGCGCCCGGTACAGCTTGAGTCTTTTTCCGTTCAGTTCGCACCAGGCACCCGGATCCGGGGAACAACCGAGAATGTGATTGCGGACCTTGATCGCCGGTCGGGTGAAATCCGCGCGTGCCTCCTCCACCGTGATCTTCGCGGCCTGGGTCACCCCGTCGGTTTCCTGGGGCACGGGGGTTTCGCCAGTCTCAATGGCGTCGATGGTCTCGACCAGTTGGGCAGCCCCTGAGATCGCAAGCAGCTCGAGAAGTTCTCCCGCGGTGGCGTCCGGCATGGGGCGAGCAGCGATCCGGTAGACGTCCCCCGCGTCGAGTTCCCGGACAATACGGAAACAGGAAGTTCCGATTTCAGAATCACCCGCCATCACGGCCCGCTGCACCGGGGCCGCTCCACGCCATCTGGGCAGCAGAGAGAAATGCAGGTTGATCCAGCCGTGAGGCGGGATCTCGAGGACCGGGGTGGGTAGCAGGGCGCCGTAGGCAACTACCGCACACACCTCTGGTTTCAGTTCTCTCAGCCGGTACTGAAAATCCAGGTCACGGGGGTGAGCGGGTTTGAGAACCTCGAGTCCGAGCTCCGCAGCCCGGATCGCGACCGGTGAGGGAGTGAGTCGTCGCCCACGGCCTGCTGTGGCATCCGGTCGGGTCACCACCGCCACCACGTCGTGCCCCGAACCCATCAGGGCCTCGAGACTTGGCACGGCAACCCTGGGGGTCCCGGCAAACACCAGTTTCATGGTTTCCTCCTCACGCAAGGGTCATCGGATCGACCTGCAAGAACAACCGACCACCTTCTTTGCGGGCCGACCGGATGGCGGTCGCGTTCTTGACGGCCCTCACAAGTTCACGGCCCTTCTCCAAAGGACAGCGCAGCAACAACATGGCCTCCGGGTCGGGTTCCTCCCGCACCAGTGTGGGCCCCAGCACCTCGGCACCGGTGAACGGATCGTTGTCCAAGAAGGCCGCCACCGCCTCCGGGTCGCCACCAACCTGAACCGCTTTGACAGCCGGGGGCAGGCCGGCAGCGGCACGATCGGCAAGTTCACGGGCAGCGAATCCCCCTGGATCGGCCCGGAGCAGCGCCTGGACCGCAGGTTCCTCCGGTGGCCCGACGATGAGAAGCCCTCCCCCGTCACCCGCGGGTCGCACGAGACAGGCCACCTGGCACCAGCGGCGCAGGGTTTCCTCACCGACGCGCAGATCCGCACGCGACAGGGCCAGCTCTGCGTCGAGGATCAGGGCTCCCGCGTAACCGCCCGGTGCCATGGGTTCCCCCCCAGGAGTCGCGACAACGATCGCTGGTTCCTCCGATACTCCGGAGCGGATCCGCTCCGCTGAGGAGTTGATCACCCGCACCCCGGGGAAAGCCTTCCCCAGTTCTTCCGCAGTGCGTTCCGACCCCGCGATCGGGGCACGCAACCCGGTGGCATGGCATCGGGTGCACTCGAATCTGACCGGAGTGTGCCCGCACAGGCGGCAGAGCAGTCGCTCCCGCGCCGGTCGGACCAGTGGACCACCGCACCTGGGGCAGGTCGCTCTCCCCCGGCAACGCTGGCAGCGAAGCCCCGTGGAATGTCCAGCCCGGGCCACAGAGACCAGCACCGGCCCGGAGGCCAACCGGATCCGCAGGTGTTCGAAGGCCTGGCGGGGAAGCCGCATCCGGATCCCACTAGGATTGCTTTCCTGGGTCCCGGGCACCGACCGGAGAGCCGGGCCGATGCGGCGCATCTCCCGTGGCGGCAGGGTTAGTTCTCGGAGCCATTGACGCTCGATCAGCCCCTGTACCTCGCAGGAGCGGGCATGTGAGGCGAGAAGCAGCGCACAGCTGTCCTGAACGGCCCGAATCATCGCTACCGAACGCACGTGCGGACGGGGGAACCGCTCAAAACAGTGCCCCTCGTTGCCATCGTCAATCACCACTATTAGGCCCGGATCCGACAGGGGGGCGAAAACCGCCGACTGGGTTCCCACCACGACCCTGGCCCGACTGCGCGAACACGCCAGGTAGTTCTCGTAACGCAGCCCTCTGCTGAGTTCCCAACTGAGCCGCGCTACACACCCCTGTCCAAGGAGCCGCTCCAGTCGGGCGGCACCAGCCTCCATGCCCCGAATCGTCGGGAACAGGACCAGTACCCCACGTCCCGAGGTCAAGGTCGCCGAAACAGCCTCCAGCACCCCTCCGGTGAGGTCCCCCAGCGGGCCGGCGACACACGGAACCTGCCAGAAGGCACGCGGAGCACCACCTTCCGACAGTGCCGTAAGCAGTTCGGAACCTCCCGGGAACCTCGGCAGGATTTCTGCTGTTCCTCCGGGCCCGGGGACCGGCCAAGCACGTTGTTCCTGTTTCCCAATTCTCGAGTGGCGGGGTGGGATCGCCAGGCGTGCAACATCCCACCAGGTTCCTGCGTAATGGTCAGCGACCGCCCGAATCAGCTCAAAAAGCCCCGGAGTCAGAATCCGTTCTGGGGAGATAACTGAACGCAGATCGGCGAGTTTCCCGCTGGTTTCTGGGACGCCGATGGACACCAGCCACCCATCCACCACCTGCCCAGCGAAGGGCACGCTGACTCGAACCCCTGGGCGGGCATCCTCGAGGAGTTTCCCGGGAATGCGGTAGTCGAAGAGGCGATCCAGATGCGCGAGCGGGACGTCGACCGCCACCTTGGCGACCTGTTCGGCGGTCGGAACCTCGAACAGCGTGGCCGACACGCTCAGCCCTTCACCGCCCTCGCCAGCGCTTCCGCACGATCGGTGCGCTCCCACGTGGCGTCCGCCTCGGTGCGACCGAAATGCCCAAGGGTGGAGAACTGCCGGTAGATGGGGCGCAACAGGTCGAGATCGGCGATGATACTGGCGGGCCGTAGGTCGAAGGTGGTGTTCACCGCGTCCACGATCTGCTCGTTGGGTACTTTCCCAGTTCCGAAGGTATCCAGGTAGAAACCGACCGGATGCGCCCGACCGATGGCGTAGGCGACCTGTACCTCGCAGCGCTCGGCCAACCCGGAGGCCACCACGTTCTTGGCCACCCAGCGGGTGGCGTAGGCAGCGGAACGGTCCACCTTGGAGGGGTCCTTGCCAGAGAACGCACCTCCGCCATGACGGGCCATGCCTCCATAGGTGTCGACGATGATCTTTCGCCCCGTGACACCCGCATCTCCCATCGGGCCGCCGACCACGAATTTGCCCGAGGGATTCACGAAGATCTGGCCAGCGGCTCCGTCGTACCCGTGCTCATCCAGCACGGGGAGGATGACCTCGCGGGTGATTTCCGGGGTCATCACGTCCGGCAGGGAGATGCCGTCATCGTGTTGCGTGGAGACCACGACGGTCTCGATGCCGACGGGTTTCCCTTCCTCGTAGCGGACAGTGACCTGGGTCTTGCCGTCGGGACGCAAGTAACCGAGCAAGCCCTGCTTGCGAACCTCAGTCAAGCGGAACGCAAGTCTGTGTGCCAGGTGGATGGGCAAGGGCATCAGCTGTTCGGTCTCATCGCAGGCGTACCCGAACATCAGGCCTTGGTCGCCGGCTCCTTGGCGACTGGCGGCATCTCCATCCTCGTGGTTGCGCACCTCGAGGGAATCGTTCACGCCGCCGGCGATGTCAGGCGACTGCGAACCGATGGCCACGGTGACGCCACACGAGGCTCCATCAAAACCTACCCTGGAACTGTTGTACCCGATCTCCAGAATGCGTTGCCGCACCAGGGTCGCCACATCAGCCCATGCGGTGGTGGACACCTCACCTGCAACCACCACCAGGCCGGTCGTGATCAGTGTCTCAACCGCCACCCGTGCCACGGGGTCCTCCGCAAGAAGGGCATCCAGAACGGCGTCGGAAATGGAGTCGGCTATCTTGTCGGGGTGTCCCTCGGTGACCGATTCGGACGTGAACAAGCGACTCAAGGCTGCTCCTTCTCGAAAAGTTTGTGTGGATCAGGAGGGGGAATTGGCGTCAAGCTCCGCGAACGGGTCCACGAAGGCGAAAGCCGGGTCGGACTCGGCGGCGGCGCGCTCTGCGGCCTCGGCCTCCGGATCAACCTGGGTGTACTGGAGCAGATCACCCTGCAGCTCGCGCAAAGCGACGGACAACGGTTTCTCCTGGGGGGCGACGCCAACCAGCGGGCCGACGTTCTCCAGGAGTCCCTCGCCGAGCTGGGAGTAGTAGGCATTGATCTGCCGTGCCCGCTTGGCTGCAAAGATCACCAGTCGGTACTTGGAATCCACCTTGTCCAGCAGATCGTCGATCGGAGGGTTGGTGATGCCTTCAGGATTGGTGCTCAAGATCTACCTCTGCAGGGTCGGGTAATGGCTTGCGGTCACAAGCCCATCAATACTATCAAAGCTTGGGCGGTGTCCTCGATTCGGTCGTTCACGATCACGAAATCCGCTTCTTCCCGGGCCTTCAGCTCTGCCCGTGCGGTGGCGAGCCTGTGTTCCACCTGGGATGCGTTCTCTGTGCCTCGGCCCGTGAGGCGCCTGACGAGTTCCTCCCAGGAGGGTGGTGCGATAAACACGAGTTGTGCCTCGGGAAGGTTTCGCTTCACCTGGCGTGCCCCCTGGAGATCAATCTCCAAAAGCACGTCCCTGCCCGATGCGATCGCATCAGCAACTTTTCCGCGGGGTGTGCCGTAGCTGTGCGTACCGTGAACAATCGCGTGTTCCAACAGTTCCCCAGATTCCACCTTCTCTTGGAATCGTTGTTCGGAAACGAAGTGGTAGCTGACCCCGTCGACTTCCCCCGGTCGTGGCTCTCGGGTAGTGAGGGAGACAGGAATGTAGATGCCTGGACGCAGCGTGCGCAACCTTGCGCACACGGTGCCTTTGCCGACGCCGCTGGGACCGGAAATGATCCAAACCGAAGGTTTTCTGGGTGAACGCACTCAACGATCCTAGATGCTCCGTGAAAGGAAGATGGCACAGCACGGATCCCCTTATCGACATCTCACACGCCCCCCCCTCCTGACGAGAACTCCCAAGGCCCGGAAACCCCCTAGGAGAAGAGCTCCTTCAAACGGTCGATTTGATGCCGACCAAGGCCACGGATACGACGGTTCGAGGCGATGCCGAGACTCTCCATAATTTCCTGGGAGCGCGTCACCCCGACGCGAGGTAGGGCGCGTAGCAGATCCACCACCTTCACGCGGGAAAGGACCTCGTCCTTCGCCGCCCGGTCAAGGGCTTGGGGAAACGTGAGGGCATCAGACTTGACCTGATCCTTGAGCTGGGCCCGAGCCCGCCGTGCTTCCGTTGCAGCGGCGCGCGCCGACTTGAGCTGTTCGGTGCTCAGATGCGGAATGGCCATCGGTCCTCCTTCGTGGATTAGTGACCGGCCTCGCAGGGACACATGCCCCTGCTTGACAAATCTACTCTTCCCATGTGTTGGAAGTAGGAGAATCAGGATTTCAATGACCGTGAAATCGTCAAGAAGCGATCAAAGCCATCTTCTCTAGCAGCCTCATGGCCCGATCCCGAAGTTCGTCGCGGCCCCCACCGATCACTTCACGGCTAGCGGTTGGCAGCACGTGACGCAGGGCTGATCCGAAAGCTGTCCCCAAACCCTCAACGGTGCCACCCTGGGCACCGATTCCGGGCGCCAAGATCGAGGCGTTGAAACCGGTGAGGTCGCAACCCAGGTCACTGTGGGTGGCGCCCACCACCAGTCCGATCGCATGATCCCGCTCAAGGTTCAGCCCGGCGATCTCGTCGATCACGACCTGGGCAGCATGATGCTGGATCCTCGCTCCCTCCGGGTTGGATGTGCGCGCCAGAACGTAGACCCCTCTTCCCTGCATGACGGCCAGGTCGATCGCAGGCAGCAACGCCCCCACCCCGAGATAGGGGCTGAGCGTCACAGCGTCTGCTGCCAAGGGGGACCCATCCTCCAGGTAGGCGGTTGCGTACCCGGTCATGGAGGAGCCGATGTCGCCCCGTTTGACGTCCAGCAGGCTGATGGCCCCGGTCTCACGGATGTCTTCCAGCACCCGTTCCAGCACCGCGATGCCTCGGGAACCGAAGGCCTCGAAGAAGGCCGACTGTGGCTTGAACACCGCAATCACCCCCCCCAGTTCCTCCACGATTCCCCGAGCACAAGCCTCGAGCCCTTTCACATCAGTCGGCAATCCCCAAGCGGCCAGCACCGATGGCATCGGGTCGATGCCGACGCAGAGGTTCCCGCGTTGCTTGACTGTTTCCGAGAGCCTTCTCGCGTAGCTCATGCGCACCTCAGGAGGTCGTTGAGGCCCCGCACCAGGGCAGGACCCGCGTAAATGAATCCCGTGTAGATCTGGAGCAGTACGGCCCCGGCCTCGAACATCCGCACTCCATCATGCGGCGACATGATGCCCCCGACTCCGATTACTGGGAGGTCGGTTTCAGACACCACTCGTTCGACAAACGCCAGGGCCTTGCTGGTCAGGGGAGCGCCGCTGAGTCCTCCTTCCTCACCGGCCAGGTGCGCGTCGGCCGCATCCAGGCCCTCCCTGCTCAAGGTGGTATTGGTGGCTATGATTCCCGCCGCGCCGCAGTCGCGGATTACAGCAAGGCTCTCGGTCAGCCGACTGGGTTCCAGGTCGGGAGCGAGTTTCACGAAAACCGGAACGGGATCAGTTCCCTGTGACGCTGACTCGATGATGCATCCCAGGAGCTGCTCCAGTTCCTTCGCGACCTGGAGGGAACGCAACCCGGGGGTGTTCGGGCTGGAGACGTTCACGGCGAAGTAATCGGCGTGGTCCCGCAGCGCATCCAGGGAGGCCAGGTAGTCCGAGGCGGCGTCCACCAGCGCGATGGCCTTGGTCTTGCCGATCGAGACGCCGAGCGGAATGCCGAGTCTGCGGTTGCCGCGCTGCACCCCGAGCTTCAGGAGCCGATCAGCCAGGGCATCTGCACCGCGATTGTTGAATCCCATCCGGTTGATGACTCCCTGCGAGGCCCTAGCCCTGAACATCCGAGGCCTGGGGTTGCCGGGCTGTGCCTGCCCCGTCACGGTTCCCAACTCCGCATGACCGAAACCGAATCGCGCCCAGGCCGCGGCGGCCACCCCGTCCTTGTCCAGTCCCGCGGCCACCCCGATCCTGTTCGGGAACTCGATTCCTGCGACAGTCACGGGGTTGGCCACCTGAGCGGAGCGGGTGGCGGGCACGTGGCCGAGCCAGGAGATCATGGCCTCGTGGATCGCCTCCGGATCGCCCCCGGCCCAGCGGAACAGGATCGGGCGCAGCAGCTTCTGGTAGGCGGCCAGCTCGGCACGGGTGAACAGACTCGTCACGACCGGGCCGCCCAGTCCTGGAGGGAACGGACCTCGAGATGTCCGGCCCGTTTCGATTCGATGCTCTGTACAATCGCCGCCATCGTCGGGACCGTGGTGATGCACGGGACATCGGCCAGGATCGAGGCCGCGCGTATCAGGTAGCCATCTTTCCGTGGGTTAGTGTTGACGCTGGCACCCTGCGGGGTGTTGAAGATCAGGTCGATCCCGCCGTTCTTGATCAGATCGACAATGGAGGGAGCAGCGTCCCCATCCACGCGTTGGCTGAGTTTGGTCACCTCCTGTACGGCGACGCCGTTGCGGCGAAGCACTGAGGCGGTCCCGGAAGTCGCAAGAATCCGGAATCCCAGGTCCGCCAAGCGTTTGATAGGCCAGATGGCGTGGCGCTTGTCCCGGTTCGCGATGGAGACGAACACAGTTCCCTCACTGGGAACTGGGAACCCTCCAGCGCTTTGGGTTTTGGCGTAGGCGGTGCCGAAGCTGAGGTCAAGGCCCATCACCTCACCTGTGGAACGCATCTCGGGACCGAGAAGGGTATCGACGAGAGCACCCGAGGCTGTGCGGAACCGGTTGAACGGCATCACTGCCTCCTTGACGGCCACAGGGGAACCGGGGGAAACGTTGGTACCGTCACCGACAGGTCGTAGCAGGCCCTCGTCACGAAGTTCTCGAATCGAGGCTCCCAACATGACCCGCGCCGCGGCCTTGGCCAGCGAGGTGTTGGTTGCTTTGGAGACGAAGGGAACCGTCCTAGAAGCCCGTGGGTTCGCTTCCAGCACGTAGAGGATGTCGGATTGGAGGGCGTATTGGATGTTCAACAGGCCACGCACTCCGACACCCTCGGCGATCAGACGTGTGGAATTCCGGATGCGTTCGATCATCTCGTCGCCCAGCGTGATCGGTGGCAACGAACAGGCAGAGTCGCCAGAGTGGATTCCAGCCTCCTCGATGTGCTCCATCACCCCGCCCATGTACAGCTCCTCGCCGTCATACAGGGCATCCACGTCGATTTCGACGGCGTCATCGAGGAACCGGTCAACCAGTACAGGGGCGCCGTCGCTAACCTCCGTGGCTCCGGCGATGTAGCGGTCCAGGGCGGCATCGTCATAGACGATCTCCATTCCACGCCCACCCAGCACGAAACTAGGCCGTACCAGTACCGGATACCCAATCTCCGAGGCGACTTGTTTGGCCTCTGCGGCCGATGCGGCCATTCCATGTTTCGGGGCAGGCAACCCGGCATCCGCCAGTACTTTCCCGAAAGCACCCCGGTCCTCGGCGAGGTTGATGGCCTCCGGTGAGGTGCCGACGACCGGCACCCCGGCGTTCTTCAGGGTCTGCGCAAGCTTCAGGGGGGTTTGACCACCGAGCTGACAAATGACCCCGGCCACGGGACCGGCCAGGGTCTCGGCGTGATAGACCTCGAGGACGTCCTCAGCGGTGAGCGGTTCGAAGTAGAGCCGGTCCGAGGTGTCGTAGTCGGTGGAGACGGTCTCCGGGTTGCAGTTGACCATGATCGCCTCGTACCCGGCGTCGCGCAGCGCCATGGTCGCATGCACGCAGGAGTAGTCGAACTCGATTCCCTGACCGATCCGGTTCGGCCCGGAGCCCAGAATCAGGACCGCCTGTTTGGTGCGCGCCGGCACCTCCGATTCCTCCTCGTAGGTGGAGTACAGGTAGGGGGTGAGGGCCTCGAATTCGGCGGCGCAGGTGTCGACAGCTTTGTAGACCGGGCGGATGTCCAGGGCCCACCTGAGCTGCCGGATGACGCTCTCATCGAGTCCTCTGAGACGGCCTATCTGAACATCTGACAGGCCATGGCGTTTCGCGTAACGCAGCAGCTCCGGGGACAGGTGGTCCGCTTCCCGCACTTCGGCACCGGCCTGTTGGATCAGAGCGATCTGGTCGAGGAACCAAGGATCGATCCGGGTGGCCTCGTGGAGCTGTTCCACGGTTGCACCCGCATCGAGAGCGCTCATCAGTTTCAACACCCGCCCGTCGTGGGGGCGGCTCAGTTCCATCAGCAGGGTTTCCAGGTCTCCAGTGGTCTGCCCGAGCCAGAAGCCGGTGCCAGTCTCGGTGGAGCGCATGGCTTTTCCTAGAGCCTCGGTGAAGTTGCGACCGATGGACATCACCTCCCCGACCGATTGCATGTGGGTGGTGAGAGTGGAATCCGCGGATGGGAACTTCTCGAAGGCGAAGCGAGGAACCTTGACCACCACGTAGTCGAGAGCAGGTTCGAAGGAGGCAGGGGTAACCCGGGTGATGTCGTTGGGGATCTCATCAAGGGTGTATCCAACCGCGACCTTGGCGGCGATCTTCGCGATCGGGAAACCGGTGGCCTTGGATGCCAGCGCGGAGCTTCGTGAGACGCGAGGATTCATCTCGATCACGATCATGCGACCGTTGTCGGGATTGATGGCGAACTGGATGTTGCATCCACCTGTGTCCACCCCAACCGCGCGGATGATTGCAATTCCAACGTCGCGCATCCGCTGGTACTCACGATCCGTCAGGGTCATGGCCGGGGCCACCGTCACGGAGTCACCAGTGTGTACCCCCATCGGGTCGAAGTTCTCGATGGAACAGACAATGACGACGTTGTCGGCCTTGTCCCTCATGACCTCCAGTTCGTATTCCTTCCACCCGAGGATCGACTCCTCGATCAGCACCTCGGTGACGGGGCTGGCCGCCAGGCCCGTTCCTGCGATCTGTCGCAGCTCCTCCGGATCGTGGGCGAACCCGGAGCCGACTCCTCCCATGGTGAAGGAGGGACGCACCACCACCGGATAACCGAGTTCGTCAGCTGCGTCCATCACCTCTTCCAAGCTGTGGCAAATCCGAGAACGGGCAACCTCGGGGGCGCCACCGGGAATGTCAGTCAGGGATTCGACAATGGCCTTGAACTGTTCTCGATCCTCACCGCGCTGGATCGCTTCGAAGGAAGCACCGATCAGTTCGCACCCGTACTTCTCCAGGACACCTCTCTCGTGCAGCGCGACGGCGGTATTGAGCGCAGTCTGACCACCCAGGGTCGCCAGGAGAGCATCGGGGCGTTCCTGGGCGATGACGCGTTCCACAAACTCCGGGGTGATCGGTTCTATGTATGTGGCGTCCGCGAAATCGGGATCGGTCATGATCGTGGCCGGGTTCGAGTTGACCAGGACCACCCGGAATCCTTCGGCCTTCAGGACTCGGCAGGCCTGGGTACCGGAGTAGTCGAACTCGCAGGCCTGACCGATGATGATGGGGCCGGAGCCGATGACAAGGATCGACGAGATGTCAGTTCGACGGGGCAGGGCTCTCCTGGGATGAGTCGGTAGGGGTGGGGATCCGGTTCTCGCGCCACTCAGTCCGCATTCCTGCTCCTCATGAGGTCGGCGAAGCGGTCGAAGAGGTGGTTGGCGTCATGCGGCCCAGCCGCGGCCTCCGGGTGGTATTGGACGGAAAATGCCACCAGTTTCCCGTCTCTGTGCAGTTCGAGACCCTCAACAACGTCGTCGTTGAGACCCGTGTGAGAGACACTCGCCTGCCCGAACTCGGTGTCCACCACCCGGTCCAGAGGGGCGTCGACGGCAAACCCGTGGTTCTGCGAGGTGATCTCAACCCTCCCAGTGGTGCGGTCAAGTACTGGTTGGTTGATGCCCCTGTGCCCGAATTTCAGTTTGTACGTGCCGAACCCGAGGGCCCGTCCAAACAGCTGGTTGCCGAAGCAGATCCCGAAGTACGGGATACCCGCGGCGAGCACCTGCCGCAGCACAGTCACCGGCCCGTCTGCGGTGGCCGGGTCGCCAGGACCATTGGAGAAGAAAACCCCATCGGGTTCCAGCGCGGCGATCTCCTCGAAACTCGTCGACGCGGGCAGGACGTGCACATCCATGCCACGGCCTGCCATCTGCGTAGGTGTCATGCCCTTGATACCGAGGTCCACGGCCGCCACCGTGAAGCGTCGCTCCCCCACCGCGGGAATGATTCGAGCTGTGGGCGTGGATACTTCACCGCACAGGTCGGAGCCCGCCATCACAGGCTGCTCCAGCACCTTGGCGCGAAGCCTGTCCGGTTCCAGCTCGCGGGTCGAGATCCCTACCCGCATCGCCCCCAGAGAGCGGATGTGGCGGGTCAGAGCCCGGGTGTCGATATCGCAGATCCCGACGATTCCCTGGTCCGCGAGTTCTGTGTCAAGACTTCTGCGGCTTCGCCAGTTCGACGGTCGGGGCGCTGGGTCGCGCACCACGTATCCTGCTACCTGGATCCGGGCCGACTCGTCATCCTCGTCGTTCCAGCCCGTGTTCCCGATGTGAGGAGCGGTGGCCAGTACCACTTGGCCCCGGTAGGAGGGGTCGGTCAAGGTTTCCTGGTAGCCGGACATGCCGGTAGTGAAGACCAGTTCCCCGAAGGCCTCCCCCTGTGCTCCAAAGGATCTCCCGAGGAATGAACGCCCATCCTCCAGAACCAACAACGCGGGAAGGGAATTCATGATCGCTCCAAATCAGGGGTCAGGAGTTTGCTTCTTTGGTTGACAAGGCCTTGCTTAGCAGACCGTTGAGGAAACCGGGTGAACCGTCAGTTGACAGTTCTTGCGCCAGCCGCACCGCCTCGGCGATGACGACGGGCCCAGGGGTGTCTGTGTGATCCATCTCAAAGACCGCGATTCTCGCCAAGTTGCGATCAACGGCCGGCATGCGCTCCAGGGTCCAGGACTTGTCGAGTGCGGCTGAGACGCGCGCGTCGATCTCTTCTTGGTGCTCGGCCACGCCGTGGACAATTCTCGTGGTGAGCTCGCGCACGGTGATCGCGGTCAGGTCCCTGGCCTCGATGAAGGTTTCAACGATGCTCCGGCCCCGCAGCTCGGCGGCGTACAGGATGTCGAGGGCAACTCGCCGAGCCTTCGTCTGGGTGCCGTAGCGAACGGTCTCAGCCATTCACCCGGGAGATGTAGGATCCGTCGCGGGTGTCGACCTTGATCTTCTCGCCCGTGGTGATGAACAGCGGGACCTGGATCTCCTTGCCGGTTTCCAGGGTGGCGGGCTTGGTTCCACCGGTGGAACGGTCCCCCTGCAGGCCGGGTTCGGTGTAGGTGACCTCTAGTTCCACACTGGCGGGAAGCTCGATGAACAGAGGTGTTCCCTCGTGCAGAGCAACGGTCGCGGTCTGGTTATCCAACAGGTAGAAACGAGCATCCCCCACAACATCAGCGGAGATGTGGATCTGGTCGTAGGTGCTGTTGTCCATGAACACGTAGTCCTCACCGTCGAGGTAGAGGTACTGCATGTCTCGGCGGTCAATGGTGGCGGTGTCCACCTTGGTGTCGGAGTTGAATGTCTTATCGATGATCTTGCCCGAGAGCACGTGCTTCAGCTTTGACCTGACGACGGTGTTGCCCTTGCCCGGCTTGTGGTGTTGGAACCACTGCACCTGCCACAGCTCACCGTTCAGGTCCAGCACCATTCCGTTCTTGAGATCATTGGTGGATACCACGCCTGTCGCCTTTCCGACTCTAGCTTGCACGGGCCGTCGCGGAATTTTACCCGAGCCCTACCCCCGCCCGGAAACCGCGGCGTAGGAATCGGCGATTTCACTCTCGTCCGGACTGGTCAGGATGACTGGCTGTCCCTGAGCAGCGAGTCCTACCAGACGCAATTCCCGGCCTCGCGTCTTCTTGTCGAGTTGCATGAGGCGACGAAGTTCAGGCCACGCCTCCGGGGCGTGAGCGACAGGCAACCCGAGAGCGCTCAGCAATCTGGAATGATCAGCGGCCAGGGCGGCTTCCAGTCCCAGCAGCCGCCGGCTGACCTCAGCGATCCAGACCATCCCGATGGAGATGGCCTGACCGTGACGCAGCCGGAAGCCCGCATGTGCCTCGACAGCATGTCCCAGCGTGTGGCCGTAATTCAAGGCTTCCCGCCCCACAGAACCACCGCGGGAAGTATGTTCTTTCAGATCCATGGCCACCACACCAGCTTTCACAGTGACTGCACGGCCCACGAGCTCGGTGAAGGTTTCCGAGGTGACGTCGAGGGCGCCATGAAGGTCCGAATCCACCAAACGCA
>JABCNW020000181.1 GCA_013333945.2 Propionibacterium sp.
ACCAACAACCGGATCATCACACCCTCGATCATGGGTTTCGAGTCGCTGTACCGCCTGCTCCAGACCAGCATTGTGTTCTTCTTCGGCATCACGGGGCTGACCAGCATGGATAGCACAGGACAGTACCTCATGCAGGTTGGGCTCATGGTAGCCCTGGCGGCGCTGCTCTACGGCTGGATGCTTCGGAACGAGCGCGCCAACATCCACCAGACGCTTCTGCTAGGCATCGTCATCGGGACGGGACTCGGTGCCCTGTCCACCTACATGCAGAACCTCCTGAACCCGTCGGCGTTCGACGTCCTGAGTGCCAGGCTCATCGGCAACATCTCAAATGCCGACGTGTCCCAGCTGCGGGTCGCGATTCCCCTGGCCCTGGTCGCTGGTGGATTGCTGCTGGTAATGTCACGGACTCTCGACGTGCTGGGGCTGGGACGCGACACAGCCATCGGCCTGGGCGTAGATCACCGCCGCAATTCGCTGGTGATCCTGATGTTGACGGCGGTGTTGATGGCCGTCAGCACCTCGCTGGTCGGCCCCATGTCGTTCCTCGGTTTCCTGGTGGCGATGACCGCCTATCAGCTGTCCGACACCCACGAGCACCGGTTCGTCCTCCCGATGGCGTGGCTGGTCGGTGTGGTGATTCTCGGTGGCGCCTATTTCACCCTGCGGCACATCTTCTACGCCACCGGCTCCGTGGGCATCATCATCGAGGCGGTGGGTGGCACCTTCTTCCTCATCCATCTACTGAGAAAGGGACGGCTGTGATCCTCGTAGACTCGGCCCTGAAAACATACGGCTCCACGACGACCATCGGTCCCTTGGAACTCAAAATCCCCGAAGGCGGCATCACCGCCCTGGTGGGTCCCAACGGGGCCGGCAAATCCACGCTGCTGACCATGATCGGGCGCCTACTTGGAATGGACGCCGGAGCCATCGAAGTGGCAGGTATGAACGTGGCGACGGCCAAGTCCAAGGACCTCGCCAAAGTGCTGTCCGTGCTTCGTCAGGAGAACCATTTCGTGACCCGGCTGACGGTTCGCCAGCTGGTTGGTTTCGGTCGCTTCCCCCACTCGCGGGGACGACTGAGCGTCGAGGACATTGAGATCATCGAGCAGGCCATCTCCTTCCTGCGTCTGGAGGAGATCGCAGACCGGTTCATCGACGAGCTCTCGGGGGGGCAGCGGCAACGCGCCTATGTGGCCATGGTGCTGGCCCAGGACACCACATATGTGCTGCTGGATGAGCCCTTGAACAACTTGGACATGGCCCATTCCGTGCAGATGATGCAGCACCTGCGCAGGGCAGCGAAGGAACTAGGACGCACGATCGTGATCGTACTGCACGACATCAACTTCGCCGCCACCTACGCCGACACGATCATCACCATGAAGAACGGGCAGGTGGCGGCTTCCGGAAGCCCTGAAGAACTCTTTCGCGAAGAGATTCTGACGGACATCTTCGAGACACCCGTCACAATCATCCCGGGGCCACGGGGTCCTGTAGCCGTATATTTTTGATCATCGACCAGGCATGTGGGCGCCTGAATACTCGTCAACAGGACAGCCATCGTCGCAGGGTACGTGATTGAGCCCCGGAATCCGGGCTTCTTATTATGCGATCCGCAAGTCCACAGAAGACAGTTTCAGCTCGGTCCTCAGTGGCAGAATTTTGTTCCACACGAGTTGCGAGGCTTATCCACAGCCGTCACCAAATGCGGTTTTACTAGGGGTCTCGTTGGCCGGAGGACGGCCGATGAATAAGGCTCATAATCAACCACAGCACCTCATCCGGCTCCCTAACATCGTGACCGAAGCATCGGCGAATCTTGCGCAGGAAACACGATGGCGTAACAGCTCATCACGCCCCACACGTCTCAGTTTGAACAACACCTCCGTACTGTTGGCTGCCACGATTTGGGCGGACGGCGCGACCGATCGCCAGCCCCAAGGGCACGAAGGGGTCTCAGAACAGCACGGTCGTCAAACGACGACGGGCCTTCAGCACATCCGAGGAGGTCCGTCCGGCAACCTCGAAGAGTTCCAGCAGCCGGACCCGAATCGTCTCCCGTTCGTCCGGAGTAACCTCAGCAGCCAACCCCAGAAGGCGATCGAAGGCAGATGCGTACTCCCCTTGGATCATCTCCAGACCGGCGGCATCCAGCTGAGCCGCGACGTTATTCGGGTGTTCGGCAGCGGATTTCACGATGGCTGCACCGTCAAAAGATGCGGAACGCTCCAGGAGCGCCGCCTGGGCACGACCCGCGGTTGCCTCGGGATCACCGGGGGTGGCAGCGAGAAGAGCGTCGAATTCAGCGACGGCCTGAGCGAAATCACCGGAGGCCAAAGCAGCGTCGGCCTTCTCGAATCGCGGATCCGTTGTTGGTTCCGCTGCTTCCTCCGGGGCGGTCGATCCCGTCGCTTGGGCACGACCCGTCATGCCATTGGCGATGGCCAGCTGAGCCACCTGCTCGAGAACGGCTGAGATGTCAGCACGGTCACGGGTTCCTTGAAAGAGCGGTGCCACCTGTCCCCCGATGATCGCCACAACCATCGGTACAGCGGCCACTCCAAGCGCCTGGGTGAGACGCGGCTCGGTGTCGACATTGACTCGGGCCAGGAGAAAACGTCCCTCCGCGGCGTTGACGAGTTCCGCCAAGTCGCTGGAGACCGTGGCTCCGGCTGTATCACGGGGTGAGTAGAACTCCACGATCACGGGATACTGCATAGAACGACCGACCAGCTCCTGGAAACCCGGCTCGGTGATGTCGGTCACATAACTATTCCCTCCGGTGGCACCGCTAGTGGACTGTGCTGCGGCGAGGGAGGACAGATCTACGGCACCGGGGCGCGTGAAGTTCGGATTCGTCATGTCATCAATCTTTGCGGGCGAGATCAATTCCTACAACCGGAAGTGGAAAGATGGGTGCATGGCACATGAGCGAGCTGGCCTGGTGGCCCTAGAATCCGATCTCATCGACGTCAACGCCGTCCTTGCGGCCTACTATGACCTGACCCCCGACCCCAGTAACCCCGATCAGAAGGTCGTTTTCGGCACCTCTGGACATCGCGGCTCCAGTCTCGATACCGCTTTCAACGATCTCCACATCGCCGCCACGACACAAGCGATCGTGGAGTATCGGGCAGTGCAGGGAGTGAGCGGCCCCTTGTTCATCGGCAAGGATACCCATGCGTTGTCCCTGCCGGCCTGGCGCACCGCCATCGAGGTGCTGGTGGCCAATGGAGTCGCTGTCTTCGCGGAACGAGAAGACGAGTACACCCCGACCCCCGCAGTCTCCCGCGCCATCATTCGTTACAACCGTGAGCACCCGAAGCAGGTCGCTGACGGCATCGTCGTGACCCCTTCCCACAATCCACCGCGCGACGGCGGGTTCAAGTACAACCCCCCGACGGGTGGCCCGGCCGACACCGATGCCACGAAGTGGATCGCCGACCGCGCCAACGCCCTGATGGCCTCCCCCGCGGAGATTCGCCGGAAACCCTACGAAAAGACTGTTTCTGGGGTAACCCGCTTCGACTACCGCACCCCTTACTGCACCGAGCTTGCAACCGCCCTGGATCTCGATGCCATCGCGGCGGCAGGCGTCCGCATCGGAGCGGACCCGCTTGGAGGGGCCTCTGTTCAATACTGGGAGTATCTGGCCGAGCACAGCTCCCTCGACCTGACCGTGGTGAACCCTGCGGTGGACCCCACCTGGAAGTTCATGACCCTGGACACCGACGGCAAGATCCGCATGGACTGCTCGTCACCGAACTCGATGGCCTCCTTGGTGGCCAATCGCGACCGCTACGACATCGCCACGGGCAACGACGCAGACTCGGACCGTCACGGGATCGTCACCCCGGACTCCGGGTTGATGAACCCCAACGCCTTCCTCGCAGTCGCGATCGACTATCTGTTCTCCCACCGTCCCGGCTGGGCGGCAACGACGGGGGTCGGCAAGACCCTGGTGTCCTCCTCCATCATCGACAAAGTCGCGGCGCGACTCGGGCGCAAACTGGTTGAGGTGCCTGTCGGTTTCAAATGGTTCGTCCCCGGGCTGACTAACAGCTCGCTCGGCTTCGGCGGTGAAGAGTCAGCAGGTGCGAGCTTCCTCGATGTCGAGGGCCGTACCTGGACCACCGACAAAGACGGCATCCTCCTGGCTCTGCTCGCCAGCGAGATCCTGGCCGTGACAGGACGCTCGCCCAGCCAACACTATGCCGACATGGAATCAGCCTTCGGCACCTCCTACTACGCCCGCGTCGATGCAGAAGCCAGCCGCGAGCAGAAGGCCCGGCTCGCTGCCCTCTCTCCCGACGATGTCAGGGCTCATGAGCTGGCAGGGCAGCCCATCACCGCAGTTTTGACCAATGCTCCTGGCAACGAGGCACCCATCGGGGGTATCAAGGTGACCACCGATTCCGGCTGGTTCGCTGCCCGCCCCTCCGGGACCGAGGACAAATACAAGATCTACGCCGAGTCGCTGCGCGACGCGGACCACTTGGCCCAGATCCAAGCGGAGGCCCGCGAAGTGGTCGACGCTGCCCTCCGAGGCTGAGCCATTCTCCTGTGAGGCCGGCGGGTCACACCCCGTCGGCTTCGTCTTCGTCTTCCATGACCATCTTCTTGCGGAGACCAGAGCGCTGAATCACCCGCTGGATAGTCAGATCTCTTTCCGCTGGGTGAGCGACGTAGCGAATGTCCCGCAGCCCCTGCGCCTGGGCTGCAGATTCGAACACCAGGTGCCCGTAGTCGAAGATCTTCCCGAGCATCGACTGCTCCAAAGAGATATCCAGGATCCGGGTCATGGGCATCGTCGCCAAGTGCGTGTTGAACACACCATGGATCCTGAACACCCGCATGTTGGTTATGACAAATCGGTCCATGTGCGCGACATGGGCCTTCCAAAACCCAAGGCCCAACAGGTAGAACCCAACAAGCATCGGGACCCAGAAGAAACCGCGTGCCACGATCATGAGAAAGAACGCGGGAATACTCAGGGCCATCACGCCTATCCACGGCAGGGAGACCACCCAGTGCTTGCGCACCTCATCGATCACCCGTTCGTCCTCCTCGAGCAACAAATGGCGCTGGATGTCGGGCTCCAGGAGGCGAGCAAGCAAACCCACGACCGGCTATCCGGCCAAGCGGGAGAAAAACCGGACGATCGACTCAAAGGCGCCAAAGAACGTCCTGATGGCCTCCGCTGCCGCCTCCGGGCGAGTGAAAAGGTAGTAGACCACGAAGGCGATGCCGAGCACGAGCAGGACCTTCTTGATCCAGCCAACCATGATGTCTCCAAGTCTCAAGGGGGAAGGGACTCACACGAGCGTTTACCAGTCTGCATCATCCAAGGTGCTGCTTGAACCTGACGCGCCGCTGTTGAACTCAACAGTTTCTCACCTCGACCGCGTTGAAGTGCTCACGCCGCGCCGAGACACCACATCCCCCTTACCTCCGACCCCAGCGCCCGAGTTCATCACCCAGGTGGAAGAATGACGAGCATGGAGAACCAAGATCTTTTCATCTGCATCGATCATGTCGGCCTGGCCGTTCCCGATCTCGACGAGGCCATCAAGTTCCACAGCGAAGTGTTCGGGTGGCGCGAGCTGCACCGCGAGGTCAACGAGGAGCAGGGTGTTGCGGAGGCCATGATTGGCACCGGAACCCAGGGAGAAGAGAACGCCAAGATCCAGCTCCTGGCTCCCCTCAACGAGAAGTCGACCATCGCCAAATGGCTGGATCGCAACGGCGGCCCCGGCATTCAGCAGCTCGCCTATCGCGTGCATGACTTGGATCATGTGAGCGCAGTCCTGCGTGAGCGTGGCCTCAGGCTACTTTTCCCGGAGGCCAAACGGGGCACCGCTGATTCCCGCATCAACTTCGTTCACCCGAAGGATGCCGGTGGCGTCCTCTTGGAGCTGGTGGAACCCGCCAAGGGCGCCTCTCACTGAGGTCGTTCATGAGAAAGCGCCGGTGGACGCGATGGTGCCCACCGGCGCTTTCATCCCTACTCCGAGGTAGGCTCGGTACCGACCGTGCCAAGCCAGGAGACAACAATGACCGATGTTCGTACTGAGATCGAGGAGGAGACCGGCCTCAACCTCTTCGAGGACAAGGCCAGCGCCGTCGGGGGATTCCCCCATGCCATGCTCGGCTATGACAAACAGGCGGTGGATTCCTACATCCAAGATCTCGAGCAACGACTACTCGAGATGAAGGTGCAGTTGCGGGAGCAACGCCGAGAGACAAGCTTCGTGCGAGCGCAGGTCGGAACAACGGATTTCGCCAAACTGGGTGCTCATGCTCGTGGACTGCTGGAGGCCGCTGAAGCGCAGGCAGCCGAACTGGTCCGCCTGGCGGAGGCCGAGTCCGATCGACTCAGGCAGGAAGCGCGTCTGGCGGCGGCGGCTTCCCGCGAAGC
Source organism: Propionibacterium sp. (assembly GCA_013333945.2). GTDB lineage: Bacteria > Actinomycetota > Actinomycetes > Propionibacteriales > Propionibacteriaceae > Arachnia. The sequence continues at coordinate 6,425 of JABCNW020000181.1, forward strand.
CGCCCAGCAGGAAGCAGACGATGTACGTTTGTCCGGGCTCGCCAGCCTCCGCAAGCTCCGGCAGGAACAGGCCGAAGCAGGACAGGCAGTGCTGGAGGCAGCACGACGTGACGCAAATCTGGTTCGCGCTGATGCGGAGGCCCAATCAAAGTCGTTGTTGGAGGAGACCTCGCAGCGGATTAATGCGCAGTTGGAGGCTGCCCGGATCGATGCGGCCCGAATGCGTCAGGAGGCTGAGCGGGATGCCCCTGCTGCGCGCTTGGCCACGGAGAAGTCCACCGCCGCAGCTCTATCAAAGCAGGCTGAAGCGGTCAGGAAAACCGAGGAAAACGTCAGCGCCCAGCTTGCGGAGGCCAGGGCTCGTTCTGAGGCCGCGACCAAGCAGATCGAGGAAGCTCGAGCAGAAGCCATCAAGGTCCGCGAATCCGCAGTGGAGGAGGCTGAACAGATCCGGACCACCGCCACACGCGAAGCCGAGGCTACGTTGTCGGCCATGCGGGAGGAAGTGCGCCAGAAACAGGAATAGCTTGAGGAACAGGTCGCCTGGCGCAAGGAGCAGCTGGAACGTGAGGTGGCGGCGCTGATGGCACGCCGGACCTCCATCGTCGCTTCCATGCAGAACCTGCGCGCCATGGCCGAGGAAGCTGTACCTGACATGGAGCTCACCGAAATCATCAGCGGTGGCGAGGTGACGGCCCCGCAACCACGGGAACGCAAGCAGGCGAAGTGACGGCCCTCGTTCCCGGGGCTGCGGACGAGCCTCCAGCCTCTGGCGACACAGGGAATACTCCGGAGGAGTCGGTCTCCCCCACAGCCCAGCCCGACAAGCCAGCGACGGAGCCTACTGTCCCAGTAGAGAATTCCGGACGCAGAAAAATGTCCACCTCGCTCGGGGGCAGAGCATCTCTAGGCAGGTTCCGGCAGTTCCTCGGAGGTTTGTTCGGCAACGCCCGCAAAGGAGCCGAGCAGCTTTTGGCACCCATTCCCGAGGAACCGGTCTCGCCCGTTCCTCCCGTGATGGTGCAGAACGAGACGAAACTGCTGAACCACTCCCCTTTCTCCATAGGCTTTTTCGGCGCATTCGGGGTGCTCGTGGCGATCGGCCTTATGGCCGCCGCCACACAAGTGCAGAACATTCTGACCCTCGTGGTGCTCTCCCTGTTCCTGGCACTAGGACTGAACCCGGCAGTCGAGTTCTTCACACGACGCCGGGTACCCCGCGCGATGGCGGTGTTCTTCGTGACCGTCACCCTGTTGGGAATCATCGTTCTGGGAGTCACTGCACTGGTGCCATTGATGATGAACCAAGTGCAGTCTCTGACATTTAGGGTGCCGTACTGGATAGCGATGCTAGCCACGAACGAGCAGGTGGCACGTTGGGATGCCCAGTACAATCTGCTCGAAACAGCCCAGCGTTATCTCGCCTCGGGCGGGTTAATGCAGAACCTGTTCGGCGGCATCTGGGGAGCAGGCGTATTGGTTGCCAACCTCATTTTCTCCGTGATCATGACGCTGGGGCTCACCATCTACTTCCTCGCTTCACTACCGGCGATCAAAGAGGTTATTTACACGCTTGCTCCGGCCAGCCGACGTGCCCGCTCTCGCTACTTGGCAGATGAGATCTTTCGTGGGGTCTCCGGATACATCACCGGAATGTTCATGATCGTCGCGGTGGCCTCGGGATGCAGCTTCATATTTATGAACATCATCGGGCTCGGCGCCTATTCCTTGGCGTTGTCTTTCATAGTCGCCCTGTTCTGTTTCATCCCTCTGGTGGGTTCCTCGCTGGCCATGCTCGCTGTGGCTCTGGTCGGCTTCGCCACGTCCCCGACAATAGGCGTGGCCACCATCATCTACTTCCTGATCTACCAGCAGTTCGACGCCTACATCCTCTACCCAACCGTCATGAAGCGGACGGTGAAAGTACCCGGGGCACTTGTCGTGCTGTCTGCGCTGATCGGTGGCATCTTGCTGGGAGTGATCGGTGCCCTGATCGCCATCCCAACAACGGCTGCCCTGCTGCTGCTCTACCGCGAGGTGCTCCGACCGCATCTGGACGCCCGTTAGGATCTATCTGTGCGTCTCGTCATTGCTCACTGCCAGGTTGACTACGCGGGTCGATTGACAGCCCACCTTCCCATGGCCAAGCGACTGATCATGCTCAAAGCCGATGGCTCCGTCTCTGTGCATGCAGATGATCGCGCATACAAGCCCCTGAACTGGATGAGCGCCCCCTGTTCCCTCACCATTACAGAACCCGACGATGCGGCTCGGGAAGCTGGTGCGAACGCCCTGTGGCTGGTCCGTTCCACGTCTGGCGACACCCTGCGAATCGCGCTGGGGGAAGTCTTTCTTGACGTGGATCACAGTTTTGGTGTTGACCCGGGGCTCCAGAAGGACGGGGTCGAAGCGCATCTGCAGGCCCTGCTCGCCGAGCACCCCGCAACTTTCGGAGATGGCTGGCAGGTGGTCAAACGAGAGTTTTACACCCCGATCGGCCCGGTCGACCTGCTGTTGCGAGACGCTGCTGGATTCCACGTCGCCGTGGAGGTGAAACGGCGAGGCGAGATTGATGGTGTGGAACAACTGACCCGCTATCTCGAGTTGATGAATCGTGACCCGCAGCTGGCACCTGTGAAGGGAATTTTTGCCGCCCAACACATCAAGCCACAGGCCGCCACCCTCGCCGCTGACCGAGGCATTACATGTCAACTGTTGGACTATGACGCGCTGCGTGGAATGGACAATCCCGAGGATCGGCTTTTCTGATGGCGCGACGTCCTTCAAAGCATCTACGCCCACCACGTCCTCTCGATACGTCCCGCCACGTGTCCAGGAGGATGACCTCGGCAGGAGCCTTTCTCGTCAGAGAAGTTCCCACGGATCGTGCGATGAAGCCGTACACCTGTCCAGGGTGCAACAATCCGATCCCTGTGGGAATGGCCCATGTGGTCGTTTGGCCTGAAGAACCCGGTGTTGGTTTCAGCTCCGGGACAGAGCAGCGCCGGCACTGGCATTCACACTGCTGGAGACTGAACCGATGATCCACGACAGCATCATGGGTTCAGGCCCAGCGCAGGTAGTGTTCCTGCACGGCCTATTCGGTCAGGGAAAGAACTTCACCCGGATCGCGACCGCCTTGACTGAGATCGCGACCTGTCACCTGCTCGATCTTCCAAATCATGGGGCATCATCCTGGACGGTCGGCTTCAGCCTGGATGGTCAAGCTGAGCACATTGCCCACTGGCTGCGGGAGAATTTCGACGCTCCTGTCGCCCTGGTGGGACATTCGCTAGGCGGAAAGCTCGCCATGAGGCTGGCCCTCACATATCCCGATCTCGTCGAACGCCTTCTGGTGGTGGACATCTCACCCGTACCAAGCGATGGCCCCACCGCGTTCGCTCCTTTGGTGGCTGCAATGCGCAACCTCGATCTGGAACATCTGGCGAGCCGCACCGATGCCAGCCAACGGCTCTCAGAAGCGATCCCCGACCCGCAGGTCCGCGGCTTCCTACTTCAAAACCTGCGCCGGCTGGGCAGCGACTGGGCGTGGAAGGCCAACCTGGATCTGCTCGGCGATTCCCTCCGGATCATCGGTGGCTGGCCGAGAATGGACGCAGTCTATGACGGCCCTGTGTGGTGGGTGGCAGGTGGGAAATCGCACTATGTCCTACGCGAGCATGCCGAACCAATGCGCAAGTTGTTTCCCCGAGTCGTCACAATAACCCTCAAACAGGCAGGCCACTGGGTTCACGCCGACGAACCGGATGCATTCACATCGATCTGCACGGAGTTCTTGGTTTCTCCCGCCCCCATCAGCTCAACGTCACCGAGCTGATGGCGGCCTCCGCTATGGGTCTCACACCATCAGATTCATCGACTCCTTGCGCCGCAATTCCCTGCACAACAGCCAATCCGCCATCATCGACAGTGCCGAAAACGGCATAATCTGGACTGAGCTGGCTGTCCTCCCAGACGATGAAGAACTGTGACCCAGCCGTGTTGGGTTTTCCGGTGTTCGCCATCGCGACGGTTCCTTTGGGGTATGTGGCGACGGCTCCCTCCTTCTCCAGCCCAGTGGTACGAGGACTCAGTTCGTCTGGGACCGTATATCCGGGCCCTCCCATGCCAGTTCCCGTCGGATCCCCACACTGGAGCACGAAAATCCCGTAATCAGTGAGCCGGTGGCACCTGGTTTCGTTGAACCACCCCTGTTGCGCCAAGGACATGAAGGAATTGATGGTGCACGGCGTGGCCGAGCGATCCATCGTGATTTCCACATCACCTGCTGTCAGGTGAAGGGTCGCCTTGGTCTCTCCGGCATTCAGGACGTCCTCGCCGCTGGGCGGGTCAACAGGTTTGGCGGGTTCTCCCCCAGGCGGATAGGAACAACTGACGGCTCGCCCAGTCTCATTCGCGGGATTCGACTGGTTAGCGTCGCTACACCCGGTGAGAAGAAGGGCGAAAGCGATCAGGGGAGCAAAGGCCTTGAACGCCACCTCAGCAATTGTAGATACAGTTGCTCCATGGTGAACCTGACACGCATATACACCCGCACCGGCGACGCAGGAAACACGCGTCTGTCGGACAACGCCGAGGTGCCAAAGACAGATCCACGAGTCGAGGCATATGGGGCGGTCGACGAGACCAACTCAAACCTGGCACTGGCAGTCGCCCACGGTGGACTGCCGGAACGCGTAGTGGAGATGCTCTCCTTGGTTCGTAATGAGCTCTTCGATGTCGGCGCTGATCTCAGCACACCTGTACACCCCGATCCTCAGTACCCACCTCTGCGGATCGAACAGTCCTCCATCGACCGTCTGGAGGAGTGGTGCGACGAACTCGGCGCCGAGCTTCCCTCCCTACGTTCCTTCATTCTGCCCGGCGGCAGTCCGGCAGTAGCTCAGTTGCACGTCGCACGCACGGTGTGCCGACGTGCCGAACGGGTGGCCTGGCAGGCTGCTCAGGTCCATGGAACCAAGCCTTCGACAGAACGTGGCGAAGGCGGGGTCAGCCTGCTGGCCATCACCTATCTGAACCGGCTGAGCGATCTGTTGTTCAACATGTGCCGGACCGCTGCGGGCCCTGAAGGAGACGTGCTGTGGGTTCCGGGAACGGATCGCAAGCCACCCGAGAAGCGCCACGGACGCGCGAAGAAATAACACCCGTTTACAGAGGCGAGTCGGCGCTACCTGGAAGGTAGTGGCTTCCGGGAGGGGCCGACTCCAGCCAAGCCATCAACCCCAACACGTTTTCCAGATCCATAGCCAAATTGTGCTCGTGGTCATTGAAACGATCCTTGATCGTGACGATCCACGAGTTGTCGAACAGGACGACCTCCTCCAAAGCAGTGGCAACACGCCGCCGCTGCCAGCTGGTTCCGGCACGTGAGAAGGAACGATTCGGTCGCAACGCCAGCGAGAAAGCGCGATACCAGTCGAGCCGGTCCCCGCGATAGCGAGCAAAACCCAACACCCATCCAACACCGGGTTCCCCGTCCCGCATCCTGTGGGCACAGTCAAAAAGGCCGCCCTGGCGGGTGAGCCAGCGGCGGCGTGAATAAAGAAGCAGAAAAGGCAGGATACAGAGGCAGGTGACCGCGACGATTATTGCGATCACTGTCAGCCCCATGCACAAAACATAGCGTTGCATCGGTAGAAGCCGGACCGGGACACTCGCAGAAAAACCACGAATTGTCCCGGCCCACCATGGAATGGTTGTCAGCGACTGGCCTGGTACTTCTCACCCGCCCGAATCTGAGCATTCAAAATGTGCAGCCGATGTATCTGATCGTCGGTTGCCTCACCCTGGCTCCGGATGTGACGCAGTTCGTGCGCCTCCTTGCGAGCTTCTTCCAGAAGGATTTCCTCGGCAAGTTTGACCTCGTGGCTGAGAACTCGGATGTGCCCTTGGGCAACGGCCAGCAGCCCGCCGTCGATAGCGAGGATCTCCGTCCTGCCATCAGCGACGATGACCTCCACCATGCAAGGAACCAGAGCAGCCATGAGTGGCTCATGCCCAGGCAAGATACCGATGTCGCCCTCACTTGTGCGCGCGATGACGTTGACGACATCACACTGCATCACCATCTTGTCCGCGGAGACGACCTCCAGCTTCAGCGGCTGATACTCCACGCTCACAGGTCCTTCTGCATCTTGTCCCAGTTCGCGAAGACGTCCTCCATGCCACCAACGTTGAAGAAAGCCTGCTCAGCAATGTGATCGACGTCACCGCGACAGATCATCGAGAACCCCTCGATGGTGTCCGCCAACGGCACGGTGGAGCCAGGAATGTTCGTGAACTTCTCCGCCATGTAGGTGTTCTGGCTCAGGAACTGCTGGATCCGCCGTGCCCGGTTCACTGTGATTTTGTCCTCCTCGGACAACTCATCGATACCGAGAATGGCGATGATGTCCTGGAGTTCCTTGTTGCGTTGCAGGATCTGCTTGACACGCACGGCGGTTTCGTAGTGTTCCTGGCCGATGTACTGCGGATCGAGGATCCGTGACGAGGAAGTCAGCGGATCAACTGCCGGATACAGACCGCGGGACGCAATCTCGCGGCTCAGCTCCGTCGTCGCGTCCAGATGGGCGAAGGTCGTCGCCGGGGCCGGGTCGGTGTAGTCGTCGGCGGGCACGTAGATGGCCTGCATCGAGGTGATGGAGTGCCCCTTGGTGGAGGTGATCCGTTCCTGGAGCTGCCCCATTTCGTCGGCCAGGTTCGGCTGGTAACCGACGGCCGAAGGCATGCGGCCCAGCAGCGTAGAGACCTCGGAACCGGCTTGGGTGAACCGGAAGATGTTGTCGATGAACAACAGCACATCCTGGTTCTGGACGTCACGGAAATACTCCGCCATTGTCAGTGCCGTCAGGGCGACACGAAGCCTAGTTCCCGGGGGTTCGTCCATCTGGCCGAACACCAGGGCAGTGTCCTTCAGGACGCCGGCCTCTTCCATCTCATTGATGAGGTCATTGCCCTCACGGGTCCGCTCCCCCACACCCGCAAACACGGAGGTGCCGCCGAAGTTGTGGGCGATGCGGTAAATCATCTCCTGAATGAGCACGGTCTTGCCGACCCCCGCGCCACCAAACAGGCCGATCTTGCCGCCCTTGACGAACGGGGTGAGCAGGTCAAGGACCTTGATGCCGGTCTCCAGCATCTCGGTACGGGGTTCCAGCGCATCGAACTCGGGTGCCGGGCGGTGAATCGGCCAGCGTTCTGTGATCTGAATCGATGCTGGATCGACGTTCAGCACATCTCCGGTCACGTTCCACACATGCCCTTTTGTGATGTCGCCCACCGGCACCGAAATCGGAGCTCCCGTGTCACGGACCTCCGCCCCACGACGCATGCCGTCAGTGGGTTTTAGAGCGATGGCCCGGATCAGGTTATCTCCGACGTGGAGGGCCGTTTCCATTGTCATGGTTCGCTTCTCCCCCATGACCTCGGTCTCGACGAGCAGGGCGTTGCCAATCTCGGGAATCTGATCAGCTGCGAACTCGACGTCCACGACCGGACCGATGACCCGGGCGACGCGGCCAATGCCTGCCGCGGTGGTCGAATGTGCAGTGGCAGTCATGTCTTACCTCACTCGCTTCCGGCTGATTCGGCGAGCGCCGCGGCGCCCCCGACGATTTCAGAGATTTCCTGGGTGATCTCCGCTTGACGGGCCTGGTTGGCTTCACGGGTCAAACGTTCGATCAGTTGCTGGGCATTGTCCGTCGCCGATTTCATGGCACGCTGCCTACTGGCCAGTTCCGAAGCACTCGATTGCAGAAGCATCGATTGAATACGGTTGGTCACGTACATCGGGAGGACCCGGTCCAACACCGCCTCGGGGGGTGGTTCGAAGGCATAGTGTGGCAGGACGGTATCGCAGCCGCTCACGGGCTCATCCGATTCCTCAACGGCGAGAGGAAGCAGTCGCAAGGTGATTGCTTCCTGAGTAAGCATCGTCATGAACCGAGTCGCGACGACGTGCAGCTGGTCAACGCCTCCGTCCTCGTATGGACGCAGAAAACGCTCAATCAGGACATCGGAGATTTCTTTGGCATGCGAGTACTGCGGCGCGATAGAGAAACCGGTCCAGCTCTGCTCCACCGGACGATGCCGGAAATCGTAGTAGGAAAGACCCTTGTTCCCGGTCACATAGATCAGGCACTCCTGCCCTTCCTCCAGCAGTTTCGCCCGCAGCTGTTCCGCCACCCGGATCACATTTGCGGAATAAGCTCCTGCCAGACCTCGGTCACCTGTGATGACGAGTACAGCTGACCGGCGGGGAGGCTCAACGTCACGAAGCAGCGGATGCTCCAGAACATGGGAGTAGGTTGCCAAGGCTGATACCGCATGCACCAAGGCATCAGCATAGGGAAGGGCAGCACGAACCGCCTGCTGAGCCTTGACGATGCGAGAAGCAGCAATCAGTTCCATGGCACGGGTGATCTTCTTGGTGGTGGCGACGGAATTGCGTCGCTGCCTGAGTTCCCGCAGGCTGCTGGCCATTGGGCATCAACCTCGCTTCTTGCGAATGATCGTTTCCTGCGCGATCGCCTCGTCCGAGATCGGCATGTGCTCTTCACGGGCCAAGGGGGCGCCTTCAGAGGTGCGGAACAGCTGCTTGAAATCGCCCAGGGCCTGGATCGTGACCTCCCTGAGGTCATCGCCGAACAGTTTGGTATCTGCGATCGTCTGAAGCACCTGGGTGTTGTGCCGAAGATGCTCGAGGAACTCCTGCTCGAAGCGAAGCACCTCGATCACAGGGACATCATCGAAATATCCCTGTACGCCTGCCCACACCGAGACCACCTGTTCCTCCACCGGGTAGGGGGCGTACTGGCCCTGACGCAACAACTCCACGAGCCGTGCACCACGATCCAGCTGCTGGCGAGACGCCGCATCCAGGTCAGAGGCGAACATCGCAAAGGCCTGCATGTCACGGTACTGGGCGAGGTTGATCTTGAGGGACCCTGCCACGGATTTCATCGCTTTGACCTGCGCTGCACCCCCGACCCGGGAAACCGAGATACCAACATCGATTGCTGGACGCTGGTTGGCGTTGAACAGATCCGACTGGAGGAAGATCTGTCCGTCGGTGATGGAGATCACGTTTGTGGGAATGTAGGCCGAGACATCATTGGCCTTGGTCTCGATGATGGGCAGACCAGTCATCGAACCACCGCCCAACCTGTCCGACAGTTTGGCGCAACGTTCCAGCAGGCGCGAGTGCAGGTAGAAGACATCACCCGGGTAGGCCTCGCGACCGGGCGGTCGGCGCAGCAGGAGGGACATGGCTCGGTATGCCTCGGCCTGTTTGGTGAGGTCATCGAAGATGATCAGCACGTGCTTGCCCTGGTACATCCAGTGCTGACCGATGGCGGACCCGGCATAGGGTGCAATGTACTTGTAGCCCGCGGGATCGGATGCAGGAGCATGAACGATGGTTGTGTATTCCAATGCTCCAGCTGCTTCGAGGGTGCTGCGCACCTCGGCAACAGTAGATCCCTTCTGGCCGATGGCCACATAGATGCAGCGGACCTGTTGTTTCGGGTCGCCGGTTTCCCAGTTGGCCTTCTGGTTGATGATCGTGTCAATTGCGATCGCTGTCTTACCGGTCTTGCGGTCACCGATGATCAGCTGCCGTTGTCCTCGCCCGATGGGGGTCATTGCATCGATGGCCTTGATTCCGGTCTGCAAAGGCTCGCGGACTTCCTGTCGATCCATGACGCCTGCCGCCTGGAGTTCGAGAGCCCGCCTACCCTCGATGTTCTTGATCTCACCGAGCCCATCGATGGGGTCACCCATTGCATCGACGACACGTCCGAGATAGCCGTCACCGACTGGCACGGAAAGCACCTCACCGGTGCCACGCACGGTGGAGCCCTCATCGATACCCTCGGAATCACCGAGTACAACCACACCGATCTCACGTTCATCGAGGTTGAGGGCGATACCCATGGTGCCGTTCTCGAAACGCAGCAGCTCATTCGCCATGGCCGAGGGCAGACCCTCGACGCGCGCGATACCATCGCCAGAGGTCGCGACAACGCCGACCTCCGTCATGCTGGCAGCCGCGGGCTGGTAGGACGAGACGAACTCGTCCAGCGCGCTGCGGATTTCGTCGGGACTGATGGTGAGTTCAGCCATTGCGTCCTACTTTCGCTTTCATCGCTTGATGTCAGTTCAGGAGCCGGCGGACCTCGTCGAGCCGCCCGGCCACGGTTGATTCGAATACATGTGTGCCAAGATCGACGCTCATCCCACCGATCACGTTCTCGTCCACCTCGATCAGCAGGAGGACCGGACCGCCGACCCGAGCCTCCAAAGCCCTGCGAAGTCGTTGAATGCGACCTGTGTCGAGAGGACGTGCCACGGTGACCCGCGCCACCTTTTCCCCTGCCAGGTCGGCGGCGAGAGCCACATAGCTGGTGAGGGCGAGCGGGACCGTGCGGGCACGGGGCGCAGCTGCACGCAGCGCGAGCATTTCCATGACGGAAGCCACCCGTCCCGTGAGCAGTCGGGCGATCAGGGCACGTCGATCCGCGAGGCTGCGCCCCCGGTTACGCAGGGCGTCGGACAACTCAGGGGAGCTTTCAATCAACAGTGCGAATTGATGCAACTCCTCTTGGACGCGCTTTAGTTCCCCACGCACAGTGGCGACACGCAGCAAGCCGCGTACGCCCTGCCGTTCGCTGGCCTCGATCATGACTCGCCCGCTGGACCAAGGGCGCGAAACCGCTTTGACGACCACGGACAGTGATGCGGTCCCCAGCCTGCCCTCGAAAAGCCTACGGGCCAGCACCTGCCTGTCCTCCGAACTCGCAGAGGGATCTGACAGCGAACGTCTCAGCGGCGGCTGTTCTTCGAGCAGATCGACAACCGCGAACAACTCATCGGCAGCGGCTGCATCAACTTGGATGGCGTCCACCACTGGGTCGAAGGCACTGAGGGCGACGTCGCGAGAGTTCATCGGGATGTGCCCGCCGTTTCTAGCTCGTGCATGAAACGGTCAATGGTTCGGTTGGCACGCTCATCGTCAGTGAGCGCCTCGCCGACGATCCGGCTGGCAAGGGTAGTGGCCAGACCGCCGATGTCTCCGCGAAGCTCGGCCAAGAGCTGCGAACGCTCGGCCTCCAGCTGGGCCCTGCCAGCGGCGAGGATGCGATCAGCCTCTTTGCTGGCCCGTTCCCGGGCCTCCGCCAGCATCTGTGCACTGGTGTTCTTGGCCTCCTCGCGGATTTTTGCCGCCTCCTCGCGTGCGGAGTTGAGCTGATCGTTGTACTCCGCCAACGCAGCCGCCGCCTTCGCTTCGGCCTGCTCGGCCCGCTGGATTCCGCCCTCGATGCGTTGGTAGCGCTCCTCGTACAGTTTCTCGAAGGCCGGTACGACGGCCTTCCACATGACGAGGAACACCAGCAGCATCAGGATGATGCCGACCACGACCTCGGACAGGTGATGGGGCAGAAGCGGTCCGAGATCGATCCCGGACTCGAGCAGCACCCCGCTCACGGGAACCACGTCAATCCTCACTGAAGAACGAAGGCCAGGGCAATGGCGATGATGGCGAGCGCCTCGACGACGGCGAAGCCGATGAAGGCGGTGCTCATCATGGC
>JABCNW020000182.1 GCA_013333945.2 Propionibacterium sp.
CATGGGAACAAGTCATGTCGTTGGCACGCGAAGCAAATGAGCAAGCTGATAAGTACAAAACGTACATGAAGGATCCCGACGCGCTGGACCCATATGGCAAGAAATCAGAGCCAGTAGAATATCCTAAGTTGAAAGCGTCAGATCTGACCGCAAAATTTGTGGAATCAACAGGTTACGGCGGTTTCAGCACTCAGTCTGTTGTAACCTCTCCCTTGGGGGAGGGGCTCGTAGGGTCCTTGAAGGCCGAGTTTTCCAAAGCAGATTTGAGCTACTCCGGGGTCAAGCTTCTTTCCCCGCAGGCTTCTCAGGATTTGGTCACCACTGTCTCCCGGGCTACAGGCTGGACAAAACCAGAGCGTTTCGTTCCGCAGGATTACCCAAACACCGCAACGGAGTTTGTGCGGGCTCTGAATTTGAACGTGTCCTCCGGATTGACTAGCTAAAATTTCAGATTTGTCGCAGACGATTGGGTGGACTGAGATGCATAATCGTCAGATCAAAGTCGAGGCCTTCCAATGTTGAAAGTTCTGGAGTGTTGTGTGGTTCGCTTGCCTTGTGGTCGTTTGCTTGCGCTGTAGCACTGGCGCGCCGCAGGAAAGCCAGCGAACCGGATGTGGGCCGGACTGGGGCGGGTTTCGTGGTGTCGGTCAGCGACCTATGGTGTGGTGCAGGAAGGTCCAGATCAGGGCGTTCATCCAGGCCTGTTGGGCGTTGTCGGCTGCCCCTCCGTGGCCGCCTTCCGTGTTCTCCCAGTAGCGGACATCGGCTCCGATGGTCTCCAGGGCCGCCGTGAACTTGCGGGCGTGGCCCGGGTGGACGCGATCGTCGCGGGTGGAGGTGGTCACCAGCGTCGCCGGGTAGTCCGCCGACTCCTCTAGGAGGTGGTAGGGGCTGAAGGTGCGGATGTAGTCCCAGTCGTCGGTGTCGGGGTCGCCATACTCGGCGATCCACGACGCCCCGGCCAGGAGCTTCGTGTAGCGGCGCATGTCGAGCAACGGAACCTGGATCACCACCGCCCCGAACAGACCCGGATACCTGGTGAGCATGTTCCCCGTGAGCAGGCCACCGTTTGAGCCGCCCAGACAGGCCAGGCGCTCCCGGGTGGTTACGCCACGAGCGACGAGATCCCGCGCGACCGCTGCGAAATCCTCGTAGGCGCGGTGCCGGTGCTCCTTCAGAGCGGCCTGGTGCCAGGCCGGGCCGTATTCACCACCGCCGCGGATGTTCGCGACCACGTGGGTGCCGCCCCGCTCCAGCCACGCCTTGCCCGTCAGCGGTCCGTACTGCGGCGACATCGACACCTCGAAACCGCCGTATCCCCCGAGCAGGGTCGGGTTGTCCCAGGCCGGGGGCAGGTCGGCGCGACCGATCTGGAAGTACGGCACGCGCGTGCCGTCATCGCTGATCGCGAAGTGCTGACTCACCTCCAGCCCCGTGACGTCAAAGTGTGACGGCTCCGCCTTCATCCTCACCAGCGGCGCCGGCTCATCTCCCGTCAGCAGGGGCGCCAGATCACCCAGGTACAGCGTCGGTGGCTGGAGGAAACCCGTGGCCGTGATCCACAGTTCGTCGCCCTCGGCATCGTCGACCGCCGAGGCCCACACCGTGCCCGGTAGATCGCGGTGGATACGGTGCGACTGCCACTGCTCGCCGTCGTGGTGGAACACCAGCAGGTAGGTGCGGACGTCCTCCTGGGCCGTGACCACGATGAAGTTCCGGGTGACGAAGAAATCCGCGATCGACGTTGACCTGGACGGGGCAAACAGCACTCGCACGCGCGGCCCCTTCCCTTCCCAGCCGGGCAGGAACGAGTCCAGTCGCGCCACCGCGAGGGATCCCGCAGGCACCAGCACGTCGTCGACCTCCCAGTCGGTGCGGGGAGTAAGCAGCAGCAGGTCGCGGTGGGGGGAAGCCGTGCAGTCGGAGGGGACGTCGATCAGGGTCAGAGAGTCGTCGGGGTTCAGCAGGAACAGGTCGTAGTCGTAGAAGCCGCGGACCTGGTAGACCCAGTCGCGCACGAAACCCGGCACGTGATCGCGACCCGCACCGACCTGCATGTCCGTCGGTTCGCCCTGGTGGACGAGAGTCGCCTCCGACATCGGCGTTCCCCGACGCCAGCGGCGCACCTGCAAAGGATACCCGGAACTGCTGACGCTCTCGGGCCCGAAGTCGGTGGAGACGAACACCGTCTCGGTATCGATCCAACTGAGGCTGCCCTTGGCATCGGGCCGTTCAAACCCGCCCTCGGAAGCGGGCACGAATCGTTTGGTGACCAGATCGAACTCACGGGTGACGTCCGCGTCGGAGCCGCCGTGGGACAGGGCGATCAGGGCATGTCGCCACGGCTGCCCCTCCTCGGGGCGCAGCACGGTGGCGCCGTGCCACACCCAGTCCTCCTGCTCTGCCGCGTTGAGGGAATCGACGTCGATCAGCACCTCCCAGTCGGGCTCCTCGGTGCGGTACGAGTCGAGCGACGTGCGCCGCCACAGCCCCCGCGGGTGCTCCGCGTCGGTCCAGAAGTTGTACAGCTGGTCGCCGCGGCGCACCACATTTGGGATGTTCGCCGGGGAGTCGAGGATCGCCTTCAGCTCCGCGGCCAAGGCCGTCACATCGTTGTTCGCGTCGAGCTCCCCCTCGGCACGCATGTTGCGTTCACGCACCCACCCCAGCGCGTCCTCGCCGGTCACGTCCTCGAGCCACAGCCACGGGTCGGTGGAGCCGTCGCGGGCGGGTAGACCGGGATTGCGGGACTGGTCATCACTCATGGAACACGAGCCTAGTCACGGAAAGGCCGCGGCGGTACCTCGCGAGGGATTTTCTGTCAGTAGGCGAAGACCTCATCGACGACCCGGGCCGGCACGTCCTCCAGGGTGGCGTAGCGCCAGGCGGGCTGGTTGTCCTTGTCGATCAGGAGGGCGCGCACGCCCTCGACGAAATCGACGGGGATCATGTGTTCCGCGAGCCGAAGGTCCTGGTGCAGCACACCGTTCAAGTCAAGGGTGGCGGCCCGTCGCAGCGCCCGCAGCGCGACGTGAACCGCGAACGGTGAGCGAGCCCGCAGCTCACGACCCGCCTGCTGGGCGGCCTGGTCGGGGTGCTCCTCGAGCCGGTGTGCGATCTCGACCGGGTCGTCCCCGGTGTAGCACTCCTGGATCCAGGCGGCCTCCGACAGCGGGGCGGGCAGATCGCCGGCGGACGACTCGTCGGCCAGGTTGATGCGCAGGGCATCGCCCCCGCCGATCGTGCCGGAGGTGAGTGCCATGTGGGTGCCCAGAGCCCCGGCCCGCGCCAGCCAGTACATGACACCCGCGTCCGGGAAGAAACCGATCTTCGTCTCCGGCATCGCCATCAGCGTCGACGAATCCACTATTCGCCGGTCGGCGTTGACCGTCAGACCCAGGCCTCCGCCCATGGTGATGCCGTTGAGGTGAGCGGTGACGTGCTTCGGGAACTGGGCGACGATTAGGTCGAGCAGGTACTCGATCTCCAGGAACCTCAGCCAGGATCCGTTGTCGCTGATGGCCTGTGACAACTCCCGTACGTCGGCTCCTGCGCTGAATCCGCGCGCCCCCTCGCCGCGGAGCACCACCTCCCGTACCGAGTCGTCGTGGGCCCACGAGGTGAGGATCTCGTGTGCTGCCTGGAGCATCTCCAGGTTGAGTGAGTTGATGGCTTTGGGACGGTTGAGGGTGAGAGTCGCGACCCCATCGTCCAGGGTGGTGACGAGCAGATCAGTCATGAGGACAGCCTATGAGGTTCACGAAACGCCTCAGAACCGGCAGCGGAAACACGATCCCCGGAATTCCTAGTCGAGGCGCAAACCGGGACGCATCTCGTGCAGCACCGCGCGGGCGGTTTCCTCGTCGATCACCAGATCCGTCGCGACCCCGGCGCGTAGTGCGCCCAGCACCGGAACCGCCTTGCCCGTCCCACTGCCCACGCAGATGCGACGGGGAATGGCCCGCAGCTCCGCCGGGGTCATGCCGGTGGCGCGGGAGTTGATGGGAATGTCGCGCCAGGACCCGTCGGCCCGCAACATCACGGTGCAGACGTCGCCGACCACGCCCGCCGACTTCAGATCGGCCAGCTCGGAGTCGTCGAGGTAGTTGGCGGAGTACACGTGCGACTGGAGTTCGGAGCCGAGTCCTCCCACCCCGAAGACCGCCTTCGTGCAGGAAGCCCGCACCTGGAGCATGTGGCGGGTGGAACGTTCCGCCCACATGGCGGTGCGGGTTTCGGGGTTGTCGAAGAAGGCCGGCAGCGCCAGAAATTGTTCCTCGCCGTGGAACGCGACGGCGAAGCGCTGCAGGATGGAGCCGACATACGGAAGCCCTGTTGTGCGCTGATTGGCGCCACCGTTGAGACTGACGACGATCACTCCGCTCAGGTCGCGGGGTTGCAGGTGCTGGGCGATCGCGGAGACTGTGGTTCCCCACGCCACACCGACGACATCGCCATTGGTGACGATGTCGTCGAGGAGCAGGGCGGCCACTTTCGCGACCTGCTCGAGGCGCAGCATGTAGCTGGATCCGGGGCGGACGTTGACCAGGTGTGCCTGGACGTGGAAGCTCTTGCGGAAGATCTCGGCCAGGCGGGTCATGGGGCGGTCGGGGTCGGTGATGGTCACGCGCACCAGTCCGCGGTCCCGGGCCTCCTTCAGTAGTCGCGATACCGTCGAGCGCGAAACCCCCAGGTGGTGGGCGCTCGCATCCATGGTTTCGGACTGCACGTGGTACATGCGCGCCACCCGGAGCAGCAACTCGGTGTTGCGTTCCATGGCGCTCCTTCAGGACGTGGCCGATGCATGGTGACGGCGTCAGCGTATCTTCAGAAGTCGTCTGGCAAAACGTGCGACCCGTCAGAACAGGGCGAGTCCTTCCAGCAGGATGCGGGCACCGATGATGATCAAAACCACGCCGCCCAGGAATTCGGCGGGTCTGCGAAACCTCACCCCGATCCGGTGCCCGATCCCGACCGCTGCGAACGAGGTCACCAGCGTGATCAGACCGATGCAGAGGATCGCCAGGAGGATCGAGACCTCCAGCATCGCGAAGGACACCCCGACGGCTGCCGCGTCGATGCTGGTCGCGATTCCCAGGATCAGTAGGCGACGCAGATCGAGTCGGCTCCCCTGCCCGCTGTCGCCCTCGTCCTCGTCGGCCTGAAGCGCCTCCCAGGTCATCTTGCCTCCGATGATTGCGAGCAGCGCGAAGGCGATCCAGTGGTCGAAGGGATCGAGGAAGCCGGTGAAGTTGGCCGCCATGAGCCATCCGAGCAGCGGCATCGCGGCCTGGAAACCCGCGAAGGTGAGGGCGATGATCAGGGCGTGCCGATAGTTGAAACGGCCCATTTTCACGCCGCTGGTCAGCGAGGCGGCGAACGCGTCGGCGGATACGCCGAATCCGACCAACCAGATGGACCAGAGGGACATCGTGGGACCTTTCCCGGGGCGTGTGTGCTTGTCGTCAGCCACTGTGACGCCACGGGATCTGGTGTGTCTACGGGTACCTGAAAGTGTGCCTGATCACACCTTTTGCGACACCTATCGCCCTGTTGAGACGCGTTGCTGTTTCAGGAAGAATCGTCATGGAAGGCGAAAAAATGCCTCGTGAC
>JABCNW020000183.1 GCA_013333945.2 Propionibacterium sp.
ACGGGACGAGATGGGGTGCATCGTGATTGGTGGGGTCCCCCTGACGCGGGTTGCGGCCGAGCAGGGCACACCCGCCTACGTGATCGACGAACAGGATTTCCGCATCAGATCGCGGGCCTTCCGCGACAATTTTGCCGGGTGGCGGGTCTATTACGCAGGAAAGGCATTGCTAACCCGGGCGGTGGCGCGCTGGGTTACCGAGGAAGGGCTCCACCTGGATGTGACGACCATGGGGGAGATGCGGATCGCCCTGGCCGGGGGGATGCCGGCGGAGCGGCTCGGGTTCCATGGCAACAACAAATCGGTGGAGGAAATCCGTTTCGCCCTGGAGCAGGGAGTCGGGCGCATCATAGTCGACTCCTTCCATGAGATAGACCGCATCGAGGCGGCCTGCCAGGAGCTTGGGAAACGGGCTCATGCGCTGGTACGGGTCACTACCGGGGTGGAAGCTCACACGCATGAGTACATCGCCACGGCGCACGGGGACCAGAAGTTCGGCCTGTCCATCCTCGGGGGTCACGCCCTTGCGGCGCTGGTGCGGTGCCAGTCGTCACCTTTCATCGAGCTGCGCGGTATTCACAGCCACATCGGCTCCCAGATCTTTGAGACCCATGGCTTCGAAGTGGCGATTCGTCGCACACTGCGACTGGCGGAGCAGTTTCGTGTCGCCACTGGGGTGGAACTGGCGGAGCTGGACCTCGGGGGTGGTTTCGGAATCGCCTACACGGAGGCCGATTCACCCATGCCAACCGACGCCCTTGCTCAAGCCTTCGAGGACATCCTCGATCACGAGTGTCGAGGTTTCGGATTGAAACGCCCCCAGCTCAGCATCGAACCCGGACGTGCTATCTGTGGCCCAGCTGGGGTTGCCCTGTACGAGGTCGGGACGGTGAAGGCCGTGGAGTTGGAGAACGGGCGTTCGCGCACCTACGTTTCTGTCGATGGGGGCATGAGCGACAACATCCGCCCCGCCCTGTATGCCGCCGAGTACTCCTGCGCCTTGGCGAACCGGACCTCGCAGGCCGAGCCTGTGCTCGCGCGGGTCGTCGGGAAGCACTGCGAAGGAGGTGACATCTTGATTCGGGATGTCTTCCTGCCCCGGGACATCCAGCCGGGAGACCTGATCGCCGTCCCCGGGGCCGGGGCGTATTGCCGATCCATGGCCAGTAACTACAATCAGGTCCCGAAACCGCCCCTGCTGGCGGTGAGCCAGGGCGAGACACGAACGCTTCTCAGGCGGGAGACCCTGGAAGACCTGATGCGACTTGACGTAGGGGAGTGAACATGGCTGAGGAGACTTCGCCGTTGAAGGTGGCACTGCTCGGTGCCGGTGTGGTTGGTTCTCAGGTGGCTCGAATCCTGAGCCAGGAAGCGGATTCCTTGCGTCAACGCATCGGTCGGCCCTTGGAGCTCGTCGGCATCGGGGTGCGCAGGCTGGACGTACAACGTCCAGGAATCGATCCCGATCTGTTCACCATGGATGTGCATAGCCTCGTCACGCGTGGTGACTTGGATCTCGTCATCGAGGTGATCGGTGGTATCGAGCCCGCGCGGACCCTGCTCACCGAGGCCATGAACGCAGGTGCCTCAGTGGTCACCGCCAACAAGGCGTTGCTGGCCGAGGACTTGGCACAACTGAGTGCAACAGCCAAGAAAAACGGCGTCGACCTCTACTATGAAGCAGCGGTGGCAGGAGCGATCCCGATCATCCGGCCGCTCAGAGAATCCCTAGTCGGTGACGAGATTCGCGCGGTTATGGGGATCGTCAACGGCACCACCAACTACATTCTCGACCAGATGACCACCAATCACCTGAGCTTCGGGGTGGCGCTGCGCCAAGCCCAGGAACTCGGTTTCGCGGAGGCTGATCCCACCGCTGACATCGAGGGCAAGGATGCGGCTGCGAAGGCAGCGATTCTTGCGGGGTTGGCGTTTCACACCGAGGTGCACAGCTCTGAGGTTTTCTGCGAGGGCATCACGTCGGTGACGGAAACCGACATCCGGGCTGCCGACCGGATGGGGTGTGTGGTGAAACTGCTCGCCGTAGCCAAGCTGGCGGACGATGATCGAGTCATCGTCAAGGTTCATCCCACCATGATCCCGAAGACCCATCCACTGGCCTCTGTTTCTGGCGCTTACAACGCAATTTTCGTCGAGTCGGTCGAGGCAGGGCAGCTGATGTTCCTTGGACAGGGAGCGGGTGGTGCCCCCACAGCCTCCGCAGTCATGGGAGACGTGGTAACCGTGGCCCGCAACCGGGTTCGGGGAACCGCTGGTCACCTCGGGACCGGATACACCAAGCGCGGGGTCGCCCCGATCGGGGATGCGACCAGCCGCTACTACATTCGTTTCCAGGTGGAGGACAAACCAGGTGTGCTCGCCAAGTGCGCCACTATTTTCGGAGCCCACCGGGTATCCCTACAAACCTGCCAGCAGTCCTACCTGGAAGGCTTGGGACGCACCGACGGGTTCACCGCGGAGTTGAACTTCATGACACACGATGCACGTGAACAGGACCTCCAGGACGTCGTCGCGGCGCTGCGGGAGGCTCCCTTCATCGGGAACGCCATTGACTACATGCGCATCGAGGGCAAGTGAGACTCACCGTACGTGTCCCGGCAAGTACAGCCAACCTGGGGTCGGGATTCGACTGCGTGGGGTTGGCCGTAGACTGGTTCGATGAACTGACACTGGAGGTCTCGAAGACTGGGGGCATCCAGATCGAGGTGTTTGGTGAGGGCTCCCATCAGGTGCCTCGCGACGAGTCCCATCTCGTGATCGCAACGTTGCTGCACGCCCTGCGCCAGTGGAGTGTGGTCCCGCCGGGCGGATTGCTCCTGAGGACGCGCAATACGATTCCGCACTCGCGCGGGCTCGGCTCCTCCGCGGCGGCCATAGTGGCTGGCTGTGCTTTGGCCCACGGCATTGCCTTTCCAGATGAAGAGCTGGACCGGGCCGAATTGACCCGGGTCTCCAGTCTTCTGGAGGGGCATCCCGACAACGCGGGTGCGGCGGTCTGGGGAGGTGCGATACTGGCCTGGCTGGATGGTGAACGGGTGGAACTGATTCGGTTGCGGCTCGCGGAGGGTCTGCGGTGCCTTGCATTCGTTCCTGATCTGGAGGTCCGTACCGAGGGAGCCAGAGCTGTCCTACCTGACATGGTGCCCCGGAAAGATGCTGTGGCCCAGGCTATAGCTGCGGCTTCCCTTCCTCTGGCTCTTGACCAGCGTCCCGATTTGTTGTTGTCCGCAACCAGGGACCGTTTGCATCAGTTCCAGAGAGCCGAGTTGATGCCGGCCTCCTGGTCGTTGCTGCGGCGATTGCGGCGGGTAGGAGTTCCTGCGACCATTTCCGGGGCGGGGCCGACCGTGTTTGCGATCGGTCTGGAAGACCAGCTGGCAAAAGCGGACTCCCTTGGACATGATGGATTCCAACGCCACGACCTCGTGCCTGGTGGGGGAGTGCAGCTCGTGGTTTGAGCAATGCGGGTGTCTCAGCGCCCGAGCGGCGTACGACCACGTACGCGAGTACTGTGGACTGCTTCTGAGTGTGGATACAACAATTTCAAGAAGTCCTGTGGATGGAAGCCGGTCCCCGTGAATGCATCGACTGAGACCTGATCGTGTTGCTCCATGGGGATGGAAGACGTGAAGGGGGCTATGGTGCCTGTGAGCTTGCGTGTAGAACTCCACTGCAACGCCCTGGAACAGCATCGAA
>JABCNW020000184.1 GCA_013333945.2 Propionibacterium sp.
CCTCCTCGCCAGAACGAACGGCGCCTTCCATGTAGCCGTTGAACTTGGTCGAGTACTCCGCCCCGGCCCAGTAGAGGCAGCCCTCGGAGGCCGCGAGAACGGGGCCGTTGGAGGTCCAGATCCCGGGCGCGAAATGTGCCCCGTGACAGCCCCGCGTGTACTGCTCGGCGCTCCAGTCCCGTTCGACGTACTCGCTGGGTTCGGCGGCCTCCTCCCCGAATGCATGGACGGCCGACTCGACGAATGCGCGCCGCCGGGTCTCCAGGGAGCGATGGGCCAGGGAATCGGCCTCGTTGCCCTCGAAGAAACCCATCAGCAGCCCACGGGTCGAGTCGGCCGGTGTTGTGTCAAACGTGACGCGAACCGCCCCCTCGTCAGAGCTCGACTGCCCTGAAAGTCCTCGTTCGCGCCAGAAGGGCGTCTCATACACCAGATATGCCTTGATCACGTTGCCAGGCGCCACCTTCTCCGCGACGTCTCGTCTCCACTGTGGAAGAGGCGGGTCGTATTCCAAGGCGACGGCCAGGCGCGGCGGTAGCGTCGAGACGACGGTGCGGGCCTCGACGGTTTCCCCGGATGCGAGCGTCACGACGGCGGTGTCGCCGTGCGTGACCTTCGTCACGGGATTCCCGAGGCGCACCACCTCCCCGAGATCGTTGGCCAGGGCCTCGCACAGGGCGGTCATGCCGCCCTCGATGCGCTGCTGGTTCAACCCGCCGTTGTTCGCAATCATCGTCTCCAGGCTCGGCCCCGAATTGATCTGCCGCAACCCCTCCTCCAGGGTCGCCTTCGGGATCATCGACCCGAAAGCCGCTTCGTAGACCTCGCCGAAACGGGCCTGCGCCCCACCGGTGCGTAAGTTGGTACGCACCCAGCGTCGTAGGTCCTGCCGCAGCCAGGCACCGTTCGCCGCCACCCATGCCGGATCATCAGCCAGGCGGTGTGCGAGACGTCGCAGTCTCAACAACCCCTGGCTGAGGTCGGCGACCTCGAACGGGGTCAATTCCACCCCATCCGCAGCCGACGGCACCTCAAGCAATCTGCCATGGATACGCACCACCAGATTTCCACGAGCCGGAATACCAATAGTCCTCAGCCCGTAGCGCTCGATCAGTTCAAAGATGGCGTCGTGTCCGGCGCCAATCCATTGACCTCCGAGCTCCACATACTGGCCGTCGGCGAGAACCCCATTCTCGACACGCCCTCCCACGCGGTCCCGAGCCTCGAGCACAACAACACCGAGTCCTCGGTTCCGCAGGTCGCGAGCAGCCACGAGGCCCGCTAGGCCAGCCCCAATGATGGCGCAGTCCAGCATGTTTCCTCCTATAAACCGGCATGCTCTGTATGAACCGGCATACTGTTTTCCCCCGGATTTCTAACCCTACAAGGGGTCCGATTCCCGTTCTCAGGCGACCCCACCAATAACGCGTCTCACCGCATCCGCATCCACGGGGATGCGCGTCACATGCCTGGGGAGGTCCTCGATCTCGCTGAAGCGCTCGGGGCGCGGCGGAACGATCCCGGTGGCCTGGGTGATGGTCTCGGCGAACTTCACGGGGAGCGCGGTTTCCAGCACCACGACCGGCCCTGAGATCTCACCTGCGGCCAGCAGCCGGCGAGCGACGCGCACGCCGTCGGCGGTGTGGGGGGCGATGAGCACCCCGTCGCTCTCCCAGGTGGCGCGGATCTCGGCCAGCCGGTCGGCATGGGTGGAGGATCCAGAGACGAAACCGAAGCGGTCGCGATCCTCACCGGATAGGTCGAGCCTGCCGGTTTCCGGCAGTTCCCGGCCAAATAGGTCGGCGACGCGCGCGCCGTCGCGGCCCAGGAGGGCGGCGACGAAACGTTCGAAGTTCGATGCCTTCGAGATGTCCATGGACGGGGAGCTGGTGGCGTGAGTCTGCTGTGCGGCGCGGGGCCGGTAGATGCCGGTGCGGAAAAACTCGTCGAGGACGTCGTTTTCGTTGGTGGCCAGCACCAGCTGGCGGATCGGCAGCCCCATGAGGCGGGCGATGTGTCCAGCCGCGATGTTGCCGAAGTTGCCCGAGGGCACCGCAAACGAGACCGGTTCCTCGCCACCGATACGCAACCAGGCCGCGACGTAGTAGACGATCTGCGCCATCAAGCGCGCCCAGTTGATGGAGTTCACCGCGCCGATGTGGTGGTCGCGTTTGAACTCGGCGTCGGCGTTGATGGCCTTGACGAGGTCCTGGCAGTCGTCAAAAACCCCTTCGACGGCCAGATTCACCACACCGGGATCGTCGATGGAGTACATCTGCGCCTGCTGGAACGGGGTCATGCGGTCCGCCGGGGAAAGCATCACCACCCGTATCCCGGGCCGGCCCAGCAGCGCGTACTCGGCAGCCGAACCGGTGTCTCCGGAGGTGGCACCGAGGATGGTCAAACGCTCGCCGCGGCGCGCCAGCTCGTGGGCGAACAGCTCGCCGAGCAGCTGCATGGCCATGTCCTTGAAGGCCGCCGATGGACCGTTGCTGAGGTGCGCCAACCGTACCCCGTCGGAGAGTTCGGAGACCGGCACGATCTGCGGGTCCGAGAACTTCTCGGGCGCGTAGGCTCGCCGGCAGATGCCCAGCAGATCCTCGGCGGGGATGTCGTCGATGAACAGGGAGCACACCTCGAAGGCGAGCGCCGCGTAACCGTCGTCGGCCAGCACCTTCCGCCACTGGGCAAGGGTGCCTGCGTCCACCCGCGGGTACTCGGCGGGCAGGTAGAGACCACCGTCGGGCGCCAGGCCTTCCAGGAGGATGTCGCTGAAGGCCCTGGTGGTGTGGTCGGTGGCACGGGTGGAGACGTATCGCACGGGCAGCGATCCTACCGGGAGACGCCCGGCACGGCCGGCATGCCGACCGAGTCAACTGGCTTCGGGCGGCTATTTGAGGATGTTACGACGCGAGAAGCTGGCCGAGGCCCAGATTCCGAGGATCACCAGCCAGAAGATCGCATACCCCAGCGAGTATCCGTAGTCGAGGTGTGGGACCGGTTCCTGCCGCACCCCGTCGCCGTTGTAGATGGTGCGGCTCCATCCGCCGGTGATGAGGCTGAATGCGTTGGTGGTCGGCAGCAACCAGGCCGTCTGGGCGACGTCCCTGGAGAATTCCAGGAACTGGGAGAGCGCCAGGCCGACGGAGATCAGCGCCCACGCCTTGCCCGTTGACGCCAGGGCCATCGTCACCAGCGCCGCCAGCATCCCCATCACAGCCCCAGCCAGCAGCGCACGCCCCACCTGTGCACCCAGCAGGGAGCCGGCACTCAGCCCCTCGATTCCGCGCACATTCAGGTAGAAGAACACTCCCAGGAGCACCATGAGCACCACCCAGAAAGCCATCAAACAGGTCCCGCAGATCGCTGAGGCCAGGGCTTTCGCCCACAGCAGCGGCAGCCTGCGTGGGGTGAAGGTCAGCTGGGTGCCGATGGAACCAGTGCTGAACTCGGCCCCGATCAGCACGGTGATCAGGACCACCACCATGAGCAGCCCCATCTGCATCGTCGGTTCGAGGGATGCGACGACGAACTGTTCGAAGCTCATCTGGGGACGCAGGAACCCCTCCACGGTGATGGTCGTCGGAAGCGCCGTGCAGTCGCTGCTGGACGAACTCGACCCGCAGATCACCTCCAGGTTTATCTGGGCATCGTTGGACTGCCGCCGCGCCTCGTCCCATTCGAGCGCGGTGTAGGGCTTGAGCGTCACGGCCATCGAGGCCGAGATCCAGAAACCCAGACCCAGCACGAACGCCCCCAGCACCGCCACCTTCCGGTTACTGATCAGTCTGAGAAGCTCGGCGCGCAACAGATTCAGCATCACGCCACGGCCCTTCCCTGCGTGGTGGTAAGGCGTTCGTCCTCGGTCAGTTCCAGGAACACGGATTCGAGGCTGGAGCGTTGCAGGCTGAGGTGCCTCGGCCACAGGTCCACCTCCCCGAGGACCCGAGCGATGGCTGCCGGGTCGAGTCCTTCGTCACGGGTGACGCGCAACTGCCCTCCCACCAGCTGGGCGCCGAAACCCGCCTGCCGCAGCGTCTCAAAGGCCGCCGGGACGTCGTCGATCTCCACCGCCACGTACTCGGAGCCGTCGTTGAGGAATTCCTCCAGATCCCCGGCCGCGATCACCCGGCCCCGCCCCATGATGGACACGGAATCAGCGATCTGCTCGATCTCCCCCAGCAGATGGCTGGCCACCAGCACCGTGCGGCCCGCGTCGGCGAGTGCCCGCATGGTGGTGCGGATCTCCTGGATACCGGCGGGGTCGAGGCCGTTGGTGGGTTCGTCGAAAATCAGCAGGTCGGGTTCCCTCAACAGGGTCGCGGCGATCGCGAGTCGCTGTTTCATGCCGAGGGAGCAGGTGCGGAAAGCCGCCTTCTCGCGACCCCGCAGCCCAACCTCCAGCAGCACTTCCGTGACACGACGTCGTGGCACCCCGGTGGAGACCGCGAGGATTTCCAAGTTGCGCCGAAGACTTATGTTCGGGGCGAACGTGGGGCTCTCGACGATGGCACCCACCCTGTCGATCACGTCGGGCAACCCGCAGGGCACCTCATGGTCGAAGATGCGCATCTCGCCGTCGTCGGGGCGGATCAGGCCGAGCAGCATCCGCAGCGTCGTGGTTTTTCCGGAGCCGTTGGGACCAAGCAGTCCGTGGATACCACCGAGGGGGACATCCAAGTCGAGTCCGGACACGGCCTGGACGCGTCCGAAACGCTTGGTGAGACCGCGAATCCGCACGGCCCACGCCCCGGGGGTCCGTTTCCAACGCTGCTCGGTCATGCCCGCGACACTAGTCCGCGGTCGCGGAAAAAAGCGTCGGCCCGCAGTCGCGGAGACGTCAGACCCCGGTCCGCTCATCGAGAACGTCAAGGTTCTTCGCCTCGAGGCGTCGCCACAGCAACCAGGCTGCCAGCCCCAGCAGCGGGGAGCCGAAGGCAACCCGGGTGGTGGCCGCCAGCACGACCACCACGGTTGCGCTCAACCAGATCCGCTGCCAACGGCGGTCGGGCAAGGCCAGGGCGACGAAGGGCGCCGCCCAGGTGAAATACCAGGGTTGCAAGGCGGGACCGAGCAGCGCGAAGGCCAGCAACCCACCGAGCAGCACCACCCAGGGACGTCCCGGTTCTCCGGGCCGGGGGCCAAACCGCACTACGAGCCACACCCAAGCCGTCAGGACCGCCAGCCCGGCGATGAGGGTGAGTATCCGGATCACCGGGGTCAGCGACTCCTCCTGTCCGAGGAATTTCATTGCCTGGGTGACCCACGACAGCGGCGAGTCGCTCATCACGGCCAGGGGATTACCAGCAGTGGGCTTGTTCCATCCAAAGCCCAGGCCGGAACCTAGCGACACCCCGACGAACACCCCGACAGCGACCGCCCCTGCCGCCGCGGCCCGGCCCGCGAGTCGCCACCAGTCGCGCCCCGGCGAGGCCGCCCAGGCCAGGGCGACGATCCCGAGCCCCGCGGCTGCCCCCGACTGTTTGATCGTCAGGGACGCCCCGATCAGAGCCCCGCCCAGCAGCAGCCCGGACCAGCCGCCGCGAGTCGCCACCAACACCGCCAAAGCGATCAAGGCCACCAGCACGGCATCGTTGTGCAGGCCCCCGATCCACTGGAGGATCAGCAGCGGGGTGGCGATTCCCGCCCACAGAGCCGTGTTCACGGGGACCCCAACGCGTGGCGCGATGCGTTTCACCGCCCACGCCACCACCAGCAGACAGGCCAGATGCAGCAGTCGGAACAACAGGATCCCCAGCCACGGCAGGCCACCGCTGGCCCAGAACACGGCTGCGAAGATCAGCAACGCCCCCGCCGGGTAGACCGACGTGGTCTCCACCCAGTCAGCCCCGACCGTGATTCCGGGCAGCTGCGGTTCCCCGAGCGTCATGACGTAGGGGTCGTGGCCGCCCAGCACCATCCAGCCCTGCGTCAGATAGGCGTTCACATCGAGGCTGTACACCAGCGGGCAGGCCAGCAGCGGAAGCGCCCACAGCACCGTCGCGACCACGGGATGCGGGAAACGCGGCCCGATCCGCCACCACGCGAACAGCATGCCCGCGCAGGACGCCAGGAACAGGGCGGCCAGCAGACTGTCGACGACAGTCATCGCGGGGTGCAGCAGCGCCCACGCAACAGCGGTCGTAGACGCACTGGAAAGTATCCCGAGCCCCACCCATCCCCACCCGCCGGCGGGATCGGTGCCCCGGGAACGTGTTTCGAGAGCAGACATCAGGCACAACCCTAGAGGAGGCGCTGTGCAGGGTAAGCACGCGTGGGTCCACCGCGCCCGTCGGGGCGGTTCGGAAGCTATCAGCCGGGTTCGACGAACCGCACCAGACCTTCACCGCCGCCGCCGCGCAGCATCACGCCATGAGTGAACAGTTTTCCGAAATCCCCGGGGTGGAACACATCCGGCGCCACCATGAGCGCTCGGACCACCTTTCCGTCCTTGAGGAACACGAAGAGGCTGGCGGAGCCGAGGTAGCGTTTTTCCCGGATGATCCTCTCCCCGAACAGGGACTCGATCTCCTCGGCCTTGGTCCCTTCACCCACAACTCCGAACTGATCCCAGTCGAAATCGGTCATCGAGGAGAGCGCGACCGGGCCACCCCCCTCCTTGATGAACGCCGACAGCGCGGCATCGAGGTTTGCATCGGAACTCGGCATGACACCCTCACTCTTCAAACAGGCTGTGAGCGAGACGACGGCGCACATCACACACACAATCCTGAACAAAGCACCACGCATGAGGCGCCTCCTCACGACTTTGCAGACTCATCCGGCCCGCCTGGGCTCTCGTCGAGGACGTCAGGCTCCAGAGCCCACATTGCCCCGAAGCTCTTTCGCCCCTGCACCCGCGCAAGTATAACGGGACCCTAGGTGACGTCCCCCGGGAGCAGCCTCAGCACCGGAGGGCGAAGCATTTTATCAGGAAAATTCCGAAGCAACCGGTTGGTTCGTGTCATACGATTGGCTAAAAGACCGACGGCTGGGAGAACCATGAAGGCATTCATCCACGTGCTCAAAGGCATCACCCTGATGCTCGCCCGCATCGTCATGGGCTTCATCATGGTCACCCACGGCTGGCACCGCTGGCAAAACGAGGGAATCGCCGCGGAGGCCGGCATCCTCGAACAGGCGGGCATCCCGAATCCCGGGCTCATGGTGTGGTTATTGATCGGGTTCGAGGTGGTCGGAGGCATCTTCCTGATCCTCGGGCTGGCGACCCCCGCGATCGGCCTCGGCCTGATAGTCCTGAACATCGGCATCATCCTCACCCTCAGGTCGCACAACTTCTACGTCCATGACTCCGGCTGGGAGTACAACGCGGTGATGGCCGTGGTGGGCATGATGCTGATGAGCCCCGGAGCAGGACGACTGGCCCTGGACAATCTGTTCCGAACGCCGAAGGACATCGCACCAGCCACGGAGGATCCACTTCCCGAGGAGGAATCACCACAACGCCCCGCCCGATCCCTCCCGGAAGAGCCCGCCTGCTCCCTGGACGCGGAGCCCGCGCGTTCCCTCGACGCGGAGCCTGTCCTCGCCACGTCGGACAGCTGGGCCACCTCGCCATGGGGAACACATGTGACACAGGAAACACACAGCAGCCTCATGGCGAAACCTCACTCCTGACTGTCACAGTAGAGGCATGCCTCCCGCACAGCCCACTGCACTGACCCGCCCCGACGGCACGCCCCTGAGGGTCCTCACCGTCGACGACGAACCCAGCCTGACCGAGCTGCTGGCCATGGCCATGCGCTACGAGGGTTGGGACGTGACCACCGCCGCCACCGGAACCGACGCCGTCCACGCGGCCCGTGCCGTCAAGCCCGACGCCATCGTGCTCGACATGATGCTGCCGGACTTCGACGGTCTGGAGGTGATGCGCCGCATCCGCACCGAACAACCCGATGTGCCCGTGATCTTCCTGACCGCCAAGGACGGCGTGGCCGACCGCATCACCGGGCTCACCGCCGGGGGCGACGACTACGTGACCAAACCGTTCTCCCTGGAGGAGGTCATCGCACGGCTGCGCGGGCTGCTGCGACGCTCCGGGGCGACGACGGTGCAGCCGGAAACCCAGCTCGTCGTCGGCGACCTGATCCTCGATGAGGACTCCCACGAGGTCACCCGCGCTGGCGAGAACATCAACCTCACCGCCACCGAGTTCGAGCTGCTGCGCTACCTGATGCGCAATCCCAAACGGGTGCTCAGCAAAGCCCAGATCCTCGACCGGGTGTGGAACTACGACTTTGGCGGCCAGGCCAACGTCGTCGAGCTCTACATCTCCTATCTGCGCAAGAAGATCGACGCGGGCCGCTCCCCGATGATCCACACCATGCGCGGGGCCGGGTACGTGCTGCGACCCGCGAGTTCCTGATGCGCCCGGCCAGCCTCTCCGCCCAGCTGCGACGGCGCGTCACGGTCGTGGTGGCGGTGCTGGCGCTGCTGATCTCGGCAGGAACCATCGTCGCAGCGGGCGTCATCATGTACGAGCAGCTCGACAAACAGGTGGACAACGCCACAGCTCTCCAAGTGCGCGAAACCGGCCAGCAGGACGGCCGCCCGAAGGGCATCCTGGCGCCCGGCACACCACCCGGCACCGTCGTGGTGCTGCGCAGTTCGAGCGGCGTCAGTGTCGCGTCGAAGATCGGGCACGGCGAGTACGACACCGTCTCTGTGGAAGCCATCAACGCGCTGTTGAAGGTCGCCACGGACGGTCAGAAACACACCGTGGACGTCCCCGATCTGGGCCAGTACCGGGCGGTCGCGCAGTACAACCGCGACCACGAACTGATGGTGTTGGCCCTGCCGCTGGAGACCGTCAACACCACCATTGTGCGCCTGAGTTTGCTGGCCGTCGCCCTGGGTGTGGCAGCCGTGGTGGCGGCTGCGTTCGCGACCCGCGCCGTCGCCAATGCCGCGACGAAACCGCTGCGGTCGTTGTCGGCGACGGCCTCCACGGTCTCGCAGCTGGACCTGGACCGAGGGGAGGTCAACGTGCCCGCCGTCCCTGCTCCGGCGCTGTCCCCGGAACACGAGGTGGCGCAGCTGACCGGCGCCTTCAACCGGATGCTCGGCAACGTGCAGGGAGCCTTCAAGGTCCGGGAGGCCTCCGAGACCAAGTTGCGGCGTTTCGTCGCCGACGCCTCCCACGAGCTGCGCAATCCCCTGGCCGCCATCCGCGGTTACTCGGAGCTGGCGGCCCGCGGCGACGGCGCGGACTCGGCGTTCGCGCTGGGCCGGATCGACGCGGAGTCGCAGCGCATGACGAAACTCGTCGAGGATCTTCTCCTGCTGGCCCGGCTCGACGCCGACGCCCCCGTCGAGATGCAGCCCGTCGACATCGTCGCGGTGGTGCTCAACGCCGTCAGCGACGCGCGCGCTGCCGGACCCGATCACACCTGGCGCCTGGAACTTCCCGAGGAAGGGTTCGAGGTTCGGGCCAACGCCGACCGCCTCCACCAGGTGATCGTCAACCTGCTGTCCAACGCCCGTAACCACACCCCCGCGGGCACCACCGTCACCACTGTAGCCGGCATCAGGGACGGTCAGGCCTGCCTGATGGTCGTCGATGACGGTCCCGGCATCGCACCCGATGTGCTGCCCCGGATCTTCGAGCGCTTCACCCGGGCGGACGCGTCGCGCCGCCACAACGAGGCGAAGTCGACGGGACTGGGCCTGTCGATCGTGCAGGCGGTGGTCGCGAGCTTCGGTGGCCGGGTGGAGGTGGATTCCCGCCCGGGTCGCACGTGCTTCACGGTCTGGTTGCCCCTGGCCACCTGAGCCTCACCCCCTGACAACCGGCTACCCTCGGCGCATGGAGATTTCCCGGGATGCGCTGGCGCGCATGATCGATCACACCCTCCTTCGAACCGACGCCACACCGGCTCAGGTCTCCGCGCTGATAGCGGAGGCCAGGGAACTGGGCGTCTTCTCGGTGTGCGTCTCGCCGTCGATGCTGCCGCTGACCGACGACCTCGCCCCCTTGAAGGTGGCGACGGTGTGCGGGTTCCCGTCCGGCAACCACACCCCGGCGACGAAGGCCGCCGAGGCGGCGGAATCGTCGCGGCTGGGCGCCGACGAGATCGACATGGTCATCAACATCGGTCATCTGAAGGCCGGTGAACCGCACCGGGTGATCGAGGAGATCGCCGCCGTGCGCGAGGCCACCACCGGGACGTTGAAGGTCATCATCGAATCCGCCGCCCTGACCGACGAGGAGATCGTCACCGCCTGCCGGGCCGCCGAGGAGGCGGGCGCCGACTTCGTGAAGACCTCGACGGGTTTCCACCCGGCGGGCGGCGCCAACACCCACGCCGTAGCGCTGATGGCGGCGACCGTCAACGGCCGCCTCGGGGTCAAGGCCTCCGGTGGTATCCGCGATTGGAACACCGCCCAGGAGATGGTCGCCGCGGGGGCCACCCGCCTGGGGTTGTCCGCCAGTCGCGCCATCCTGGAGGGCGCCCCGGCCTGACGGGTCGAGGAACACCTCACCCCCGGCCGGCGCGGCATCCGTCGCCTGCGATCCGTCGTTGAACAGGCGGGCAGCGGGTTCTACCGACGCAAACTTTAGGTTAGCCTAAGCAACTATGTCGACGGTTGATTCCCTGTCCCCGGATGGGGTTCCAACTCCTTGCCCGGATCGCTCCGAAGCAAACCTCACGGCGACTTCCCCCAGGACCCCTGAAGGGTTCAGATCGCCCTTCCCCACCAAACCCGACTTCAGGGCGGGGTTGGTCATGCTAGTCGCGATGGCCTTCGGTACCGGCCTGGTCCAGGTCCCGGCCGGTACCGCCCTGCTGCCCGCGTACCCCGTCGCCTTGGGGTTCCTGCTCGGGTCGTCCCGGCTGTCCCTGCAACTGGCCGGAAGCTACGTCGCGCTGCGGGTCCTGCACCACCTGTGCCTGCTGGGGGCGCACCTGCCGCTGGTGCCGTGGCTCGGGATCCTGCTGACCCTCTCGGTCTACGGTTTCCCGGCGCTCGCCATGGGTTTGGGGGTCTTCACCCGGGTGCCGATGGGTGAGGCGATGGCGGCCCTGGGAAGACTGCGGCTGCCGGGCACCTTTCTGGTGGTCATCATGGTCATCTATCGCTACGTCCCCACATTGCTGGGTGAGCTCAGGACCATCCGCTCTGCGTCCAGGCTGCGGGGTTCGGAGGCCCGGTGGCGTCGTTGGCTGCGTCACCCGCTAAAAGAACTGGAACACGGTGTCGGCCCGGTTCTGATGCGTTCAGGGCGGATCGCTGACGAGCTGTCGGCAGTCGCGGAGTGCAAGGGCCTCGATCCCGGGCACCGTCGTTCCGCCATGACCGTCCCGCGTCTGGAGGCCGTCGACTGGGTCCTGATGGCACTCACCCCCGCGCTGGTCGCAGCCGTGAGGGTGTGGGTGAGATGGTGATCGAGTTCGCTGAGGCCACCGTCTCCTACTTCGGTGACGACGAAACCCTGCTTCCCGCGGCGCTCAGCAGCATCGACCTGGTCATTCCCGCTGGTCAGAGCGTCCTCGTCACGGGGGACTCGGGTTGCGGCAAGACGACCCTGCTGCGCTGCCTGAACGGCTTGGTGCCCCACTTCTTCGACGCCCACGTCACCGGGAGCATCACCCTCGACGGCGTCCCGGTGGCCCAGCTGCCATCCCGCGACCTCGCCTCCAGGGTCGGCACCGTCTTCCAGGATCCCCGTTCCGAGTTCTTCACATTTGACGTGGCGAGCGAGTTGGCCTTCTGTTGCGAGAACTTCGCCATGCCCTCCGAGGAGATCGTCCGCCGGGTCGGTGAGATCGCCTCGGACGTCGGAATTACCGATCTGCTGGGCCGCCGCATCGCAGGGCTCTCGGGCGGTGAGAAACAGAAACTGGCGATCGGATCCGCGATGGCACTGAACCCCCGGGTGCTGCTGTTCGACGAACCATCGGCGAACCTCGACCTCGACGGCCTCGACATGCTGCGCGGGGTGATTCTCGACCTCAAGGAAAGGGGGGTGACGACGATCATCGCCGACC